>WHTB01000066.1 GCA_009379735.1 Propionibacteriales bacterium
CCAGCAGCCAGCCCGGCCCGCTCAATCGGCCGAAATCCGTCACTGCGGTCATGACGTCCTCCCCACGCCGATCGGATCCCGCTCGGACGGCGCTGCGGCGGGTTGCCCGGTGAGCGTCAGGAACACGTCGTCCAGGGACGGCCGGCGCAACGCGAGGTCGGCTACGGTCAGTCCGGCGGCGGCGAGCCGGACCGCCACCTCGGGCAGTACCCCTGGTCCGTCGTCGACCGGGAGTACGACCCTTCCGGCGGCGGAGTCGACGACCGGGGGTCCGGAGCCGAGACCGGTCAACGCCGCGGCAAGAGCGGCCGGATCGTGGCCGGGGACCGCGCGCACCTCGAGCCGGTCACCGCCGACCTGCGCCTTCAGCTGAGCGGCGGTACCAGTGGCGATGGCCCGTCCGGCGTCCAGCACCACGATGGTGTCGGCGAGGCGGTCGGCCTCCTCCAGGTACTGCGTGGTCAGCAGCAGCGTCGTGCCTACCTCGGTGAGTGCGTGCAGCAGCTCCCACAGGCCGATCCGTCCGCGCGGGTCGAGACCTGTGGTCGGCTCATCCAGGAACAGAACGGGGGGTCGAGCCACCAGGCTCGCGGCGACGTCGAGGCGGCGACGCATGCCGCCGGAGTAGGTGCGTGCGGTGCGGTCGGCCGCTCCGGCGAGGTCGAACAGGTCCAACAGCTCATCGGCTCGCTCACGGGCCGGGACGTGGCGGAGTCCGGACAGGCTGCCGATCATGCGGAGGTTCTCCCGCCCGGTCAGGTAGCTGTCGACGGCGGCGTACTGCCCCGACAGCCCGATCATCCGGCGGACGGCGGCCGGTCGGCCGATCACGTCCACTCCGGCCACCCGCGCGGAGCCGGCGTCCGGGCGCACCAAGGTCGCGAGGATGCGGACGATGGTGGTCTTGCCCGCGCCGTTGGGACCGAGCAACCCGAGCACCTTCCCGGCCGGCACCCGAAGATCGACCCCGGCCAGCGCGAGGACGGACCCGTACCGCTTGACCAAGCCCTGGGCGACGATCGCCGGCTCCGCCATCGTGAGCCTCCATAACTAGGTTTACTACCTATTCAGCTTGGTATAGCATACCTACTTATGAGGGCTGATGCGCAAGTGCTGAAGGGTCACCTCGACGTTCTCCTGCTGGCCGCGCTGGCCGACGGGCCGCTGCACGGCTACGCGATCAAGGAGTCGCTGCGCGCAGGGAGCCGGGGGAGGTTCGACCTTCCCACCGGGACCATCTACCCGGCGTTGCACCGGTTGGAGCGCGCCGCCCTCATCGCCGGGTCCTGGTCGGTCGTCGACGGACGGCGGCGCCGCAGCTACCGGCTCACCGACAAGGGGCATCGAAAACTCGTGGGCGAGCGGGCCAAGTGGCGGGACTTCGCCGACGCCGTCACCGCCATGCTGGAGCGAGACCCGTGGCCGGCGACGACCTGATTGAGCGATACCTCGCCACCGTGACGAGGCGCCTGCCGCCCGACGCCGTCGACGAGCTGAGCGACGGGCTGATGGAGACGTTTCACCGCCACCTGGCA
The DNA here is from genome assembly GCA_009379735.1 of Propionibacteriales bacterium. GTDB lineage: Bacteria > Actinomycetota > Actinomycetes > Propionibacteriales > Nocardioidaceae > WHTB01. The sequence goes on from WHTB01000066.1 coordinate 1,536, forward strand.
GAGGGGCTCGATCCGGCCGAAGCGGCCGCTGCCGCGATCGCCGAGTTCGGTGACCCCGACCAGATCACCGCGGCCTTCGCCCGCCAGGCGCCGGGGCGACGTGCTGCGATCATCCTGCTGGCCACCGGCCCGATCTTCGGAGCGGCCTGGGGCACCTCGCTGATTGCCGGCAAGGTCTGGACCTGGCCGATCCCGAGCGCCGTCGGCGCGGCCTTCGCGGCGGCCCTGCTGATAGTCGTGGCCGCCCTGGTTGCAGCGACCAGCCGGCGCGCGTACGGCCACGTCCTGGTCGCCGCCGTCGCCTGCGGCGGCCTCATCCTCCTCGACACCGCCACGCTCGTTGCGGTCGCACTTGCGGCACCTGCGCTGGTCTGGCCCATGGCGCTGGCGATCCCAGCCAGCCTGACGCGCATCGTGATGGCGACCCGAGCAGTCCCGCGCGTACTCGCACACTGACCGGCCCGCAACCCCCTGCCACCGACACGGCGTCGCCGACCGCGACGGCCACCAAGACAGTCACTGAGACACCGCCTGCCCCCGAGACGGTCGCCGGCGAGCCAACCGAACCAGCCGCAGGCGAGCCGGAGAGTGCTGGCGACGCTTCCGCGTTCAAGATGCCCGACGCGACAGGCCAGAATCTCCAGGTCGCCCAGGACGCGTTGCAGGCCGCGACAAACGATCCCTACTTCATCTCCTTCTCGGAGGATGCAACAAGCGCGGATCGCGCACAGACTCTGGACTCCGGCTGGGTCGTGTGCTCGCAGGATCCAGCGGCCGGCACCGCTGTCTCCCTCGACGACGACGTGACGTTCTTCGTCGTCAGGGTTAGCGAGGAATGCCCCTAGCGGCCGCAGCCGCCGGGAGTTGCCTCGGTCGGTGCCGTGACATATTGAGGGCATGGCGACGCTCACCAACAAGCAGATCCTCGACGCCCGGCTCGACGACTGGCGCAAGCTGGCCCAGGCTCTCCATGCGCGGTTCCTCACCGGCGACTTCGTCACCGGTCTCAGGTTCGTCACCGCCGTCTCCGAGGTGGCAGAGTCGGCCGGTCACCACCCCGACGTGACACTGACGTACCCCTTTGTGGACGTGAAGCTGATCAGTCACGACGTCTCCCAGATCACCCAGCGCGACATCGACCTCGCCCGGCGGATCAGCGAGATCGCCCGCGAGCACGGGATCGGCGCGGAGCCGAGCGCAATGACCGAGCTCGAGCTCGCGTTGGACACCGCCGACCTCGCCGCCGTCGGACCCTTCTGGGCGGCCTTGCTGACCGGGAGTTCCGACTCACTCATGGGCGACGACGTTGTCGATCCCAGTGGGCGCGTGCCTTTGCTGTGGTTCCAGCACACCGACGCACACGAGACGCCGCGTCAGCGCTTCCACATCGACCTGTGGGTGCCGCACGACGTCGCCGACGAGCGCATCGCTGCCGCGGTCGCCGCGGGTGGCGAGGTGGTCGACGACGAGAACGCCCCGTCGTTCGTCGTGCTGGCCGACCCTGAGGGCAATAGGGCCTGCGTGTGCACGTGCCTCAACCGTTGAGACCCTGAGAAGGCGAGCCGACCCGGCCAACCCTCTGACCGGCCCAGCTCCTTCAGGGATGACCTGCGAAAAGCAGGGGTCTTTCAAGGTGTCGAGGGAGCCGCAAGTCGGTACCACTGCGGCGCTGTCTTGTTCATCGGCCACCCCAGCCCCGTGGTGTCCGCTGGCTCGACCGCGAGCATCTCCCAGCCCGAGAATGCGGCCTCGACCTCCGCTCTCGATACGCCACCCGCGACGGAGCGCACACTGGTCGGCTGGAAGGCGAGCATCAGCAGCGTCGCCCCCGGGTTGGCAAGCGCAGAGACGCCCCGACCCTGGGCGAGACGCTGCTCGGAGCTCAGGCCCTGGAAGCAGCCGACGTCGAAGAAGAAGTCGAACGTGCCCAGGTCGGCCGACGCGAGGTCGGTCACGTCGCCCACCACGAAGGTGGCGCCGGAGCCGCCCCGGCGGTTCGCCTCGTCGATCGCGCGCGGGATGTTGTCGATGCCGACGGCCTCCCAACCCCTCTTCGCGAGCTCGGGAGTGTACTGGCCCCGGCCGCAGCCGAGATCGATCGCCCGACCGAGCGGGCGCGACCGCTCCGCCTCCTCCCGGTCCAGCAAGGCATTGATACTCGCCGCCGCGGCGCTGCCATAACGCTCCCACGGAGTGAGCCCAAGGCGGTATGCGAGGGCGTATCCCCTCATCGAGCTAACCTCCCGCCACACGTCGAGGACGTCTCGGGCGCTATTCGTCGTTCCCCATCACAGCACTGAACGCAACCGCTGACCACCGCTCATCGGCATGACCGCGTTTACTGTCGGCGGAGGTGTTGGGCGGCCAGCCGTACCGCGGCGTTCGCGGCGCCGTACCCGTCGTACCCACCCCGCCGCTGCACGACCTCGAAGAAGACGCTGCCGATCGTCTCGGTGTAGAAGTGCGTGAAGTCGCCGCCTTCGTCATCGCGGTCGTAGAGGACACCGAGTTCCTGCATCTCGACGACCTGCCATGTCGGCAAGTCGAACCGGGCGACCAAGTCGTCGTAGTAGTTGCCGGGGATCGGGAGCGGGCGAAGGCCGCGAGACCGGGCGGCTCGCGCAGCAGCCATGGCGTCCGAGCTCGAGAACGCTACATGTTGCGGGAACCCGTGCGGATGCTCGAACGCCAGCGGCGCCAGGTTGAGGGCCAGCCGTACCTTCCCGTCACGACTGCGCACCACCTGGCTGTGGACCAGTCCAGTCGGTGCGGCGACGTCCTGGCTGCTGCCCGACTGCAGGGAGAGGACACTGCTGTAGAACAACACCGCCTCGTCGAAGCTCTGCCATGGATGGGCAAGGTTGACGTGGTCGACCCCGGTGAGCAACGAGTCGTCCGCAGGTTCCTCCCCGCCCTCGAACTCAGGGACCCAACCGGCGTCGTCGGCGATGTCGGCGAGGAAGACCTCGGTCCCGTCGGGGGCGCGGAATGCGGCCAGGTTCTGCTCGTTGGAGTGGGTACGCCGGAAGACCGCCGGCGCGGCGAGGAGGTGGGCGCGACCGGCCGAGGCGTCCGGGTCGGCGACTTGAAAGCCGACTGCCGCGAGAGTCGGGGCCCACTCCCGCGCCTGCTGCTCATTGCACACCACCCGGGCGCGACCCTGGGTCCACAGCCGCACCGGTTTGCTGCGGTGATGGCCGCGGAACGCGAACCCGAGCTGACGCAGCATCGTGTCGACCTCGCCGGCATCCTCGGCCTTGACCTCGATGAAGTCGAAGGCATCGGGCGGCCCGACGTCGGGAAGCCGTACGGGGACATCTGGTCGAGGGGCTTGCAGGGGGAGCCGGGCCACCAGATCCTCGAGCCAGGTCAAGGAGCGCCTCGCCTGTTGGGCCGTGCGTAGCACCTCGGTCTGTCGGAAGGTGTCGTTGAACACCTCCAGCGACATCGGCCCCTGGTAACCGGTGCTGAGCACATGTCCGACGAACCGCGCGAGATCGAAGGACCCTTCGCCGGGGAAGAGCCGGTGATGGCGGCTCCACGACAGGACATCCATCCGCAGCGCTGGAGCGTCCGCTAGCTGCAGGAAGAAGATCTTGTCGCCGGGGATCTGCTCGATCTCAGCAGGGTCGTGGCCGCGGGACAGGATGTGGAAGCTGTCCAGGCAGACGCCGACACTCGGGTGGTCGGCCAGCTCCGCGATCCGCCACGCGCGTCGGTAGTCATCGACGAAGCGTCCCCACGCCAGCGCCTCGAAGGCCAGGCGAACACCGTAGGCCTCGGCCTCCTCGCCAAGGCGCCGAAGTTGAGATGCCGACACCGCGTCGTCGTCCACGGTCGCCGTGGCGACGTTGCTGCACACGAGCATGGTGTCGATGCCGAGCCGCTGCATCAGCCGGAACTTGAGTCGGGCTCGGCGCAGCACCGTAGGGAACTGGTCCTCGGACACGCCCTCGGCGTCTCTGAACGGCTGGTACAGATCCAGCGAGAGTTGAAGCCGGCGCGCGAGAGCCGTGATCTCCTCGGGACTGGCCGGAGAGCCCACCAGGTCGGGTTCGAAGATCTCCACGCCGTCGAAGCCGGCTTCTGCGCACGCGCTGAGCTTGTCGGTCAGGGTCCCGCTCAGGCATACGGTGGCGATCGAGGTCCGTAGAGTCACCGCTGCTCCCCTCCGGCGCCGCCGCCTAGCCCTGGCGACAGCAGCCGGGAAGGGTTGAGTACCAGCATCTGGTGGATGTCGTGATCTGTTGCGCCGCCGGCGAGGAGTTGCGGCACGATGCGGCGGGGGATGTTCTCCAGGTGCCAGTTCGGCGCCCGGGACGTACGCCAGGACGGTGGCGTCGTCCGGCTGAAGAAGGCGGCGTCGTGGGAGAGCACCATCTTCTCGGCATAACCCAGCCGTAGCAGCTCCAGGACTGTCCGAACGCGTCGATCGTCCGGGAGCACGTGCTCCATCCCAAAGCGATCCATGCCGATCGTCGCTCCGCTGTCCATCAGCTCACGGAGATAGCCGAGGTCCTCGCTGTCACCGCAGTGACCGATGATCAACCGGTCGGGCGCGACGCCCTCGGCGATGAAGAATGCCAACTGGTCACGGCCGTTCTGCGAGGGTGCGTGTGTATGGGTAGTGATCGGGACGCCCGTCTGCTGGTGCGTGAGTGCCGCCGCGGTCAGCACGCGCCGGACGTCCGCGGTCAACCCGGGTCGGTCGGTGACGACCTTCAGCATGGCTGCCCGCAGGCCAGTGCCCGCGACCCCTCCTCGATGTCGTTGAGGAAGAGCTCGACGAGCGGATCCGGGCCGTCGACGAGCCGGCCAGGCCCATGGGTGTGGAAGAACGGAGGTAGCACATCGGCGGTGTAGTAACCGGTCGAGACAGCCAGCTGCATCCGCGTGCGGTCGGCGACGCGGGCCACCCGGGCGACGTCTCGCCCCAGGCCGAGCACGGTGAGGTCCACGACCGTGCGGACGCCGAGGCCCCACAGTCGCTCCAGGCCGTCGACCGCGGCGTCGACCATCGCCGGCTCATCCCACTCAGGATGGGGGAAGTTCAGGTCCAACTCTGGGTGGCCCACGAAGAGGTGCTCGTGAATGAGAGTCGTGCCGAGGTTGCCGGCACTGACCGGACCTTTGAGCGTCTGAACCTCCCCCACGGTGGTCACTCAGCCGTTCCCCGGATGCCCTCGTAGACAGCCAGCTGCTCCTCGTTGAAGTTGTCCCGCAAGTACGCGTCGACCTGAGTACGGAACGCGTCGACCTCGACGTCGTCGACCACCTCGAGCGCTCCGTTCTCCTCCCATTCGGCGAGCGTCTTCTGCTCGTCGTCGTCGACGCATCCCGGGACCTGGTCGACAGCCGTGTTGACCGCTGACTGGAGGACCTCTTGCTGCTCGGTGGACAGCTCGTCCCACACTTCGCCGATGATCACGAGGTTCGAGTTGGCCTGGTGGGAGGAGAGGCTGATGACGTCCTGCACCTCGTCGAGGCTGATGGCGGCGATGTTGACGATCGGGTTCTCCTGCCCGTCAACGGTGCCCTGCTGGAGGGCAAGGAACAGCTCTTCGTACGCAACCTCGACGGCGTCGGCACCGAGCGCCTTGGCGTTCATCAGGAACTGCGGCGAGTTCGGGAACCGCATCCGCAGGCCGTCGAGGTCGTCCGGTGTGCGGATGGGCTGGTTCGCCGTGAACTGCCGCATCCCCGCCGACCAGGCACCGAGTGTATGGACACCGGTCTCCTTGGCGAACCCCTCGATGAGGTCGGTCGAGGCATCGCTGTCGAAGTACCGGGCGAGGTGCTCTCCGTCGTCGAAGGCGTACGCGGCGTCCAGGACGCTGACCGGCTCGTAGACCGCGCCCAGTGCGGAGGCACCCTGAATGTCCATGTCGATGTCACCGGAGACGACCGAGCTGATCCGGTCGGCATCGCCGCCGAGCTGGCTGCCGGCAAAGACCTCCACGGTCATGCCGACATCTGCCTTCTCGACCTCATCAGCGATCACCTGTGCACCGCAACGGTGCTGTGGCTGAGCTTCGGTGTAGCTGTGGGCGAGCGAGATCTTCACGTCGGCGCTGTCGCCGCCACCCTTGCCGCCAGCACCCCCGTCGTCGCCGCACGCGGCGAGCGCCAGCACGGGCGCGATGGCGTAGGCGACCAGGATGCCTCCTCGCATTCTTCGAACTGACATCTCTACTGCTTCCTTTCTCCGGAAATCTCCCGAGCCTGATTGAGGGCGCGGTCCTTGCTCTCGACCTCGACGGCGACCATGTCGTCGAGGTCGCGGAACATCGCCTCGCGGTGGGCTGGCCTGCCGGTGATGAGCTCGAATGCGTCCGCGGCCTGGTGGACGGCCATACCCGCTCCGCTCAAGGTGCGGCAGCCAGCTGCGCCCGCGACACGAAGCAGCTCAGTCACGAGCGGGCGGTAGACGATGTCGGCAACCCACAGGGCCGGGCGCAGCAAGTCGGCGCTGACCGGAGTCCCGGGGTGAGCCGCCATCCCGACCGGAGTGGCGTTGACCAAGCCGGACGCGACAGACAGCGCGTCGGGAAGACTGGAGTCGAGCATGGAGCTCACGTCGACGTCCGCCTGCAGCTGTCCGATCGAGCGGGCCAGGCGCTCCGCCCGGGTTGGGTCGGTGTCAAAGACGAGGAGGCGTTGGGCGCCGAGGCGGACCAGGGCGTGCGCCACCGCCGTTCCGGCCCCACCGGCGCCCAGCAGCACGACCTGCTCGAGATCCGCCGCGGGGAGGCCGTCTCGCAGGGCGCTGCCGAAACCGGTGACGTCGGTGTTGTGGCCGACGGTGACGCCGGCCTCGATCACGATGGTATTGAGAGCGCCGATCGCCTCGACATCCGGCGTGATCCGGTCCACCAGCGACACCATGGGCTGCTTGACGGGATGGGTGACGTTGAGGCCATCGAAGCCGAGCCGGATGGTGGAGTCGAGGAGCTGTCGGAGGCGGTCTGGGCAGAGCTCGTCGTCGTGCAGGTCGATGATCTTGTAGACGTAGCGGAGTCCATGTCGACCGGCTTCCCGTTCGTGCATCTCCGGGGTCAAGGACGGCTTGATGCCCTGCCCGAGAAGGCCCGAGAGAATGGAGCGTCGGGGGTCGAGCCGGCCCGGGGTCACAGCCCCAGCTCCCTTGGCAGGTACAGGATCGCGTCGGGCCAGAAGATGATGCCGACGCACAACAGGAGCAAGGGGACCATGAAGGGCAGTGACCCCCAGAACACCTCTGACATCCGCGCCTGTGCGATGGCTTGCAAGACGAAGATCACGGTGCCCACGGGTGGCGTCAGCAGACCGATCATCTGGGACAAGATCATCAGCACGCCCAGGGCAATCGGGTCGACGTCGAAGGACACGCTCAACGGCAGCAGGATCGGCACGGTGAGTGTCAGGACCGCGATCGCGTCCAGCGCGGTGCCCAGGATCAGAGACAGGGCCAACACCAGCAGCAGGAAGACGGTGCCGTTGGTCGTCAGGCCGAGGACGAGCTCGGAGATCCGTTGCGGCACCTGCTCCCGGGCGAAGATGTAGCCGAGCAGGTTGGCGGAGGCGACGATGAGCATGATGCTGCCGGTCGTCAGCACCGCCTCCGTGAGCAGCTTCGGGAGGTCACGCAGCCGCAACGTCCGGTAGGCGAAGCCCAGGACGGCCATGTACGCCGCACCGACCGCAGCCGCCTCGGTCGGTGTGAAGAACCCACCGAGGATGCCGCCGAGGATGACCACCGGCGCGCCTAACGGAGCGATCACCCGTCGCCCCGTCGCCCACACCTGGACCCAGCTGAACTCCGTACGCACGATGTTGTCGTCACGCCGGACCCAGAAGAACACGACGATGCACAACCCGACGGCCATCAACAGCGCCGGCACAACGGACGCCGCGAACAGGGCCCCGGTCGAGACCGCCGCCAACCCGGCATAGATCACCGCGGGGATGCTCGGCGGCATCACCGGTGCGATGAGGGAGGCCGAACCCGTCACCCCCAGGGCGAATCGCTTGGAGTAGCCACTGCGCAACATCGCCGGGATCTGCAGCTTGCCGAGGGCTGCCGCGTCGGCGACCGCCGACCCACTCATCCAGGAGAAGCCCACACTCACCCCGACGCTGACATAGCCGAGGCTGCCGCGCACTCGGCCGAGCAGCGCAAGGGCGAAGTCGAAGAGCCGGTCGGCGATGCCGGCATGATTGGCCAGGCAACCCAGCAGGATGAACAGCGGCACGGCGAGCAGCGGAAAGCTGGCGGTCGACTGGGCCACCAGGCGCAAGGCCAGCCCCAGCGACTGGTCCGTCGTGAGCAGGTAGGCCAGCGAGGGCCCGATGAACGCAAACGCGATCGGCACCCTGATGACCAGCAGCAGCGTCATGAGCAAGCAGAGGACGAGGAGGCTCATGCGATGGGTGCCTCGGCGTCCTCGTACGCCGACTCCGGTACGCCGACCACCGCGAACCCCACGGCGGCGGCGGTGGCCCGGAGCGTCGTGCTGACGAAGCCGACCAGGGAGATGCCGTACAGCCACGACATCGGCATTCGCATGGCCGGCGACTTCACGATGCCTTGGTCCATGGTGAGTGACCAGGCCGCGGCAGTGAGCCCGATCCCGACTGCGGCGACCACGAGGCAGGAGATCACCCGCACGATGCGCCTCACGAGCGGGCGCCCGACCGCATCGATCATCTCGATCGAGATGTGAGAGTCCCGGCTGACCAGCACCCCGGCAACCACGAATGTCAGCCACACAAGGCAGAACCGAGCTAGCTCACCGGTCCAGGGCCAGCCGTCGAGCGGGAGATAGCGCTGGAGTGCTTGGACCAGGACCAAGAAGAAGATAAGCAACATCGCCGCCGCACCGATCGCCACTTCGATCGCGGTGAGCGTGCGCGAGGTCCGGGCGAGCCACCTCGGCGGGGACGTGAACAACGACCTCAGGTCCACGAGTCGCCTGTGTCGATGGTGTCGATAGCCACAGCAGGCAACCTAGGGATCGCGGCAGCGCGATGGCAAGGGATTGCCAACCTGTTGCCATCGGGGTTGAGTGGCACCGTGTCCGGTTCCACGATCTACGACGTCGCGGCCGCTGCCGGCGTCGCGACCTCCACGGTGTCCCGCGCGTTCTCCACTCCCAACCGGGTGAGTGCGCGCACCCGAGAGCACGTGCTGGCGGTCGCAGCCGACCTGGGGTACCGACCGAACCCGCACGCCCGCGCCCTGCTCTCCGGACGGCATCACACGGTGGCGATGGTCGTTTCTGACATCACCAACCCGCACTACTTCGAGCTGATCCGAGGCGCCGAGATGCGCGCCAAGGCATCGGAGTACACGTTGGTCCTGGTCAACGCTGAGGAGTCGCCGCGCATCGAGTACGACCAGATTCAGCGCCTTGTTCCTTCCGTGGACGGCTTCGTCCTCGCTGCGAGCCGACTGCCGGACGAGAACCTGGCCCAGATCGCCGGCCAGCGACCGGCCGTGCTCATGAACCGGGAGCTGCACGGACTGCCCAGCGTCGTCCTCGACCACGTGCAGGGCTGTCGCCAGATCGTCGAACACCTCGCCTCCCTCGGCCACCGCCACCTGATCTACCTCGCCGGACCGCGGAACTCGTGGATGGCCACAACCCGCTGGTCGGCTCTGCGGGTGGCGGCGGAAGACCTCGGGCTGCGGGCGCAGAAGGTCGGACCATTCACCCCGAAGGTCTCCCACGGTGGTGCCGCGGCAGACAGCGCGTTGCACGCTCACGCCACCGCGATCGTCGCTCACAACGACCTGCTGGCGATCGGCGTCATCCAGCGTCTGACGCAGCGCTCGGTCAGGGTGCCCGAGGATGTGAGTGTCGTCGGCTTCGACAACATCTTTGCCGCGGACCTGTGTACCCCCAGCCTGACCACCTTGGGTGGCGCGCATGCGGAGGTGGGCCGGGCAGCCGTGGAGATTCTGCTCCGGGCTGCCGGCCCGACCCCGGTGCGGGGGGACCCGCCCCAAGTCGTGCTCCCCACCGAGCTGGTCCTGCGTAGCTCGACCGGACTCGTGACGGCCCGAACCTCCTGACGCGGACCGCCCTGGAACTCTGCGCGGTACCTGTTCGTCGGGGCCTGGTGACTGGCGGTGACCAACACCGCGTACGGGCGACCACTCACTAGGACCATGCAGACGGATACGAGTACGACAGCTGAGCACGTCAGCCGCGCTAACGGACCGCGCCAACCGGTGCGGGCGATGCTGGTGCGGCTGCACTTCTGTGCGGGTGTCTTCGTGGCTCCGTTCATCCTGGTCGCGGCGGTGAGCGGCCTGCTGTACGCGCTGAGCCCTTCGCTGGAGCAGCTCGTCCACCACGACCAGCTGCACACCGAGTCCCGTGGCGAGCCACTGCGACTGGCCGACCAGATCGCCGCGGCGCGCACGACCGAGCCCGACCTTCCGCTGCTGGCGGTGCGGCCCGCCGCGGAAACTGGGACGGCCACCCGGGTGCTGTTCGACGGTGGTCAAATCGAGGAGAGCCGGCGCGAAGCGGTGTTCGTGGACCCTGTCACCGGTGCCGTCTCCGGTGAGCTGCCGGTCTACGGATCCAGCGGTGCGTTGCCGTTGCGCACCTGGGTCGAACAGCTGCACAGCGGACTGCACCTCGGCGAGCCGGGACGCATCTACAGCGAGCTGGCGGCGTCCTGGCTCTGGGTGATCGGCCTCGCAGGACTCGCGCTCTGGTGGACCGGCCCGCGCCGAGCCCGCCGGTTGCGACCGAGCCGCGTGGGAGGACGGCGCAGCAGGACACTGTCGTGGCACGGTGCAGTAGGCACCTGGGCGCTGCTCGGCATGCTGATGCTGTCGGCGACCGGGCTGACCTGGTCCCGCTTCGCCGGAGCGAACGTCACCGACCTGCGCGAGGCGCTCGGCTGGACGACGCCGGCGGTCGCTGCGGACGTACCCCCGAACGCAGATCCGCACGCCGCACACCGCGGGGGAGGCGCGACCGAGCCACCGCAGACATCCGACGGACCCGGCATCGGCTACGAGAGTGCCGCCGACGTCGGCGCTGACCAGGGGTTGGCCGGACCGGTGGAGATCACGGGGCCCGTCGGCGCGACCGGCGCGTACGTCGTGCAGGAGCTCGACAGGTCCTGGCCGACCCGCACCGACGCCGTCTCCGTCGACCCGGCCGACGGCACGGTCGTGGACGTCGTCCGGTTTGCCGACTTTCCACTGGCGGCGCAGCTGGCGCGGTGGGGCATCGACGTACACACGGGGCTGCTGTTCGGCCGCTATAACCAGGTCACGCTTGCGCTTCTCGCGCTCGTCTTGGTGGCGATGGTGGTGTGGGGCTATCGGATGTGGTGGGTACGGCGTCCCACGCTCGACCACCGGCTCCGTCTCGGTCGCCCGCCGCGCCGAGGGGCATGGCGCCGGGTACGTCCGATGACCCTGGTGGGAGGCATTGCTCTCGCCGTCGCCGTCGGGTGGATCCTCCCCGTGCTCGGCGCGAGCCTGCTGCTGTTCGTACTCGTCGACAGCCTGGTCGGGTTGCTCCCCGGCAGACGGTCAGTGCAGACCGGCGGTCCACCGGCCAAGCTCAGGCTGGGCGATCCTCAGCTGACCGGCCCGCGCGCTAGGTGAGGTCGCTGAACCGTTCGACGTCGCTGGTCTTGCCGGACACGATGATGAGGTCGTTGGGCTTGACGGTGGTGTCGGCGGTTGCGTAGGTGAAGTCCTCGCCGGTCCGCTTCACGCCGACCACGGTAACGCCGTACTTGCTTCGCACATGTGACTCGCCGAGGGTCAGGTCGACGACGCTCGACGGTGCCTTCGTCTTGACCATGGCGAAGTCGTCGTCGAACTCGATGTAGTCGAGCATCCGGCCGCGGACGAGGTGCGCGACCCGCTTGCCCATGTCGTGCTCGGGACGGATCACGTGGTGGACGCCGAGCCGGCTGAGGATCCGGGCGTGAGAATGGCTGATCGCCTTGGCCCAGATGTGGGGGATGTCGAAGCCGATGACGACGGATGCGGTGAGAATGCTCGCTTCGAGGTTGGTGCCCATGCCGATCACGGCCCGGTCGAACTCGTCGACGGACAGTTGCCGTAGTGCGGCTTCGTTGGTGGAGTCGGCCTCGACAACCTGGGTCAGTCGGCCGGCGAGTGCCTCGACCTGCTTGGGATCCACGTCGATACCGAGTACGTCGACGTCCGCGTCGATCAGCTCGAGGGCGAGGGACTTGCCGAACCGTCCCAGGCCCATCACCGCGACGCCGGCGGTGCGACCGCTGCTGTCCTTAGCCAATGAGGGGCCGTCCTTCCGGGTGTCGGTACAGGCGTGGCCTGTCCCGCAAGGCTAGTGCCGACACGAGCATGATCGGTCCGAGCCGGCCGACGAACATCAGCAGGATCAGCACCATTTGGCCGTGCGGGGGGAGGTCGGCGGTGATGCCGGCGGACAGGCCGACGGTGCCGAAGGCCGAGATCACCTCGAACAGCACCACGTCGGTGCCGAAGCGTGTCGTCTCGACGAGCACCACCGCCGAGGTCACCACGACGGCGACCGACACCAGCGCGACGGTGAGTGCCTGGCGCCAGACCCGTGGGTCGATGCGACGGTCGAACACCGTCACCTCGGGGTCACCCCGGACCTCGGCGTAGATCACGAAGAACAGCAGGGCGAAGGTGGTGACCTTGATGCCGCCAGCGGTGCCGGCCGAGCCTCCGCCGATGAACATCATGACGTCCAGGCCGAGCCAGGTGCCTGGGTCCATGGCGTCGATGTCGACGGTGTTGAACCCGGCGGTGCGGGCGGCGACGGAGTGGAAGAAGCCGGCCAGCAGCCGTCCTGGGACATCGAGCCGTCCCAGGGTTCCGGGGTTGGTCCACTCGTTGGCGCTGACGAAGACCGTACCGACCGACAACAGCAGCACGGTCATCGAGAGGGTGAGCTTGGTGTGCAGGCTCCACCCTCGCGGTCGCCGGTACTGGCGGCGCAGCTCGAACAAGACCGGGAACCCCAGGCCGCCGAAGATCACGGCGGCGGCGATCGGCAGGCAGATCCACGGATCGTCGGCGAAGCCGACGAGGTTGTCGCTGAACAGTGCGAAGCCGGCGTTGTTGAATGAGGACACGGCGTGGAAGACACCGAGGTACGCGGCCCGGCCCGCTGACTCGTCGTACCCGATCATGAACCGTCCGCCCAGCAGCATCGCCGTCACGGCCTCGAACGCGACGCTGACCTTGGCGACGCCGACGACGACCGAGCGGAGGTCGCCGAGGCCGACGCTCTTGGTCTCGGCGGCCGCGACCAGCCGCGAACGAAGCCCCATCCGTCGCGAGATCAGCAGGCCCACCATCGATGCGACCGTCATGATCCCGAATCCGCCGACCTGGATGAGGCCGAGGATGACCAGCTCGCCGAAGGTCGACCAGTACTCCGGCGTGTCGACCACGATGTGACCGGTGACGCACACCGCGCTGGTCGCGGTGAACGCGGCCTCCAGCACCGTGGCCCGGCCGTCGCCTTGGCGGGCGACCGGCAGCGCCAGCAGGACCGTGCCCACCACGATCGCGGCCGCGAACGCGGTGATGATGATCTGCGCGGGATGACGGAGCCGGACCAGCCGGGCTGACCGCGCACCGTACCGCGCAATGCTCGCCCGGTATCGGGCGCGCGGACCGATCGGTGGCATGCGGTGATCGTAGTGACGACGCCTCGCGCTGCGTCGCACCCCGCGGCAGCGTCAGCCGACTAAGCGGGTAGACCACTCCCGGGCTCGGTGAGGAAGTGGCGCAGGCGAGCTGGTGCACGACGCGCGCTCGCCTTCCAGGGAATCGTCGGAGCCAGGCAGTAGCGTGACGCGCGGTCGCCGACGAAGGCGGGGGCGACCCCGACCTCACCAGACGTACGGGCACGACGGAGGACGATGGGACGCAACAGCAAGCAACGCAGGGACGCGAAGCGTCGCAAGGACGCCGGCGGCGGCCGCCGAGGGCCCCGAGGGAGCACCTTCGGCCCCGCCGGTGGCGTCGGCCAGTCGGAGTGGAGCGGAGCCGATGCCCTTGCGTTCGCCGACCTGCTCGTCGTGGCTGAGGTGCGACGGATCGCCACGTCGGCCCCCAAGGCGCCGGACCTCTTGGAGCGGGCGGAGTTCCTTCGGCGGCGGATAGCCCCACTACCGGTGTCGCTTCTTGCGGAGGTGCTTCGCGGTCTGCTGGCGCGGGTCGTGACGAAGGTCGCCGAGTTGGGCTGGAGCCCCGAGGACCTCGGTGAGCTCGTCAGCCGTCAGACGTACGAACCAGACCTTCCCCTCCTCGTCGACTTGCTCACCGAGGACGCGGTGCGCACCAGGGGGCTGAGCCCTGCTTGGCGTGCCCAGCTGGAGGGGCTTGGCGCACGAGGGCGGGTGTCGCTCGACACAGCGGGCGGCCTCGCCTCCGGGCTCGGCCTCGCAGCCCTGCTCGGAGCACTCCCTGAAGTACCGCCGACCATCCCGCGGTTGGGCTCCGGCCTCGCCGCGGCAGGACCGGATGGGGATCACAAGAAGCTGGCGACAGTGCGAGCCCTGCTTGCGAAGGCGGAGTCCACGCAGTACGACGCGGAGGCCGAGGCCCTGTCCGCCAAGGCGCAGGAGTTGATCAGCCGCTACGCGCTCGACCGACTGCTTCAGGCGGACTCGCAGCCAATGTCCGGAGATGGTGACCGTGTTGCGGCCCGACGTATCTGGCTGGACGCGCCCTATCTGCTCGCCAAGGCCGCGCTCGTCAACGAGGTGGCCATGGCCAACCGGTGCCGCTCAGTAGTCATGGAGCGGCCCGGATTCTGCACGGTGGTGGGTGATCCACCCGACCTGGAGGCGATCGAGCTACTGGTGACATCGTTGCTCGCTCAAGGCACGGCGGCGATGGTGCGCCACGGCCGCCACGTCGACAGTCGGGGAGTGTCGCGCACGGCGGTCCTTCCGGCTGTCCTTCCTGTTCTCCTACGCCGCCCGGATCGGTCAGCGGTTGCGCGAAGCGGCGCAGCACGTCGTGAGCGACAGCGGTGAGGCGCAGCGGCTCCTCCCCGTGCTCCGAGACCAAGAGGCGAGGGTGGACAGTGCCATGGACGCGCTGTTCCCGCACCTCGTCAAGAAGGAGACGTCCGCCACCAACGGGCTCGGCTGGGCGGCGGGACATGCCGCCGCCGACCTCGCCCTCTTGGACATCCATGAACAGGTCACCGAGACCGCAGGTTCGGCCAGTTGACACCGGTTCTTCGTGGTCAGAGTTAGCGAGGAGCGCCCCCAGTCCAGCCTGCTCACGACGTTGGCGACCTACCTCGACGCCGGGCTCTCGTCGCGGCGTACCGCTGAGCTCCTGCATGTCCACGAGAACACCGTCGCGTACCGGCCGCGGCGCATCACCGACCTGCTGCGCCTCGACTCGCCGTCATAGCTCGCCCGGCTCGACATCCTGATGGCGATCCGGGTGTTGGCCTTGATCCCGGAGCAGCTGACACCGCACGACACATCGGCATGACCGGCCGAACGGCGACCGATTCGCGGGGTCAGGGTCCGACTTCCGTGGTGCATTGAAGCAGGCTCAGCCGGCTCGTGGTGGATGTCGGGTGTCGGTGCGATGCCAGCGGTCTGCCTCGGTGTCGAGGGTGAGCTGTGTCTGGGCACGTCTCAGTGGTGGTCCGGGGTCGGGCAGTGGTGCGCCGTCGGGGCGGTGGTGGGTGAGCTGGTCCTCGGTCTTGGTGACGGTGA
>WHTB01000254.1 GCA_009379735.1 Propionibacteriales bacterium
GAGGCCGACTTGGTCTTTGAGGTGGGCGTTGACGGGTTCTACGGTGGCGCCTCTGCGTTTGTAGGTGTGGGCGCCTTCGGGGGTGCGGAGTCGATGTCGCATCTGTTCGATCGGTGTGGCGTCGTCTGGTGGAGGCCCCGACGTCGGGTACTCGCGTGCGTCGTGGTGCAGGTCTTTGCGTTTGCCTACGGCGATCAGCCGGCCCGGCCCGTCGACGGTCAGGTTGTGCTCGGACAGGTAGCCGGCGTCGGCCAGAATCGTGCCGATCCCGGACCCCCCGTCGTCGCCGTTGGGTTGGGCGTCGGGTTGGGCGGCGATGACGGTGTCGGCGGCGTCGACCGCGGCCCGCATCATCGGCTCGAACGAGTAGCTGTCGCCGGTGTCCTGGACAAGCTTGGTGGCCAGGATCAGATGGTCGTCGCTGACCGCGATCTGGGCGTTGAACCCCTGGACCCAGCCGAGACGAGTCGGCATCAACCGGCTGTCGGGGTCGGTGGTGTTGGCGTGCGGGTTCTTCTTCCCGGCCCGTGCCGGTGACCGCGCCCACGACGAGTCACCCTGGTCACCCGGCCACTCGGCGGACTCGGCGGCTGCTGCGGCCTCGTCCACGGCTCGCTCCGCGCGGCGAACGTCGGTGGCGGCCTGGTAGCGGTGGTGACGGTCGCGGGCGTAGCGGTGACGGTTCTTGGCCCGCACCAGACGAGCCCGCGCCACCCGGGCGGCGTCCACCCCGCTCGGCGGCCGACCCGGTGGCGCCTCCCCGGCCTCGACCCGCCGCAGGTACTCTGCGGCGCGAGCCCGCTCGGCCTCCGACAACTCCTCGGCCTGCTCGCGTTGCTTCCTGATCTCCTCCAACGCCTTGCCGATCCGCGCCCCACGACCGTGCGGGTCGGCGAACTGAGGCGGCAACTCGTCACCCCGTGCGTCGCCGAACTCGGCATCCTCGGCCGCATCCACCTCAGCCGCCTCGGCCACGATCCGTGCCGCCTCCGCCCGCAACGTCTCCTCGGTCCGGTTCGCGCCCATCGACGCATCCGCGGCGATCTTCGTGCCATCGACCGACACCACCCCCACCCGGCCCATCCCGGCCCCCGCGCACAGCACCAACACCCGGGCAAACAGATCGGCGAACGCATCCTCATGGACCGCGCGGAACCGGGCGATCGTGGTGTGATCGGGCGGGTCCTGCGCGCAGATCACCCGAAACGCCACATGGTCGCTGCACAGGCGCTCGATCCGCCGCGACGACCGCTCCCCGACCGCATACGCGTACAGCAGCAGCGTCAACAACATGTCCGGGTCATACGCCTGCCGACCCGGCCCACCCATCGGATGCCGACGGTGGAACACCGACGTGTCGATCTGCTCAACCACGTCGATCAAGAACCACACCAGATGCTCCGCCGGCAACCACTCAGCCATGTCCGGCGGCAACAAGAACTGCTGATCACGGTCAACCAGCCGATACGAACGCGCCATAGCCCAAGCATTCCGCGAACCAGCCACATCCCGGCCGAGCGCCACGCCTCAAATTGCAACAGCCTCGACGGCGTAGTAACTCTCAGGTGCTGTGTCGAGCCGGGGGGCACCGGCGCGGATTTCGTGCGCGGCCGGCGGTTGCTTCCGGACCTGGAGGGGGTCAGGCCGGAGGGCCGAGGAGGGTGGTCAGGCCTGGAGCACAGCCTCCGCCGCGACGACGAGCGACACCTTGTCGCCGATCATCACCTTGTCGCCCTCGAGCGGGATGTTGAAGTCGATGCCGAAGTCCTTGCGGCTGAGCTGGCCGGTGGCCTCGACCCCGATCCGGAGGTTGCCCCACGGGTCCTTCTCGACGCCGAGGACCTCGACGTCGAGGTCGACCGGCTTGGTGACACCCTTGATGGTGAGGTCGCCGGTGACGATCAGCTCGCCGCCGCCGTTGTCCTTCACCGCGGTGGTGGAGAACGTCATGCTGACGTTCTGCTCGGCGTCGAAGAAGTCGCCGGAGCGGATGTGGTCGTCGCGCTGGTCGTTGCGGGTGTCGATGGAGCCGAGCTTGATCTCGGCGGAGGCGCTGCTGTCGGCGAGGGTCTCGCCGGTGACGATGCTGCCCTCGAAGTCGGTGAAGTGGCCGCGCACCTTGCTCATGATGTGGCGGACCGTGAAGCCAACCTCGGTGTGGGCGGGGTCCAGGGCCCAGGTGCCGGCCGGGATCTGCGTGGTGGTCTCAGGGAGAGTCATGCGGGGGGTACTCCTTTGGGTTGGGACTTTATATGAACCTTCAACTTGTTTCGGTACGATACCTCGAACGTCATTGAAGCGTCAATTATTCCGGCGTCGCCTATGGTGATCTCATGGCGACCTCGAAGACCAGGTGGCTGAGCACGCCGCAGCAGCGGGCCTGGCGCGCGTACCTGCTCGGCACCACGCAGCTGATGGCACAGCTCGACCGCGACCTGAGCGTGCAGCACAACCTCTCGCTGCCCGAGTACGAGATCATGGTGCGACTGTCGGAGATCCCCGACCGCAGGATGCGGATGGCCGAGCTCGCCGACTCGCTCAACCACTCCCGGAGCCGGCTGACGCACACCGTCACACGGATGGAGGCCGAGGGGCTGGTCGCCCGCTGCTCGGCTGACACCGATCGTCGCGGCGTGTACGCCGAGCTCACCGAGGCCGGCTGGAAACGACTCAGGGACGCCGCGCCGACGCATGTCGAGGGTGTCCGTCAGTACCTCGTCGACGCGGTCGACCCGGACGACCTCGAGGCCGTGGGGCGAGCCTTCAAGGCCGTGGCCGACGCCCTCGGCGACGGCAAGGCGTGGCCGCTCGGCACGGCCGCCCCGACGCCCCGGACGGGCAGGGCCGGGCGCTGACCACCGCTCTGGTCGTACCCGGCGCCCTCGACCCGGTGGGAGGTCGAGCGGTTCCTCGACCAGGTCGTCTGGCCGGCCGGCAGTCCTAGTCGCGGGTGAGCCGGCGGTAGGTCACGCGGTGCGGGCGCGCCGCCTCGACGCCGAGCCGCTCGACCTTGTTCTCCTCGTAGTCGGCGAAGTTGCCCTCGAACCAGAACCACTTCGCGGGGTTCTCGCTGTCGCCCTCCCAGGCCAGGATGTGGGTCGAGACCCGGTCGAGGAACCACCGGTCGTGGGAGATCACCGCGGCGCAGCCGGGGAACTCGAGCAGGGCGCTCTCGAGCGACTGCAGGGTCTCCACGTCGAGGTCGTTGGTCGGCTCGTCGAGCAGCAGCAGGTTGCCACCCATCTTCAGCGTCAGCGCGAGGTTGAGCCGGTTGCGCTCGCCGCCGGACAGTACGCCGGCCGGCTTCTGCTGGTCGGGTCCCTTGAAGCCGAACGACGCGATGTACGCGCGAGACGGCATCTCGAAGTTCGCGACCTTGATGTGGTCGAGCCCGTCGGACACGACCTCCCAGACGTTCTTCTTCCCGTCGATGCCGCCGCGGCTCTGGTCGACGTACGAGATGCGGACGGTGTCGCCGACCTTGAGAGCACCCTGGTCGGGGGTCTCCTCGCCGATGATCATCCGGAACAGCGTCGACTTGCCGACGCCGTTGGGGCCGACGACGCCGACGATCCCGGCCTTCGGCAGCGAGAAGTCGAGGCCGTCGAACAGCTCGCGGTCACCGAAGCTCTTGTGCACGTCGCTGGCCTCGAGGACGACGTCACCGAGCCGCGGGCCGGCCGGGATGTTGATCTCCTGCAGGTCGAACTTGCGGTTGCGCTCGGCATCGGCGGCCAGCTCCTCGTAGCGGGCCAGGCGAGACTTGCTCTTCGTCGCCCGAGCCTTCGGGTTGGACCGCACCCACTCGAGCTCGCGCTCCAAGATCCGCTGCCGCTTGGCGTCCTTGCGGCCCTCGACGACGAGGCGCTGCTTCTTGGTCTCGAGGTAGGTCGAGTAGTTGCCCTCGTACGGGTGGGTCTTGCCGCGGTCGAGCTCGAGGATCCACTGCGCGACGTTGTCGAGGAAGTACCGGTCGTGGGTGACAGCCAGGACGGCGCCGGGGTACTTGGCCAAGTGCTGCTCGAGCCACTGCACCGACTCGGCGTCGAGGTGGTTGGTGGGCTCGTCGAGGAGGAGCAGGTCGGGCTGTTGGAGCAGCAGCTTGCACAACGCGACCCGTCGGCGCTCGCCGCCGGACAGCGGGTCGACCAGCGCGTCGGGCGGCGGGCAGCGCAGCGCGTCCATGGCCTGCTCGAGCCGGGAGTCGATGTCCCAGGCGTTCGCGTGGTCGAGGTCGGTCTGCAGCTCGCCCATCTCGGCCAGCAGCTTGTCGTAGTCGGCGTCGGGCTCGGCCAGCTCGGCCGAGATGGCGTTGAACCGCTCGAGCTTGGCCTTGACCTCGCCAACGGCCTCCTCGACGTTCTCGAGCACCGTCCTGCCCTCGGTCAGCGGGGGCTCCTGCTGCAGCATCCCGACCGTCGCGTCGGGGTCGCGGACCGCGTCGCCGTTGGAAGGGTGGTCCAACCCCGCCATGATCTTGAGCAGGGTGGACTTGCCCGTGCCGTTGGGACCGACGACACCGATCTTGGCCCCGTGCAGGAAGGACAGGGTGACGTTGTCGAGGACCACCTTGTCGCCATGGGCCTTGCGCACGTTGCGCAGCGTGAAGACGTACTCAGCCATGCCGGCGAGCCTACGGCGAAGCAGGCGTGATTCCCCAATCGGGCCAACCGTCACACCGCCCCGCCCTGCACCCTTGGGCAACCCTCGGGCGACCCTCGGCCATCTCGGCCACCGCCTCAGGCAGCCCTGTGTGCGTCGTCGCCAGGCGCCGCCTCCTTCGGCGGCTCCGGATAGAGCGCCTCGCCGGTCGACGGGTTGACCGAGATCGGACCCTGCTCCACCTGCTCGATGATCTCGTTGACCGCTTCGTCGTCCGGTGGAGGTGCGGCCCGGGGCGTCTTCCGGAACACGCTCGTGCCCTTAGCGAGATCGTGGCAGACCGTCGTCGCCTCGACATGCTGCCGCTCGCGGGGCTCACCCTTGTCGTTGGTCCAGCGTTTCATCCGGGTCTTGCCGATCACCACCACCGGGTCGCCGACGCTGACCGACGAGGAGACGTTCTGGGCGAGGGTGCGCCATGCCGTCACCGTCGTCCAGACCGTCTCACCGTCGCGGAACCCGCCCCGCCCGTCCCTGATCCGCGGCGTCGTGCCGACCCGGAACGTCGCTACCTCACCGCGCTGGGTCTGCTTGAAGTCGACCTCGTTGCCGACGTACCCGTAGAGGATCACCTGCACATCGCTCATTGCTGTCTCCCGTCGTCAGGCTGATGGGTACGACGGTGCCGCAATCGCAGGGCCGCGTCACCACCACCGCCGGCGGCTGTGGACAGCGGCCCGGAAATCCAGCCCTGTGGGCAAAAACCGGGCTCAGTGCCCGGCGAGCGCCGCGTCCACGGCCGGCGGCGACAGCACCTCGTCGAGCACCATCGCCGAGCACCCGATGACGCCGGACCGCTGGCCCCAGGTGGCCGGCACGATCTGCAGGTCGCGGGTCGACAACGCGGTCGAGTGGGCGTAGATCGTCTCGCGCAGCCCGGCCACCAGCGGGTCGTACGCGAGTGCCATGTCGCCACCGATGACGAGTGCCTGCGGGTTGAGCAGGTTGACCGCGCCGGCCAGCACCTCACCGAGCCGACGTCCGGCCTCCCGGATAAGCCGGACCGCGTCGGCGTCGCCCGCCACGGCCAGGTCGACCAGCTCGCGGATGTGGCTGACCGGCCTGCCCTCCTGCTGCATCGTGCGCACCAGCGCCCAGCCCGCCGCCACGGCCTCGGCGCAGTTGACCTGGCCGCAGCGGCACGGCACGCCACCGGCGTCGGGGATCCGGGTGTGCCCGATCTCCCCCGCCGCCCCGAGGCCGCCACGCAGCAGGACCCCGCCGGCCACCAGCCCGGCGCCGATACCCGTCGACGCCTTGACCAGCAGGACGTCGGAGAACGTACGCAGATGTCCGCGCCGCTCCGACAACACCATCACGTTGACGTCGTTGTCGACATGGATCGGCGCGTCGACCGTGCCGCTGAGGTACGGCGCGAGCGGCACGCCGTCCCAGCCGTTCATCACCGGCGAGCTCAGGCTGCAGCCGCGGGCCACGTCCACGGTGCCGGGGATGCTGATGCCGACGCCGCGTACTGCACTCACCTCGTGCGCGGACTCCTCGAGCATCTCGTGCAGCTGCTCGGCCAGCTGGGCCATCACGGTGTCCGGGCCGACGCTGACATCGCGGTCGTAGTCGCGCTCGAGCAGCGGTTCGCCCGCCAGGTCACAGACGGCGAGCTGGGTGCGGCTGCGACCGATGGCCGCGGCCAGCACCACGCCGCCGGCGGCGTTGAAGCGCAGCCGGGTCGGCGGCCGCCCACCGGTGGACGGGCCGTCGCCGGTCTCGACCACGAGCCCGTGCTCGACCAGCGCCATCAGCCGGGCCACCACGGCGGACCGCGAGAGCCCGGTCTGTCGGCCGACCTCGCTGCGGGTCGTGGCCCGTTCCTCGCGGATCAGCCGGAACACCTCGCCGGCAGATGCTGGTGCCGCGGGAGTACGACGGACGGCGGCGCCGGCCACCCGAGGGCTGACGCTGC
>WHTB01000233.1 GCA_009379735.1 Propionibacteriales bacterium
GCCGCGCGGTGCCGACCGACCCGCGGACACGGGTGGACTGCGCCGGTCGCCTTCAGGGATGGTTAAAGCCCCGTTGCTGTCCGCTCGGGGGTCCGGGCAGCAACGGGGCTTCACCTGGTCTATCGGTGCAGCCGTCCCCCGCGTTACAAGAATCTGCAACTAATCATGAACTTTTCGGTGATTCCCACGCACTGTAACGACGTCATCACGCAGCGCCTAGCACCCGCCCCTCACTGGTCGAAAGGTCCACTCCGCGTTGGTTTTTCGGTCATCTGGGGCGAGTATCGAAGGGGTGTGATCGACGACCTGGTGTGGCTGTGCGCCGTGAGCAACGAAGCGGCCGACCTCGACGGCGTCTGCATCGAACACGGCGAGACGGCCTGCGTGGTCACCGTGCCGGCTCGCCTCGGCCGGACCGACAGCGCCACCGCCTGGGCCCTCACGCCCTGACCGCCGTCCGCCCGCCGACTCAGGGGGCGACGCGCTCGTACGTCACCAGGCTCCAGCCGTCGTGCGGCTCACGGGCCACCTCGGCCCACTGCTTCCAGTCCACCGGCGGGAACACCGTGTCGCCCTCCGGCGCCGCGTCGACCAACGTCAGCAGCAGCCGGTCGGCGCGCGCGAGCGCCTCGGCGTAGACCTGGCTGCCACCGGCCACGTACACCTCGTCGTCCACCTCGGCCGCGCGGGCCAGCGCGTCGTCGACAGTCGACGCCACGAGTACGTCGGCGCCGTCCGCGGGTCGCCAGCCCGGCTGCCGGGTCACCACGACCGTCGTACGCCCGGGCAGCGGACGGCCAATCGAGTCGTAGGTGCGCCGGCCCATCACCAGCACGTGGCCCAGCGTGACCTCCTTGAACCGCTGCTGCTCACCCGGCAGCCGCCACGGGATGTCCCCGTCGCGGCCGATCACCCCGTTGCGGGCGACGGCCGCCACCAGCGTGACGGTCATACCGCGATCGGTGCCTTGATGCCTGGGTGCGGGTCGTAGCCGCCGACCTTGATGTGGTCCAGGCCGAAGTCGCCGAGGTCGCGGCAGGCCGGATCGAGCCACAGCTCGGGCAGCGGGCGCGGCTCGCGGGTCAGCTGCAGCCGGGCCTGGTCGAGGTGGTTGCTGTAGAGGTGTGCGTCACCCAACGTGTGTACGAAGTCGCCGACCTCGAGCCCGGTGACCTGGGCGACCAGGTGGGTGAGCAGGGCGTACGACGCGATGTTGAACGGCACCCCCAGGAACACGTCGGCGGACCGCTGGTAGAGCTGGCACGACAGCCGGCCGTCGGCGACGTAGAACTGGAACAGCGTGTGGCACGGCGCGAGTGCCATCGCCGGGATGTCGGCGACGTTCCACGCGCTGACGATGTGACGGCGTGAGTCGGGGTCACGACGGATCTGCTCGACCACCTGGGCCAGCTGGTCGATGTGAACGCCGTCGGGCGCCGGCCACGACCGCCACTGGTAGCCGTAGACGGGGCCCAGCTCGCCGTCGGCGTCGGCCCACTCGTCCCAGATCGTGACTCCATGCTCGTGCAGCCAGCGCACGTTGGTGTCTCCGCGCAGGAACCACAGCAGCTCGCCGACGACCGACCGGAGGTGGACCTTCTTCGTGGTGACCAGCGGGAACCCTGCGGTCAGGTCGAACCGCATCTGGTGGCCGAACACGCTCAGCGTGCCGGTGCCGGTGCGGTCGCCCTTGGGGACGCCTTCGTCGAGGACCCGCTGCACGAGATCGAGATACTGCCGCACGGCATCGACACTAACAGCGGGCGCCGACGGCCCCGGCACCCCACGCGGTGTCGATCAGGACCGCGGCGCGATGTCGGCCGGCAGCGCCTCGAACCAGCGCAGCACCGCCTCCTCGTAGTGCATCCCGAACGACAGCGTCGCGCGGGTGTACGGGTCGACATCAGCCTCGCGCAGCTCGACCTCGAGCTCGCGGTAGCCGGCCAGCCGCTGCGCGTGTTCGTCTCGGCTGGCCGTGACCAGGGCGCGGAGCTTGTCGGCCGGCAGCACCGATCCGAACGCGAGGGCCAGCAGCAGGGGCACCCGCACGGTCGCCGCCGGCAGCTCCTCGACGAGCCAGCGCTTGTACGTCGACCGGCCGGAGCGGGTCAGCCGGTACGGGCGGGCGTCACGTGGCCCGGTGGCCCCGGCCTTGATGTAGCCCTGCTGCTCGAGCGTGGCCAGCTCGCGGTAGACCTGGCTGCGGGTGACGGTCCAGAAGTCACCGATCCGGGTCTGGGCGAGGCGGGCCAGCTCCCCACCGGTCAGCTCGTCCCCGCTGGTGTCCAAAAGGCCCAACAGTGCCGCCGCGGTCGCGTTCATCGCTGTCCGTTCGGTCGAAGGGCTTGACAGTCCACTGTGGACGGTACACGATGGAGACAGCACTGTCCACAGTGGACTGTCTGGGGGATCGGGAGGTCACCATGTGCCGCACCACCTACGACCGCGGCGACGTGCTCGAACGGCGTACGCGCAGCGCCTCACCCACCGAGCGGGTCGGCGACGCCGACCGCGAGCGGGCCGCCAGTCGGCTGTCCGACGCCTACGCGCGCGGATACCTCGACGACCGCGAGCTCGAGACCCGGCTGGCCGCGGCGATGAGCGCGCAAACCCAGGCCGACCTGGCGAGCCTCGGGCGCGACCTCCCACGCGAGCAGCCGACCCGCCGGAGCGGTCGCGGGGCGCGGATCGGCCTGCAGGCGCACCTCGCGTCCTACGTCGGCGTGATGGCGTTGCTCGTCGCGATCTGGCTGAGCGTCGGCCTGACCGCCGGGTCGTGGTACCCCTGGCCGGTCTGGCCCGCCCTCGGCATGGGCGTCGGCGTCGTCCGCCACCTGCTCCACTGGCACGGGGCGCCCCATCAGATCCGGTAGCCGTCGACCTTGCGGTGGTAGCGGTTGCCGGCCTTGCCGCCGAGGATCGCGAACAGCAGGGTCGCCAGCACCACGGCCGCGAGGACCAGCGCCGGCCCCAGGCTGAGGGTCTCGGTCGAGCCCACGCTCGCCGGCAGGTCGACCTGGTCGAACGCGTCGTAGCGGCGCCCGAACACCGCGCCGACGATACCGAGAGCCAGCAGCGTGAGCACGCCGATCACCCACGCGCCGGCGCCCTGCCGCCCGCCGTCGAACCGGGTCATCCGGCCGGCGACGTACCCCCCGGCGAAGTACGCGATCAACACGATCACGCCGATCAGGGCGAGACCGGCGACGGTCAGGGTCTCGGACTCCCGGTCCAGGTCGGCGCGGCTGATGTCGAACGACGCTCCCACGCCGGTCGCGATCGCACCCGCCAGGCTCGCCAGCAGCACGGCCATCGCCGCGGCGACCAGCCAGCCGTAGAACGCCGCGCCGACGTGCAGACCCCCGTACTCCTCCCGCTGCCGCTCCCTCAGCTCCTCGGCCGCGTAGTCCGATCGCGACTCGTCGTCTCCACCGAGGACCAATCGGTCGTCGTGGTAGGTCTCAGACATGCTTCTCCTCCGCGAGTCCGTGCTCGTCCGCAGCCACTTCTACCCCGCATCCGACCAGGTAACCCAAGCGTCCCGGCCAAGCGTCCTCGTCGAGCGTCTTTAGTCAAGCGCCCAGTCAACGCCCTAGTAAAGCGCCCTCGTCAAGCGTCGTAGTCGAGCAGCACCGCGTCGCTGGTCGGATGTGACTGACAGGTCAGCACGTAGCCACGCTCGATCTCGTCGGGCTCGAGCGCCCAGTTCTGGTCCATCTCGACACTTCCTTCGACGACCTTGGCACGACAGGTGCCACACACGCCGCCTCGGCAGGCGTACGGCGCGTCGGACCGGACGGCCAGGGCCGCCTCGAGCACGGGTACGCCGTCGGCGGGCAGCCGGAACTCCGACCGCCGGCCGTCGAGCACGATCGTGACCGCGGCACCCTCCTCGCCACCGACCGGCTCGACGCTGCGACGCGCCGGTGGCGCGGACTCCACGTGGAACAGCTCGGCGTGAATGTGCCGCTTCTGCGCACCCGCGGCCATCAGCACCTCACGCAGCGCGACGACCATGTCGTACGGACCGCAGAGGAACCACTCGTCGACGTCGTCGACCGGGACGAGGGTGTCGAGGAACCGCTGCAGCCGCGGACCGTCGAGCCGGCCGGAGAACAGCTCGACCTCCTGCGGCTCCCGACTGAGCACATGCACGAGGTGGAACCGCTCGCGGTAGCGGTCCTTGAGGTCCTCGAGCTCCTCCAGGAACATCACCGTCTTGCTGGTCCGGTTGGCGAACAGCAGGGTCACCCGGCTGTCGGGCTCGGTCTCGAGCGTCGTCGCCACGATCGAGAGCATCGGGGTGATCCCCGATCCCGCGGCGATGCAGGCGTAGTGCTTGGCGTTGGCCGGGTCGAGCTCGGTGTAGAACCTTCCGGTGGGCGTCATCACCTCGAGGTCGTCGCCGGGCGCAAGAGAGTCGATCGCGTACGACGAGAAGGCGCCGCCGGCCAGCCGCTTCACGGCGATCCGCAGCCGGCCCGACGACACCGGCGAGCAGATCGAGTAGTTGCGGCGGACCACGTCGGCGCCGGCGCCGGAACCGTTGGCCGGCATCAGCACGGTCAGGTGCTGACCCTGCGCGAACGCGTAGTCGTCGGCCAGGTCGGCCGGCACGTCGAAGGTGATCGCGACGGCGTCGTCGAGCAGCCGCTCGACCTCGGCGACACGCAACGTGTGGAAGACGGCGTGACGGGCGCTCACCGCAGCCTCACAGGGTCTTGAAGTGGTCGAACGGCTCGCGGCAGGCGTTGCACGACCACAACGACTTGCACGCGGTCGAGCCGAACCGCGACAGCTCACGGGTGTCGGGCGAGCCGCACTGCGGGCAGCGCACCGACAACGTCAACGCCATCGGCCCGCCGGCGGCCCGATCGGCGGCACGGGCAGCGGGCGGGGCGACGCCGTACTCCTCGAGCAGGCAGCGGCCGTGCGGCGTGATCCAGTCGGTGGTCCAGGCCGGTGACAGCACCAGGCGTACGGTCACGTCGTGGTGGCCGTGCCGGGCGAGGGCCGTGCGTACGTCGGCCTGGATCGCCTCCATCGCCGGGCACCCCGAGTAGGTCGGCGTGATCGTGACGTCGACGTGGCCGTGCTCGTCGACCTCCACGGCGCGCAGGATGCCCAGGTCGTCGATGCCGATCACCGGGATCTCGGGATCGGGCACGGCGGCCACGACCTCGCGGAGGTCGGCCGCGGTCGCGGTCACAGTCGTGTTCACCAGTGGGCCCCCGGGTGCGAGCGGGCCATGTGCTGCATCTCCGCGAGCAGGTAGCCCAGGTGCTCGGTGTGCACGCCACGGCGACCACCGGTGACCGCCGGCCGCATGTCGGGCACGGTCAGCGTGGCTTCGGCGACGACGCGTTCGACGGCCTGCAGGGCGGGCTCGCGCAGCTCGGCCGGGTCGACCGCGACGCCGGCCGCGGCCAGCGCGGTGGTGAGCTCGTCGACCTCGAACAGCTCGTGGACGTACGGCCAGACCAGGTCGAGACCCGCCTGCATGCGCTGGTGCGAGACGTCGGTGCCGTCACCGAGCCGCAGCACCCACTGCGTCGCGTGGTCGCGGTGGTAGTCGACCTCCTTGACCGCCTTGGCGGCGACGGCGGCCAGCGTCTCGTCGGTGCTGTCGGCCAGTCGGCGGTAGAGCTCGTACTGGTAGCAGGCGACGACCAGCAGCCGGGCCATCGTCGCCGCGAAGTCGCCACCGGGCAGCTCGACCAGCTGGCAGTTGGTGAAGTCGCGCTCGTCCCGGAAGTAGGCGAGCGCGTCCTCGTCGCGGCCGGCGCCCTCGGTCTCGCCCGCGTAGGTCAGCAGGGCGCGGGCCTGACCGAGCAGGTCGAGCCCGATGTTGCCGACCGCGATGTCCTCCTCGAGCTGTGGCGCCGCCGCGATCCACTCCCCCAGCCGGTGCGCGAGCACCAGGGCGTCGTCGGCGAGCCGAAGCGTGTAGGTCACCACGGCCGTGCGGTCGGCGGTGCGGTCTGCGGTGCGGTCGGTTGGCGTGGTCACAGGTGATCCACGCCTTCGGGTACGTCGTAGAACGTCGGGTGCCGGTAGATCTTGTCGGCGGCCGGGTCGAAGAACGCGTCCTTCTCGTCCGGGCTCGACGCGGTGATCTGCGCGGCGGGCACGACCCAGATGGACACGCCCTCCTGACGGCGGGTGTAGACGTCACGCGCGTTGCGTACGGCCATCGGTGCATCAGGGGCGTGCAGCGAGCCGACGTGCACATGGGACAGCCCTCGCCGGGCCCGGACGAACACCTCCCACAACGGCCAGTCCCGACGCGTCGGCTCGCTCATGCGACGGCCCTCCGGCCCTTGGCGGCCTGCTTGTCGGCGTACGCGTCGGCCGCCTCCCGGACCCAGGCGCCGTCTGTGTGCGCACGTACCCTGTGCTCCAGCCGCTGCTTGTTGCACGGACCGTTGCCCTTGATCACCTCGAACAGCTCGGTGAAGTCGATCTCGCCGAAGTCGTACGAGCCGCGCTCGTCGTTCCACCTCAGGTCGGGGTCGGGCAGCGTGATGCCGAGCACCTCGGCCTGCGGCGCCGTCATGTCGACGAACCGCTGCCGCAGCTCGTCGTTGCTGAACCGCTTGATGCCCCACTGCATCGACTGCGCGGAGTGGGGCGACTCGTCGTCGGGAGGCCCGAACATCATCAGGCTCGGCCACCACCAACGGTTGGCGGCGTCCTGAGCCATCGCCTTCTGGGCGTCGGTGCCCTGGCTCAGGGTGTGGAGGATCTCGAAGCCCTGGCGCTGGTGGAACGACTCCTCCTTGCAGACCCGGATCATCGCGCGGGCGTACGGGCCGTACGAGCAACGGCACAGCGGGACCTGGTTGACGATGGCGGCGCCGTCGACGAGCCAGCCGATCGCGCCCATGTCGGCCCAGGTCAGCGTCGGGTAGTTGAAGATCGAGGAGTACTTCTGCTTGCCGGTGTGCAGCAGGTCGAGCAGGTCGGCACGGTCGGCGCCGAGGGTCTCCGCGGCGGCGTAGAGGTAGAGGCCGTGGCCCGCCTCGTCTTGGACCTTGGCCATCAGGATCGCCTTGCGGCGCAGGCTGGGGGCACGGGTGATCCAGTTGCCCTCGGGCTGCATGCCGATGATCTCGGAATGTGCATGCTGGGCGATCTGCCGGATCAGCCCCTTGCGGTACGCCTCCGGCATCCAGTCCCGCGGCTCGATCCGGCCGTCACCGTCGATCAGGGCCTGGAACTCCTGCTGCAGCTCGTCGTCGGTGGCTGCCGCGACCGGCTGCTCCGGCTCGGTGGGGGTGCCGAAGTCGTTGCCGTACATGACGCCTCCCGGATGCCTGGCTGACTCCGCCCAGTGTTACACGCCACTGCAGATCCAGCAAAAC
>WHTB01000401.1 GCA_009379735.1 Propionibacteriales bacterium
GCCCTGACCCAGACCGCGCGGGACGGCAAGACGCAGCCGGCCGAGATGGCGGGTGGCTCGTTCACGATCACCAACGTCGGTGTCTTCGGTGTCGACGCCGGCACGCCGATCCTCAACCCCGGCGAGTCCGGCATCTTGTGCCTGGGCTCGATCAAGCAGCTGCCGTGGGTGCACAAGGGCAAGGTCAGGCCGCGCTGGGTCACGACGCTGGCGTTGTCGTTCGACCACCGGATCGTCGACGGCGAGCAGGGCTCGAAGTTCCTCGCCGACGTCGCCGCGATCATCGAGGAGCCCGGCACCGCCCTGCTGCACTGACCCACCCGGCCGTCGTTTTTTCTGGTACGGGGGCGCCCCGTTCCAATAGGTCTGGAACGGGGCGCCCCCGTACCAAACAGCAGTTGGACCAACGCCGCCCAGTCTCACGGTGTGTGGTCGGTCTCACCGCACGCGTACGGCGTGACCCGGCGCCTCGGCGATGCCGCATCATAGATACATCATGGATGCATCTACTGCTGCCGCCCGTCCGTCGGCGACTCAGCGGGTCTACGACCTGGTCAAGGCGCGCATCCTCGACGCGACGTACCCGGGCGGCGACCTGCTCACCGAGGGACAGCTCAGCGACGACACCGGCGTGTCCCGCACGCCGGTACGTGAGGCGTTGCTGCGGCTCGAGTCCGAGGGGCTGCTGCGGCTGTACCCGAAGAAGGGCGCGCTGGTCGTCCCGGTCACGGCCCAGGAGGCCGCCGACGTGCTCGAGGCCCGGCTGCTGGTCGAGACGTTCGCCGCGCCCCGGGCGTTCGCTGCCCGCCGTGACCTGGCCGACGAGCTGGAGCCGTACGTCGACGCGATGCGCGAGCACCGGGCCGTCGGCGACCTACCGGAGTTCAGCGCCGCCGACCGTACGTTCCACGAGCGCATCGTCGCGGCCGCCGGCAACGACATCCTGACCAGGCTCTACCGCAGCCTGCGCGAGCGCCAGCTGTGCATCAGCGTCTCGGTGATGCGGGTCTCCGACGAGCGGATGGACGCCGCGATCGCCGACCACACCGCGCTGGTCGCCCTGCTCCGCGGCGACGACGAGCGGGCGTTCGTCGCCCTGATCGACTCGCACCTGCAGCGGGCCACGGCGCAGGCACAGGGCGGCCGATGACCGCCGCGCTCCTCGGTGGTCGCCGCGCCTGGCTGGTCTGGGCCGCCGCGCTCAGCGTCTACTTCCTCGCCGTCTTCCACCGCACCTCACTCGGCGTCGCCGGGATCATCGCCGCCGACCGGTTCGGCGTCACGGCCGCGCAGCTGTCGACGTTCGCGATGCTT
Organism: Propionibacteriales bacterium; assembly: GCA_009379735.1. GTDB lineage: Bacteria > Actinomycetota > Actinomycetes > Propionibacteriales > Nocardioidaceae > WHTB01. The sequence goes on from WHTB01000401.1 coordinate 1,315, forward strand.
CAGCTGCTCGTGTACGCCGCGATGCAGATCCCGGTCGGCGTGCTGCTCGACCGGTTCGGCCCGCGCCGGATCCTGCTGACCGGGTTGGCGCTGATGACGCTCGCCCAGGTCGGGTTCGCGTTTGCCACGTCGTACTCCACCGGCCTGCTGGCGCGGACGTTCGTCGGTATCGGCGACGCGATGATCTTCATCAGCGTCCTGCGGCTCGTGTCGTTCTGGTTCCCGCCGCTGCGCAGCCCGGTGATCACCCAGCTGACCGGCATGATCGGCCAGCTCGGCGCGATCGTCGCCGCCGTACCGCTGTCCGCGGCGCTGCGTGGGTTCGGCTGGGAGCGCACCTACCTGACCGCCGCGGCGCTCGGCGTCGTGCTCGCGGTGGTGCTGCTCGCGGTCGTACGGGACACACCGGCCGGTCACGAGCCGGCGCGGATGCCGCTGCGTCCGCGGGCCGTGACGGCTGAGCTCCGGCAGGCGTGGAGCCAGCCGGGCACGCGGCTCGGCCTGTGGACCCACTTCACCTCGCAGTTCAGCGCGAACGTGATGGCGCTGCTGTGGGGCTTCCCGTTCCTCGTCACCGTGCACGACCTGTCACCCGGGCGGGCCGGCCTGGTGCTGTCGTTGGTCACGGCGTCGGCGATCGTCGTGGGGCCGGTGATCGGCCGCACGGTGGCGACCCGCCCGTTCCAGCGCTCGACGCTGGTGCTCGGCATCGTGTCCGCGATCGTCGTGATGTGGACGGTGGTCGTGCTCTGGCCGGGCCCGGCCCCGGTCGGCGTACTCGGCCTGCTCGCGGTCGTCGTCGGTGTCGGCGGTCCCGGCTCGATGGTGGGCTTCGACCTGGCCCGCACCTTCAACCCCTCGCACCGGCTCGGCAGCGCGATCGGCATCGTCAACGTGGGCGGGTTCGTCGCCTCCCTGCTGGGGATCCTCGGCATCGGCGTCGTGCTCGACCTGCTCACCTCGGGGTCGCCGGCGGGCTACGCGGCGGGCGACTTCCGGGTCGCGATGGCGGTGCAGTACGTGCTCTGGGCCGTCGGCGGGCTGCAGATCTGGCGTTACCGGCGACGTACCCGCAAGGACCTGCTGCACCGTGACCCCCAGGGGTACGCCGCGATGCGCGAGGGGCGACCGGTCGACGCAGTAGCCTGACGCAGGTGACGACGCCGACGCTGATCCACCCGCCCCCGTTGCAGGCGGGCGACCGGGTCGCCGTACTCTCGCCTTCCTCGCCGGCGGCCGCTGCCTTCCCGTACGTGTTCGATTTCGGGCTCACCCGGCTGCGCGAGGTGCTCGATCTCGAGCCGGTCGAGCTCCCGACGACCCGGGCGCCGTCGGCGACTCCGCAGGAGCGGGCCGCCGACATCAACGCCGCATTTGCCGACGACAGCATCATGGGTGTCATCGCGAGCATCGGCGGCGACGACCAGCTGAAGGTGCTGGCCCATCTCGACGCACCGCTGATCCGGGCGAACCCCAAGCCGTTCTTCGGCTACAGCGACAACACCAACCTGCACCATTTCCTGTGGGGGTTGGGAATTGTCAGCTACTACGGCGGTTCGGTCATGGTGCAGCTGGGCCGCCCGGTCGCCATGCATCCGCTGACTA
>WHTB01000480.1 GCA_009379735.1 Propionibacteriales bacterium
CGGAGGAAAGCACCCATGGACGCGACATCGGCCGCGAGCACCGCGCGCCAGACCGGCCGCGAGGCCAAGCACAGCACGACGCTCGGGCTGGCGATCCGGCTCGGCCTCATCTCGTACGGCGTCGTGCACGTGCTGGTTGCCTGGCTGGCGCTCCAGCTCGCCTGGGGCGGGTCGAGCGGAGAGGCCAGCGAGCACGGCGCCCTGCGCGAGCTGGCCGAGCAGCCGTTCGGCAGCGTGCTGATGTGGACCGTCGGCGTCGGCTTCGCCGCGCTGGTCGTCTGGCAGCTGATCGAGGCCGCCATCGGGCATACCGGGCTCGACGGCTGGGCGCGGACCGGTCACCGCGCAGCGTCAGCGGGCAAGGTGGCGCTGTTCGGCGTGCTCGGCTACGCGTCGGTCCAGCTTGCCGTCGGTGCGGGAGGCGGCGGCAGCGCGGACAGCCGGACCGCCCGGTTGATGGCGGCGCCCGGTGGGCGGTGGTTGGTCGCCCTGGTCGGGCTAGCGGTGATCGGCTATGGCATCGGGATGCTCACCCGAGCCGCGACGAGGTCCTTCAAGCTCACCGCGCGGGGCGAAGCGTCCGACCTCGGCACCGCGGCGGTCTGGCTCGGCTGCGCCGGATACGGCGGCAAGGCCGTGGCTGCCGCCGTCGTCGGGCTGCTGTTCGCCTGGGCCGCCATCAGCTTCGACCCGGACAAGGCGGGTGGGCTCGATGACGCGCTGCGCACCGTGCTCGAGCAGCCGTTTGGACCGTACCTGCTGACTGTTCTTGCCATCGGGATCGGGTGCTACGGGGCATTCTGCTTCGTCTGGGCCCGTCACCTCAGGCGCTGACCCAAGTCAGTCGAGCGCGCCGAGGATGAGCTCGGTTGCCTCGTCGGGCCGTTCGAGGCTCGGCAGGTGTCCGGCCCAGGCGAGCTCGACGTGCCGTGCGTCCGCGATGCCGGCGGCCAAGTGCCGGGCGATCAGCCCGAACCGCTCGAGGTCGTGCGCCCCCGAGACCACCAAGGTCTTCGCAGTGATCTGCGTGAGGTCGGACGGTAGAGCCTGCGACTCGACCTCGCCGGCGGCCAGCTGCACCTCGAACGCACGCCGCTGCATCGTCCGTACCAGCTCGACGGCCGCGTCGTCGGCCTCCGGCCCCAGCCAGGTACGCACGTTGAGCTCCGTCGCGGCCTCGACGTCGCCGGCCTCCAGCAGCGCGTCCTCCTGCTCCGCGAACGCACGCACGTCGTCGGTCGGTGCGACCGCGTCCGACGCCGCGCACAGCAGCACCAGCCGCGATACCCGGTCCGGCACGTTCGCCGCGATCTGGGTGGCGACATAGCCGCCGTAGGACGACCCGACCAGCGCGATCTCGTCGATGCCAAGGTGATCGAGCAGCAGCAGGACGTCGTGCACGTCGGCGTAGGGCTCCGGCGGCAGCGGCGTCTCGCCGTACCCGCGGAGGTCACAGGCGACGACCGTGTGCTCGGCCGCGAGTGGGGGCCGCTGCGGCTCCCACATCCGAAGGTCCGCGATGCCGGCATGCAGGAGGAGGACAGGAGGGCCTGATCCGTCAACGACGTGGTTCAGCA
>WHTB01000146.1 GCA_009379735.1 Propionibacteriales bacterium
CCGGCCGTACACGGACCTCGACCTCGCCTCCGGCGACCTGCTGGTGTTCGGCGGGCCGTCGCGGTTCGCGTTCCACGGCGTGCCGAAGGTCTACCCGGGCACCGCCGACCCGGCGACCGGTCTGTCAACGGGCCGACTCAACATCACCCTGCGCGTTACCGGCCTGTCCTGAAGCCCCGCCACCTTCTTTCGCGCCGAGGTTGCACTTGTGTCCCACCTACTCGCGCCGAGGTTGCACCTCTGTCCCCCCACTCGCCGTCTGGGGAGGGTGGGTCGGTGGCCGTCGAGGTTGAGCTGGGCGAGGACGTCGAGTTCGGGTGCGGCGGAGTCGGACGCGGTGTGCCATCTGCCACCACTCGGTGGATGGATGCACACATCGGCCTTCCCATGTCGAGCTGACCTGCGACCCCTCGTTGACTGGCGCGTTCGGTAGGGACAAACCGGACAGCGGGCCTACGCAACGCGCCAGTCGATGAGAGGTGGGGTGCCGGCCCTACCCCAGCGCGCGGCACGACGTCCGAAGCCTGGAGCCCTCCACGGCCCTGTTCTTCGGACGTTGCACCGCGGCAGGTTAGCCAGCGGGTCGAGGTGACCCGGAGTGGTCCGCCGCAACGGTGCCAAGTGGCCGGACCGGACGGGCCGCGCCCGCGGGAGCTGTGAACCGGACCCGCTGCAGCAGACCCACCCACATCCAGCAGGAGAGCCCCAACTGGGCATTCGACCTGGTCTCGGCCACCGACGGACACTCCGCTACCCGAAGAACCTCGACTCCCGCTGACCCGGGTTCGGTCACGTCGGTACATACGTGCACCCCGGCGCGAAGAGATGAACCCAAGCGGACGCGGTCAGGCCGGCGGGCCGTCGGCGGCTGCGCGCAGGTACTGCACGGCGTACGACCGCCAGGGTCGCCAGCCCAGCGAGTGGGCGTGCAGGCCCCGCGCGGCGGGCAGGCCGACCTGGCGGGCTCCCCGGCGGACGCTGGGCTCGTCGGGGAACGCGTCCGGGTCGCCGAGGGCGCGCATGGCGACGGTCTCCACCGTCCACGCGCCGATCCCGCCCACCCCGGCAAGTTGCCTGCGGGCCCGTCGCCAGTCGGACCCGACGCCGAGCTCGATGGTCCCGGCCGCCAGCCCCGAGACGAGACCGGTCAGCGGGTCCCGGCGGCTGGGCGGCAGGTCCAGGGCCGCCGGGTCGACCTCCGCGAGCGCCTCCGGCGCCGGGAAGAGGTGCGTCAGCCCGCCGGCGTGGTCGTCGACCCGGTCCCCGTGCGTCCTGACCAGCTGCGCCAACCGGGCCCGGCTCGTGGCAGCTGACCGCCGCCGGCTGAGCACCGTACGGATGGCGATCTCGGCACCGTCGACGGTACGCGGCACGCGGAGACCCGGGTTCCTTGCCACCTGCGGGGCCAGCACCGGGTCACGGCTGAGGAGAGTGTCGGTGGCGACTGGATCGGCGTCGAGGTCGAGCAGCCAACGGCAGCGGCTGATCGCGATGGCCAGGTCACGCAGGTCGGTCAGCGCGAGCTGGCAGCTGATGAAGCCGGGCAGCGGGCTCAGCGCGACGATGGCCTGGCCGTGCGGGAGGCGGAGGGTGCGTCGGTAGGCACCGTCGCGCCACTCCTCCACCCCGGGTACGGCGTGCGCAACCAGCTGCCCGAACAGGCTGTCGGCGCACAACGGGACCCGGTACGGCAACCGCAGGCAGAGGACGCCGGTGGTCGTACCCGCCTGGCCACGCCGGGCCCGGTCCCGCAGCTCGGTCGGCGACAGCGCAAACACCTCGCGGACCGTGTCGTTGAACGCGCGTACGCTGGCGAACCCCGCCGCCGACGCCACCTGGCTCATCGGGATCGACGTGGTCTCGATCAGCAGCCGCGCGGTCTGTGCACGTTGCGCCCGGGCGAGCGCGAGCGGGCCGGCGCCGAGCTCGGCCAGCAGCTGGCGTTCGACCTGCCGGGTGCTGTACCCGAGCCGCCCGGCCAGCCCGGACACACCCCCCACGGTCGACCACGCCGTCGGCGATCAGCCGCATCGCGCGGGCGACGAGGTCGGCCCGCTCGTTCCACTCGGGCGAGCCGGGGCTGGCATCGGCGTGGCTCTCGTCCTCCTCGGCGTCCGGCTCGCCCTCGAACACTTCTGATGGGCGGCGACTGCGAGGAGTAGCCGATTTAGTCAAGCACTTGACTTATGGTCAGATCCGAGCAACCATGTCAAGTACTTGACTAATTTGAGGAGTAGGACCATGTCGCACGAACAGACACGAGACCGGCTGGTCGCGGTCGCTGGTGCGGTCGCCGCGGCGCTCGCCGTGTGGGTCGTCGCCGACCCGATCGCCGGGGTAGATCTTCGGGCGCCGGCCGGCAGCGGTGGTCAGACGCACGACGTGAACGCGGTGACCGTGATCATCCCGAGTCTCGTCGGGGCGCTCGCCGGCTGGGGGCTGCTGGCACTGCTGGAACGGTGGACGTCTCGCGCCCGCCGGATCTGGGTGACCGTCGCGGTCGTCGCGCTGGTGCTGTCGCTCGGCGCACCGCTGTCGGCCTCCGGGATCACCGACGAGAACAAGGGGTGGCTCGCGGTGATGCACCTCGCGGTCGCTGCGGCGTTGATCCCGCTGCTGGCGCGCACGGCGGCGCCGCGGGCGGCGCTCAGGCAGGATGGCAGCACGAAGGGCACGTCCCGTGCCTGATCCGGTGGAGGTGCCGCCCGCGTGACCGACGGCTTCGAGTTCCCGTTCCCGCTGAGCACGTTGCTCGGGCGCGTGCAGGCGGTGTTCGCCATTGAGTACGACCGGCGGATCGCCGAGCTGGGCATCGAGGGCCTATCGCTCGCACTGGGGACGAACGTCCTGCGGCACCTGCACGGCGCGGAGGGGGTCCGGCTCAGCCGGCTCGTCGACCTGTCGGGGGTGACCAAGCAGGCCATCAGCCAGCAGGTCGCGCATCTCGAGGCGCACGGCTATGTCGTCGTGGAGCCCGACCCCGCGGACAGCCGGGCCAAGCTCGTCCGGCTGACCGACAAGGGTCGGTGGAGCCAGGACACCGCGCGCCCGGTCTTCGCGGATCTGGAGGCTGACTGGCAGAAGCGGTTCGGGCGCACCGAGATCCGCGACCTCCGACTACTGCTCGAGGGCATCCTCACCGAGCTCGGTGACACCAACCTCGCTCCCCGTACCCGTCGGGCCGGACGCCGCCAAGGCCCCTGACCGAGCACGGGCGGTTGTCGGAGCGCCGGTCTAGCCTGCGAGACATGACAGCACGTCCACGCATTGACGCCATCGGCCTCGTCGCCGCCGACCTCGCCCGCACGGTGACGTTCTACCGTGCGGTGGGCTGTGACCTGCCGGAGCCTACGGAGACTGACGAGACGCACCTCGAGTGTGAGCTCGGCGGCATCCGGCTGATGATCGACAGTGAGGAGGTGATGAAGTCGTTCTCGGAGGACACCTGGTCCGGCCCGAGCGCCGGTCGGCTCACGCTCGCGGCGCGCTGCAGCTCGCCCGCGGAGGTCGACCGGTTGCATGGTGAGCTTGCTGCTCTCGGCGCGGGGTCGCACGTCGAGCCGTTCGACGCGCCGTGGGGCCAGCGCTACGCGACCGTCCTGGATCCCGACGGTGTCCGGGTCGACCTCTATGCGCCGTTGGGTGACTCCTGAGCCCGGACCGGAGATTCCAGTGACGCGAGGGATCCTCACGCCGCGTCCGTACGCCGACGACGACCTGCCGCGTCTGCAACACGCACTCGCCGGCTGGCGTCGTGAGGCGGGCGCTTGCGGTTACTGCCACCTGGGCGACCTCGCGCACCGGATCTACGAGGAGCTCCGCGGCCGCCCGGTCGCCGAGCTGGTGACCGTGTGGGAGTCCGGCTCCACCGTCGCCGCCTTCGCCGTCTGCGGCCGGTTCGGCACCTCCTTCGACGTGTTCACGAGCCCGGCGCTGCGGGGGACCGACCAGGAGTTCGAGATGCTCCGGACGGCGTACGAGACGACGCGCCGCCAGCTCCCCGAGACCGGGGACCGGTGGGTCGTCACCGATGTGTTCGGCTGTGACGACATTCGGTCCGACCTGCTCGTCCGACTGGGATTCGAGCGCTACCGCACGTGGGACCACGTCACCGAGCGCGGTCTGGCCGAGCCGATCGACCGACCGGCTGTGCCCGACGGGTTTCAGGTCCGGTCGGCGACTCTGGACGACCACGAGCAGCTCGCGGCGGCGCACAGCAGTGCTTTCGACGCCCACTGGACCCCGACGGCGTACCGCGACCAGGTGATGTTGAGGCCGGGCTATCACCCCGACCGGGAGATCGTCACGGTCGCCCCGGACGGTCGGGTCGGCGCATTCGCCGTCACCTGGCTCGACGAGCTCAACTCGGTGGGTCTCTTCGAACCGGTCGGGACGCATCGCGACTTCCAACGGCGCGGCCTCGCGCGGGCGACCATGCTGCACGGACTGCATGAGCTGCGGCGCCTGGGGATGGCCACCGCAACGGTCACTTACGACGCGACGAACCTCGCCGCCGCTCGGCTGTACTCCGGCCTGGGCTTCACGAGGCGGTACGAGACGCTCGGCTTCCGGAGGAGCGGTGTGCGCGGGCCGCACGGCGGTAGCGCCGTGCGAGCTTCTCCAGATGCTCGCTGAGCTCGGGTGAGTCGGTCGCCTCGAAGTCGACGTCCAGCAGTCCTAGGTAGAGCGCGAGCATGTGCGGTGAGTCGGCCCCGACGTCGACTACACAGGTCTGTTCGTCCAGCTCCGTCACCGCGACCGCGGGTGGCAGCCGTCGCCGCACCTGGTCGGCCGGCGCGTGGACGGTCACCCGCGACGTGTAGTCCCAGATCGCCGAGCCGACGCCGCGCTGCACGTAGCTGGAGACATCGTCGGGGAGGTCGCGAGGCGTGAACCGCGGCCCAGTCGGGGTTCGGGGAGAGATCCGGTCGACCCGGAAGGTCCGCCAGTCCGTGCGGTCGACGTCCCACGCCACGAGGTACCAGCGGCGACCCCAGCTGACCAGGCGGTGTGGCTCGACGGCTCGGACCGTGGCCTCGCCGTCGTGGCTGTTGTAGTCGAACCGCAACCGCTCCCGCGCGCGGATCGCGGTGGCGACAGCGGTGAGCACGTCGGCATCCACCCTGGGGCCGGTGCCCGGCACGGTCACCGTGGCGGCATCGACCGCGTTGACCCGATGGCGCAGTCGGGACGGGAGTACCTGCTCGAGCTTGGCCAGCGCACGTACGGAGAGTTCACCACGGTCGTCGGCCCGCTCACCGACCCACGGGCGCACGGCGGAGACCCGGGCCAAGCCTTCCACGTCGTGGCCCCGTCGTTGCCAGGATTCGGCTTCTCGACGCCGGTGCGGGAGGCCGGCTGGGGCAACTTGTTCCGCGTCGCGTCGGCGTGGGCCGAGCTGATGACCAGGCTGGGGTACGAGCGGTTCGTCGCCCACGGCGGCGACATCGGCTCGGGAGTGACCGGGATGCTCGCCATGCTGGCGCCCGAACGCGTCGTCGCGACGCATGTCACCGGGCCAGGCCCCTTCCCGTTCGGGCCGGCGCTCGAGCTCGACGGACTGTCCGACGACGACCGGGACCGGGGCGAGCGGTTCAACCAGTTCCAGGCAGACGGTCTCGGCTACCTACAGATGCAGTCGACCCGGCCGCAGACCTTGGCGTACTCCCTCAACGACTCACCGGTCGGGCAGCTGGCCTGGATCGTGGAGAAGTTCAAGGAGTGGACCGACCCGGCCGCAGCGTTGCCGGAGGACGCGGTCGACCTCGACCAGCTGCTCACCAACGTCAGCATCTACTGGTTCACCGGCAGCGGTGCCTCGTCGGCGCACTTCACCTACGAGGGGATGCAGGCGTTCCGGGAGTTCGTCGCACAGTCCGGCGGCGAGTCGGCCGCGCCGGTGCCGCCCGGGCCGCCGATGGGGGTCGCGGTCTTCGCGGCGGACCACAGCATCCGGCATCTCGTCGACCCCGCCGGTGAGATCGAGCACTGGTCGGAGTTCGACGACGGCGGGCACTTCCCGGCGATGGAGTCCCCGGATCTCCTGGTCGGCGACCTGCGGTCGTTCTTCGGCGGCGTCGGTTCCCGGCGACCGTGACGTTCTGGTGGCGACACGCCGGCGTATCGCGCCGAAACGTCACACTCACCGGGTCGGGGAGTGGGTCGCGGTGATGAGCGCCTCGCGCAGGTCGGCGTCGAGCTCGGCGAACGCGTCGGGCTCGGCCCCGACGGCCGAGAGCACCGTGCTGAAGAAGCAGCGGGCGGCCGCCGCCAGGATGACGTCGAGGATCTCGGCGTCGGTCAGGCCGAGTGTCCGCACGTCACGCAGGTCGTCGGCAGTGATGTCGGCGGCTCCGCCGGCCACCTTCTCGGCGAGGTCCATGATCGCCACGTCCAGCGGGCTCACGTCGGCGGCAGCGCGATCGACGACCAGGTCGCGCACCACCTTGGGGCTGTCGAGCTCTGCCAGCACCTTGCCGTGCGCCAGACTGCAGTAGATCGACCGCAGCCGCTCGGCCGCGGCGAGCGTGGCCAGCTCGTACCGGCGCAGATCCATGCCGGCCTTGATCGAGCCGTTCAGCCCCTCCCAGGCGCGCATGACGTCGGGGCGGTGGGCGAACGCCTTGGTGTAGTTGGCGACGTAGCCGAGTCGTGCCAGGTCACGCTCGTACATCGCCGCGGCGTCGTCGGACGGCGGGGCCTCCGTCGTACTCGCGAGATAGCTCATCCTCAGTCCCTCCCTCGACCCCGTCATCGTCGCACCGTCGGTGTCGGCGCGGCGTCGTTTCCCGGTGTTGGCCACTCACCGGGTTGGAGGTGTGCACCGAGCCGATCAGCGGGCGGCGACGGTGAACGGTGCGGTGATGACGCGGCCGTCGGCGAGCCGGAACTGCCCCCACAGCCGGTAGACGCCGGGCGTATCGAAGCTGGCATGGAAACCGAGCTCGGGGCCGAACTCCTGCCCGGGCAGCGCGAACACCGGCTCGCCCTGCGCGTCGAACACCTCGGCGTGCCCGTGGGCGAAGGCGGTGCCGTCGGCGCGCATCGAGACGACGTGACCCGCGGCCGCGAGGTAGGGCCGGAGGTCATCGATCGCGCGGCCGGTGCTGGCGTCGGCGAAGGTGAAGTCGAGGTCGCTCTGCTCCCCGACCCGGGCGTCGCCGTGCAGGCTGACCCGGACGCCATCGACCACCAGTTCGCGCGGGCCTGGTGTCACGGGCCCGGGGTTGGCGGGCTCGCCGTCGATGGTGACCTCGTGCTCGCTCAGGACATCGCTCATCTTGCCCTGGCGACGGAACTCGGTGTGGATCTGGTAGCGCCCGGCGGTGGGGAACACCACGTCCACGGCGAGCTCGCCGGGGCGGCCGGTGGGCTCGGGGTGGACGTGCTCGAAGGTCGCGAGATCGTCGCGGGTGGCGATGAAGTGCATCCACGCCTGGTGGCTGCGGGTGACGTCCTCGATCGGCTCACCGGCGTCGTCGCGCAGGCTCACCAGGATGCGGGTCGGCTCGCCCGGCGTCGCGTCGGAGGGTACGTCGAGGGAGACCTCGACACCGGCGTCGCGCGCGTCGACCGGCTCGACGTCGGTCGTCATCATCTCGCTCATCGCGGTGCGCATCGGCATGCCGGTGCTCTGCGTCCAGGCGAGCACGCCGTTCATCCCGCGCTGAGCCCAGTCGGTACGCGACAGCGCGGTGAGCCCGCTGCCGATGGCCAGGGCTACCACCGCGACCGCGATCAGGTAGGCCCCGTCCGCGACCCGGGTACGTAGCGCCGGGTGCAGGATGGCGTCGGCGTTCGCGGGGCGGGTGAACCGGCGCAGCCGCAGGGCATTGCTGACCACGCTGACCGAGCTCATCGCCATCGCGGCGGCGGCGAGGACGGGGTCGAGCAGCAGATCGTTCCACCAGTACAGGGCGCCGGCGGCGACCGGGATCAGCGCGATGTTGTACGCGAACGCCCAGCCCAGCCCCTGCTTGATCACGGTGACGGTCCGGCGGGCGAGGGCGATCCCGGCGACGATGCCGCGCAGGTCACCGCCGACCAGGGTGATGTCGGAGGCGGCGATCGCCACGTCGCTGCCGGTGCCGATGGCGATGCCGAGGTCGGCCTGGGCGAGGGCCGGGGCGTCGTTGATGCCGTCGCCGACCATGGCGACGGCGTGGCCGTCGCGCTGGAGCTCGGCGATCCGGTCGGCCTTCTGTGCGGGCAGGACCTCGGCGATGACGTGCTCGATCCCGACCTCGGCGGCGATCGCGGCCGCGGTGGCCTTGTTGTCGCCGGTGAGCATCCAGACCGTCAGTCCGAGCGCGGTGAGCTGGGCGACCGCCTCGGCGGACTCGGGCTTGACCGTGTCGGCCACGACGACCAGCGCGACCGCGGCACCGTCGACGCCGACGTACATCGGGGTGCGTCCGGCCGCGGCCTCGGTGGCGGCCGCGTCATCGAGCTCGGTGACCTCGATGCCTTCGGTTGTCATCAGCCTCCGGTTGCCGACCAGGACGCGCTGCCCTGAGACGGTGGCCGCGATGCCGTGACCGGGGGAGGCCTCGAAGTCCTCGGACGGAGGCAGCGTGAGCCCGCGGTCGTGGGCCGCAGTCACGATCGCCTCGCCGACGGGATGCTCGCTCCCGACCTCGGCGGCGGCGACGAGGGTCAGGATGTCGTCCTCGGCCCGGCCGAGGGTGGTGATGCCGGTGACCTCCGGGCGACCGCGGGTGATCGTGCCGGTCTTGTCCAGCACGACGGCGCTCACCCGGCGGGCCTGCTCGAGCGCCTCCCCGTGGCCGATCAAGATGCCCAGCTCGGCGGCCTTGCCGGTGCCGACCATGACCGCGGTCGGGGTGGCCAGGCCCAACGCGCACGGGCAGGCGATGATCAGGACCGCGATCGCAGTCCCGATGGCGAGGGTGAGCCGCCCGGTGTCGGGGCCGAGCACCAGCCAGCCGGCGAACGTCAGCACGGCGAGCACGAGTACGGCGGGGACGAACCAGCCGGAGACTCGGTCCGCGAGCTGCTGCATCGGGGGCTTGCCGCCCTGGGCGTCGGAGACGAGGCGGATGATCTGGGCCAGCGTGCTGTCCTGACCGACGGCGCTGGCGCGCAGCACGATCGAGCCGGTGCGGTTCAGCGTGGCGCCGATGACCTGGTCACCGGCGGCCTTCTCGACCGGCAGGCTCTCCCCGGTCAGCATGCTCTCGTCGACGGTGGTCGAGCCCTCGGTGACCACGCCGTCCACCGGCACCTTGTCGCCGGGGCGGACCCGGACGAGGTCGCCGACGACCACCTCGGCAACCGGGATGTCGTGCTCGCGCCCGTCCCGCAGGACCCGCGCGGTTGCCGGCGCCAGCTCGACCAGGGCCGTGATGGCGGCCGCGGTCCGCTTCTTGGCCCGGCCCTCAAGCCACCGGCCGAGCAGGACAAGGGCGATGATGACCAGCGAGGTCTCGAAGTACACGTGCAGTGGCAGCCCCCAACGTTCGGCGGCCGCGGGCCAGAGCGTGACGAACGCGCTGTAGCCGTAGGCGACGGAGGTGCCCAGCGCCACCAGCGTGTTCATGTTCGTGGCCCGGTGGCGGGCTGCCGCGAGCGCTGCTCCGTAGATCCCTTGTCCGGCCCAGAACTGGACGGCGGTCGCGACGACCAGCAGGACCGGCATCAGCCAGTCCATCGTGTCGAGCGGCAGCGGGATGTACATCAGCACCATCAGGCCGAGTCCCGCGGTCAGCGCGACCTGCCACTTGCGCTTGAGGTCGGTCAGCTCGGCGTCCCGATGGTCACCGCTGCTCACCAAGGGCGGCGCGGGCGGGGCTTCGCTGGAGGGTGCGGGTGTGGGGCGGCGAACCGTGCCGGTGTAGCCGGCCGCCTTGACGGCCTGGCTGAGGTCGTCGAACTGCACGCGGGAGGGGTCGAAGCCGACGGTCGCGATCTCGGTGGCGAGGTTGACCTCCGCGGTCTCGACGCCGTCAACCCTCGCCAGCGCCTTCTCGACGCGCCGTACGCAGGACGCACACGTCATGCCACCGATGTCGAGGGTGCATGACGTCAGCTCGGTGGTCATGTCCGTGTGAGTGGTCATGCGAGTACGTACCCGGCTTCCTCGACTGCCTCGCGCAGCGCAGTCTCGTCGATCGGAGTGGTGCTGGTGACGGTGACCTGGCCGGTGGCCAAGACGACGTCGACGTTGCTGACGCCGTCGATCGCGCTGACCTCCTCGGTCACGGCGGCGACACAGTGGTCGCAGGTCATGCCGGTAACGGTGTGCGTCGTGGTGGACATCGTGATCTCCTTGTGGTTGGTCAGGAGCGGACCAGGCGGGCGATTGCCTGGGAGGCTTCCTGGATCTTGGCGTCGGACTCGGCACCGCCGGCTCGGGCGGCGTCGACGACGCAGTGGTTGAGGTGCTCGTCGAGCAGGCCGAGGGCGACCGACTGCAG
>WHTB01000473.1 GCA_009379735.1 Propionibacteriales bacterium
CACCGCCCGCGAGCGCTGGAACGATGTGGTCGTCGCACCTTCGTTCTCGCCGACCAGTGGGTACGCCATCCGGGCGGGCAACGCCGTCGCGATCGAGGTACCGCTGTTCGGTGACGCGTCGGGTCACCCCGGCGTCTCGGCGACGACCGGCGGGGGCACCCGGCTGTTCCGCGACGGCGTGCTGGTCGGCGAGAGTGGCAGTCCCGGTGCCGGCTTCTTCGACATACACGCTGAGCCGGGGCGCTACCGGCTCGAGGTGACCGCCGAGCGCGACGTGTCGGCGTTCTCCACCGGGCTGTCGTCAGCGTGGACCTTCGACTCCGCTCAGGTGGACGGCGACCCGGCGATGCTGCCGCTGACGACGGTGTCGTTCGCGCCCGAGGTCGACACCCGCAACTACGCGTCGGCTCGGCACCGGCAGTGGGTCCCGATCACGCTCAGCCGTCCGACCGCGCTCCCGCCGAAGAAGGGCGGCAAGTCCGCGCTGGCTGCTCCGGCACCGTCGGTGTCCTTGCGCAGCCTCGACGTCGAGGTGTCGTTCGACGACGGCACGTCCTGGCAGAACGTCCGCGTGATGCACCACCCGAAGCGGGGATGGCAGGCCGATGTCCCGCCGCGCGGTCGGGCCGGCTTCGTGTCGCTGCGGGCGACCGCGGTCGGCACGGACGGGGCGACCGCCCGGCATACCGTCATCCGGGCGTACGGGCTGCGGTAGCCGGGAGTGTGCTCTGCTGAACGTATGGCCGGGCCGAGCATCTGCTGGAGCACGTTTCGCACCGGGATCGGTGACCGCAGCCCGCTGTTCGCCGCGATCGCAGCGGCCCATGACGTCCGCACGGCGCTCTATCCCGGCAGCTACGTCGACCTGGCGCCGTCCACCGCGTTCCCGCACACGACGTACGTCGACACCGACGACCACGCGGCCCGCTACTTCGCCGACGAGCCGTTGGTACGCAGTGAGCTGGCCGAGCGGACGACGTACGCGCAGCATCCCCGGGTCGACTTCGTGCACGCCGACTACACGACCGACCTGCCGATCGAGGACGGCTCGTTCGACCTGCTCATCTCGCTGTTCGCCGGGCTGGTCTCCGACGCCTGCCGTCGCTACCTGCGGCCGGGCGGGCTGCTGCTCGCCAACTCGAGCCACGGCGACGCGTCCGTGGTGGCGCTCGACTCGTCTTGGCAACTCGTCGCGGCAGTGCAGACGAGCGCCGGCGGGTTCGAGCTGACCGACGTCGGGCTGCGCGCGTACCTGCGTCCGAAGCCAGGTCGCGCGAAGACTGCCGAGGAGATCCGCCGACGCGGGACCGGGGTGGCGTACACCCAAAGCGCGTTCGCCTACCTGTTCCGACTGGTCGGCTGATCCCCCGGGTTTTTCTTTCCACAGGTGGGGAATCGGGGATGTTGGTTGTCGGTGGCCGGGTCTAGTCTGTACGTATGTTCGAATCGTCGACGATCGGTCGGATGCCGCCCGGGCCCGGGCTCGCGACGCTGCTCGCGACGTCGACCCGGGCGGACTCGACACCGACCAGACACTGGTGCTGCTGGCCGCGGTCGACCGGATGCAGTCGTGGTGCGAGGCGGCCCGGTTCGACGCGCTGGCACACTACGCCGACCTGCACGCCGTGGTGCCGGAGTCGATGATCCCCGGCGCCACCCGACTCATCCCGTTCGGC
>WHTB01000028.1 GCA_009379735.1 Propionibacteriales bacterium
CAGCATCTGCTCGGTCAGGTCGAGCCCGACCACCTGCGCGGCGGGAAAACGCTGCGTGAGCCGCGTCGCCACAGCGCCGGTGCCGGTGGCCACGTCGAGCACTGTCCCCGGCGGGGAGGCGCCCGGCGGGACGAGGGTGTCCACCAGCGCGGCCTGCCAGCGGCCGTTCTGCCCGAACGACAGCACCTCGGCGAGCCGCTCGTAGCGGGCAGGCAGGGGTGCGAACAGGTCCTGGGCCACCCGGCTCGACCGGTCGTTCGGCCGGTGGTCGTCGTCACCCATGCGGGTAAACGTACCCGCGGCGCCGCCGGGTGGGTCACCCGACGGCGCCGCGCGGCCGGTCAGCCCACCGAGGCACCGGGTGCGGCGCCCTCAGCAGCCACTTCCTCGTGCCGGACCGACAACCCGATGACGGTGATCAACGCCGCGCCGAGCGCCATCGCCGCAGCCACCAGGAACGCGCGGGTGAAGCCGTGCGTCATCGCCGTAATGCCGATCTGCTCCATCGCCGCCTGGATCTGCTCCTGCGTCGGCTGCACCCCGGCCGGCGCGTTGGCCTGGGCCGCCGCCACCAGCTCCGTGGACTTGTCGGTGGCGAGCGTGGTGGACACCGTGGTCAGGACCGCCAGGCCCAGCGCGCCACCGACCTGCTGCATGGTGTTGAGCACCGCTGACCCGACTCCGGAGTCCTGCTTGTCGACGCCACTGACCGCCGTCAGCGTGAGCGGCACGAACACCAGACCCATGCCGAACGACAGCACCAGGATCCACGGGAGGAGGTGCGTCAGGTACTGGGAGTCGGTCTCCAGCAACGAGAAGCCCCACATGCCGGCGGCCGTCAGAACAGCACCGACACCGGCGATCCAGCGCGGGTCGACCCTGGACATCAGGGTCGAGGCGATCTGTGCGGCCGCCACGATGCCGAAGCTGAACGGCAGGAACGCGAAGCCGGCCTGCAGCGGGCCGTACCCGAGCACGACCTGGATGTAGATGCCGAGGAAGTAGAACATCGCGAACATCGCCGCGCCGACGATCAGCATCACCAGGAAGCTGACCGCACGCGTCCGGTTGGCCAGGATGCGGAACGGCATCAGCGGGTGCCGGCTGACGTACTCGATGGCAAGGAACCCGAGGATCAGTGCGGCACCGCCGAGGATGAACGTCAGCGTCAGCGGGTCGCCCCAGCCGGTCTCGTCGTCCGCGGCCCGCGTCAGGCCGTAGACCAGCGAGGTCAGGCCGAAGGTGCCGCCGAGCGCGCCGGGCAGGTCGAACCCGCCCTTGTTGCGAGCCGACTCACCGAGGAAGACCGGTGCGAGCAGCGCCACCGCGATGCCGATCGGCACGTTGATGAAGAACGTCAGACGCCACGACCACTCGGTGTGCTCCACCGAGGATCAGCCCGACGGCTGCACCGGCGCCGGACATCGCGGCGTAGACGGCCATCGCCCGGTTGCGCGGAGGACCGGCCGGGAACGTCGTGGTGATCAGCGCCAGAGCGGTCGGCGAGGCGGCCGCCGCACCGACTCCCTGCAGCACGCGCGAGGTCAGCAGGACCTCCTCGTTCCAGGCGATGCCGCCGAGCAGCGAGGCGACGCCGAACAGGGTGACGCCGAACATGAACACGGCACGACGGCCGAGTAGGTCACCCATCCGGCCGCCGAGCAGCAGCAGGCCACCGAACGCCAGCGCGTACGCGTTGACGACCCACGGCAGGCTGGCGTTGCTGAAGCCGAGCGTGTCCTGCAGGTGCGGAAGCGCGATGTTGACGATGGTGCCGTCGAGGACCACCATCAGCTGCGCCATGCTGATCAGCGCAAGTGCGATGCCGAGATGGCGATGACCGTGGTCGTCGCCGGTATCGACGGGTTTGGGCACTACCGGGGTCGGTAGTGGCGGTGTGGTCAGACATGAGCCCCCCTCGGGCAGGTCGGTGGGAGAAGGTCGAACGATCAGGAACTGGCCCCGGCGGCGGTGACTCCTGCGGCCGGGAGTACGACGTGGTCGACGATGCGTGTCACCAGGTCGGCGCTCGGCGGCTCGCCGAGGACACACGCGCGATGGATGAAAATGACCGGCAGCACGTCCCAGATCTGGCCGGCGCCGTCGCACCGTGGTCACTCACCCCCACGCGTACCCGACCATCCCCACTCCTGCTGGCGTGGGGATGGTCGGGAACGGTACGGACCCGTGCCGTTCGGGGGTCCCGGAACGGCGTCACCAAGCGGCTGGGGCCGCGTGGGTCGTCAGTTCACCGGGCCCTTGGTGTCGAGGTCGTCGACATCGCGGATGTAGGTGCGCTTGCCGTACACCGCGCGGTTGATGAACCAGGTGATCACCCACAAGACGACGCCGACGACGAGCAGGCCGCCGGCGACCTGGTACTGCGAGCCGTCGCGTCCGGTCCACGGTCCCACCAGGTACGCACAGGTCACCATGCCGACGTACGGCAGCACGGTCGGGGCCACGAAGTGCTCCCGGTCGGAGCGGTCCCGCCGCAGCACCAGCACCGCGACATTGACGATCGTGAACACGCCGAGCAGCAGCAGGGCGGTCGTGCCGCCGAGCGTGCTGATCGCCTCGTCGCCCATGAACCGCGTGACCGCGATGATCAGGCCGAACGAGATCAGCGTGGTGAAGATGATGCTGGCCCAGGGTGTGCGCCGGGTCGGGTGCACCAGCCCGAGCTGCTTGGGGAGCACCTCCTCCTTCGCCATGCCATACAGCAGCCGGCTGGCCATCAGCATGTTGATCAGCGCCGAGTTGGCGACCGCGAACATCGTGATGAACGGGTAGATCGTGTCCATCGGCAGACCGGGCGCGCCGGCCTCGACCACGCGTAGCAGCGGCGGGACGCTCGAGTCGGCGAGCTCACCGACGGGGACGATCGCGACCGCGGCGATGGCCACCAGGACGTAGATGGTGCCGGTGATGCCGAGGCCGGTGAGCATGATCTTGGGGAATGTCTTGACCGGGTCCTTCGTCTCCTCCGCCATGTTGACCGAGTCCTCGAACCCGACCATCGCGAAGAACGCCAACGAGGTGGCCGCGGTGAGGGCGATGAACGCGCTCTTGTCCTCGCTGGTCTCGAACGTCGTGACCGCGCCGAAGTCGGCTTCCCCTTGGGTGAACACGTAGACGCCGATCAAGATCACCATCAGCAGGCCGGACAGCTCGACCAAGGTGAGCACGACGTTCGCCTTGACGCTCTCGCCGACGCCGCGGAAGTTGACCACGGCGACCAGCGCCATGAAGCCCAGGGCGATCACGGTGACGGTGTTCTCGCTCGCGTCGACCCCGATGCCGGTCACCAGGTTGCTGGCGAACGCTTTCGACGCCGTCGACGCCGAGGTGATGCCCGAGCACATCACCGTGAAGCACACCAGGAACGTGACGAAGTGGATGCCGAAGGCCTTGTGCGTGTAGAGCGCCGCACCTGCCGCCCGCGGGTACTTCGTCACCAGCTCCAGGTAGGAGAACGCCGTGATGGTCGCGACGAAGAACGCGACCAGGAAGGGCGCCCAGGCCGCGCCGCCGACCTCGCCGGCAACCTCGCCGGTCAGGGCGTAGACGCCGGTGCCGAGGATGTCGCCGACGATGAAGAGCAGCAACAGCTTCGGGCCCATCACCCGCTTCAGCTCGGTGGGCTTCTCCTCGGTCGTCGCGGTCTGCGCATCAGACATCTCGTGCACCCCTCTGTGCGTCGCCGGTCGTGTGGCGTCTGCCGATATCCGAACGAACCCACTCTGGCGGGTCTGCACGCACGCGCACAACCACGGCGCTATCTGGGGGTGCCGCACCGGCGGCTGAGGTGGTGCGTCGGGCCGGGAAGCGCCTCACGGCGCGAGGCCGCTCGCAGCGGCTTAATTTGGGACCCGGGGCTACCGCGGCCCGACGCGGACACCAGGATAACGAGTCATCCCCACGAGGTCACATCAGGTGGCCGGCTCGCTCGGACCGGGCGGCTGACTCCAGCTGCTCGGCGAGCGTCACCAGGCGCACGGCGGACTCCGCGGGTACGTCGTCGAGCTCGGCCCGCCCGGCCGCCACGATCCGGCAGAACGCCGCCGCCCGGTCAAGGGTCATCGCCAGGTCGCCGGACGCCACCCCGCGCAGCACGGTGTCGGTAAGCTCCTGCAGCTCCTCGGCCCCCGGCGGGTCGACCACACCGGCGACGACCTCGGCGACCGGCGCGTGGTGCCGCCCGGTGGAGAACTCGAGGGCCGCCTGCTCAGGGTCGGCGTACACCCAGGAACGCACCAAGTAGAGCCGCCACAGTGCGCCGGGCAACGAGTCCGGGGGCGAGTCGGCCCACAGGTCCGCCACCGTGTCGAGCCCGTGGTCGTCGGCGAGCTGGACGACGCGGCGTACGACGTCGGCGTCCTCGGTGGTGCGGGCGCCACGGACCAGCAACGCCGCCGTGCGGTGGGCTGCCTCGGCGCGCTGCGCGGGGTCCTCGCCCCCAGGCAGCGCGTCGAACGCAGCCTCGCCCGGCATCAGCGGGCGGCGCGGCTGCTCGTGTCCTCGTTCGCGGGTCACTGACCCATGGTGCATCACGACGGCCGATGTCGGCAGGTCGCAGGTAAGAGCAGTCTCATCTCGCTGTCACGGAGGTCTTACCTGAAGCGGTGACTCTGGGTCTAACAACACGAAGTCACCGAGCCCGCTCGTCGGGGCTGACAGCAGGAGGAAATAGTGAACCCGAAGAACAGCTCGAAACGCATTCTGGTAGCCGGCCTGGCCGCAGTATTCGGCCTCGGCCTGCTCGGAGTCACCGCAGTCGCCCGAGCCGACGACGACGCGAAGCGTGATGACAACGTCAGCGAGGTCTCGGTCGTGGATCCCGAGGATGACGACAACGACGACACCAACACCGGAACCGGCAATGACGTTGATCAGCCGCAGGACGTCTCACAAGTGAGCCGCAGCTCCGACGTCAGCCGCAACGACCGCACCAACGTGCCGACCCGCGACAAGGCGGCCACGCAGGTGAGCCACAACCAGGACGCGAGCCGTGACGACAACAGTGCCGTCGGCGCGGACGCGGACAGCAGCCGTGACTGGAGCCGCGACCTGACCAACGAGCGCAGCAAGGACCACACCCGCTGACTCGACCGGCACCGTAGACCGGCACCGTAGAACGGCACCGCGCGGATGGTTCTGAGACCATCCTCGCGGTGCCTCGGCTCAACCAGGTTTGAGAAGGAGCATCGTGGAGCAGACCAGCTGGAGACTGGAGCAAGGCGCCGAGGTTGTCCCCGACGCGCGGGTGATCGAGCGGCTCGGCGGCGGCAGCGCCTATGAGGCCTACCGCGCGTTCGACGAGCGACTGTTCGCGCCGGTGGTGGTCAAGGTCGTGCGACCGCATCTCGTCGACGACCCGTCGACACTGCGCGGGCTGCGAAGAGAGGTCCAGATGGTCGGCCGGCTCAACCACCCGGTGATCGTCCGAGGCTTCCATGCCTCGGTCGAGGGTGATCGTCCGTACCTCGCCATGGAGAGTCTCGACGGGCCGAGGTTGTCAACTCTGCTCCGCAAGTTCGGGCCGCTGCCGCTCGAGCAGCTGTTGCCACTCGGGCTGGAGATGTCGTCGGCGTTGCACTACCTGCGCGAGGTCGGGGTCGTGCACCTCGACGTCAAGCCCAGCAACATCATCATGGGCGCCCCGCCCCGGCTGATCGACCTCAGCGTCGCCCGCACCGTGGAACAGGCGGCCGAGCTCGAGGACGTCGTCGGGACCGATGGCTACCTCGCCCCGGAGCAGGCCGACCCGCCGCGAAGTGGCCAACCGGGCACACCGGCCGACATCTGGGGTCTCGGCGTGACGCTGTTCGAGGCGGCGGCCGGACGGCGGCCGTTCGCGGACGGGGTGCGCGACGAGGAGGCTGCGCCGGAGCTGCGCTGGCCGCAGCTGGTCGAGCGCCCCGACCCGTTGCCCTCCACGGTGCCGGACGCGGTCGCCAAGATCGTGCTGGCCTGCCTGGATCCCGAACCACAGGCGCGACCCACGCCGGCCGAGCTCGCGGCCCTGCTCGAGCCGCTGGTCGAGACGCTGCCACGGCCCAGGCTCGGTGGCTTCCGCCCGACGATCTGACCGCCGACCCGCCGACGCGCCGACGCGGCGAGTGGTCAGTCGGTGGCGAGCCGGTAGCCCATCCCGCGTACGGTCTGGATCCGTTCCTGGCCCAGCTTCTTGCGCAGGTAGCGGACATACACGTCGACGACGTTGGACTCCGGGTCGAAGTCGTACCCCCACACGTGCGAGAGCAGCTGCTCGCGTGACAGCACCTGACCGGGGTTGCGCAGGAACACCTCGGCCAGGGCGAACTCGCGGGCCGAGAGGTCCACCGTGCGACCCTCCACCGAGGCGCGGCGGGTGCGCAGGTCGAGGGACAGGTCACCCTGCTGGAGCACGGTGACCTCGGGCGCCCGGTCGGACCTCAGCCGCAGCCGGATCCGGGCCAGCAGCTCGTCGAACCTGAACGGCTTGGGCATGTAGTCGTCGGCACCGCCCTCGAGCCCGGCCACCGTGTCGGTCAGCGAGTCGCGGGCCGTCAGGATGATCACCGGGATGGCGCCGCGGGACTGGCGCAGCCGGCGCAGCACCGTGAACCCATCCATCCCGGGCAGCCCGATGTCGAGCACCAGCAGGTCGAAGTCGCCCGACAGCGCGTGCCCCAGGGCCGAGGCGCCGTCGGTCACGACCGTCGGGGTGAGCCCGTTGGCCCGCAGGCCCTTCTCCACGAACGATGCGATGCGTTGCTCGTCCTCGGCGATCAGGATGCGGTTCATGCCGGCTCCTCCGACAACGGAACGGTGATCGTGAACGTGGCGCCCTTCCCGGGCTCAGAGTCAAGGAGTACGTCGCCGCCGTGCGCCTCGGTGATGGCCTTGACGATGGACAGGCCCAGCCCGGACCCGTCGTGGCCGCGGGCCTGGTGGCCACGCTGGAACCGGTCGAAGATGCGTTCCGCGTCGGGACGGGCGACACCCGGCCCGGTGTCCCGTACCCACCAGCTGACCTGACCGTCCGCAGCCGTCGAGCCGATCGCGACCAGGTCGCCGTCATGCGTGTGCTGGACGGCGTTCTTGGCCAGCTGCACCAACGCCTGCGTGATCCGCTGCGGGTCGACTCTGGTGACCACGTCGGCCCGCTGGTCCAGCGTCCATTGTCGGTCGCCAAGCGCCGCCACCTTCTGTAGCACGTGGTCGGTGAGCGCTGCGACGTCGACGTCCGTCGGTCGCACGAAGTCGGGCTGGCCGGCCTTGGCCAGCACGATCAGGTCGTCGACCAGCCGGCTCATCCGGTCGACCTCGTCGAGGACCAGGTCATGCGTGGCCGCGATGTCCTCAGTACTGGAGCGGTCGGCCACCTCGAGGTGGCCGCGCACGATCGTGATCGGCGTGCGCAGCTCGTGTCCCGCGTCGTCGAGAAACCTGCGCTGCAAGGCGAAGGAGGTCTGCAGCCGGTCGAGCATGGCGTTGAACGTACGGGCGAGATCCGAGAGGTCGTCGGCCCCCGTCACGGTGATGCGGCGGGACAGGTCGGTGTCGCTGATCTCGCGGGCGGTGTCGCGGAGGTCGCGGATCGGGCGCAGCAGCCGACCTGCCGTCAGCCACGCGCCGGCCGCCACCAGCAGCAGCGCGACGGTGGCGACGACGGCGTACGTCGCGACGGTCCGGTTGACGTCGGCCTGCACGCGGTCACGGAAGAACGCCACGACATAGGCACCCTCGTTGTCACCGTCACGTACCGGCTTGACCGCGAACACCAGCGTGCCGGCGTCGGTGTCCAGCTGGGAGAACCCGCCCTCCGGCATTTCGGCGTCGATCGCCGCGAGCATCTGCGACCGGTCGACCCCGGCCAGCGCGCCCTCTTCGTTGCCGAGCAGCGCGGATCCGTCCGGCAGGACCGCGAGCAGCACCTCGTGGCGCTCGGGTGCGTTGCGCTCAAGGGCGACCTCCATCAGCCGCTGGGCAGTGCTGAAGTCACGACCCGTGTCGGGGTCGATGCCCTGGTCGCGCAGCTGGTCGAACTCGGTCATCTCCTGGGTGATGGAGTCGCTGGTCCGCTCGTCGAGCCGCTGTGACTCCACCAGGTAGATGGCGATACCTACGACGGCGAGCGCCAGGCCGGTGAGCACGATCACCCAGGACGTGATCCGGGTCCGGACCGAGCGGAGATGTTCGCCGAGCCGGATGCCTGCCGATGGTGGTTCGGGGTCAGTCGTCGTCGTCACTATCGTCTGAGTCGTCGGCATCGTCGTCGCCACTGCCGCGACCCTTCCCGCTGTCATCATCGTCGTCCCACGAGCGCGGGCTGCGCTCGACCTGGTCGATGTCGTCGTCGTCATCGTCGCCGCCCCGGCCGCGGTTGCGACCGTCGTCGTCATCGTCGCTGGGGTTGTCGGAGGGGCTAGCGGTCGACGACGACGGTGAGCTCGGCGACGGGTCGTCCGTCGCGGAGTCACTGGGACTGATCACGACCGGCTCACCGATGTCGGGTTGCGGTGCGGCGTACCCCCAGGCGAGACCGGCGAGCAGTCCACCGGCACCGGCGACACCGACGGCGACAAGGGCGAGTTTCACTGGGCCGAACATGGTCCCCACTCTGTCCGTGGCTGACGAGACCAGCATGACACGGAGATGAGAACTCTCTCATCATCGTGGCCGACCTCTATTGTCTGTGCCGTGAGTCAGCAGTCACGCCGCAGAGCCGCCAAGGCCCGGGCAGCCAGCAGCATGGTGCGGCTGCCCGCCAGCAACATCTCTCCGTGGTGGGCTCTGAGTCGCCGTCTGCTGTTCGCGCTGAGCCTGCTGGGCATGATGGTCGCCCTGGTCTGGTTCGACCGGCTGGGCTATCGCGACTCGGCGAACAACGACGGCGTCGACTTCATCGACTCCCTGTACTACGCAACCGTGACGCTCACGACGACCGGCTATGGCGATATCACGCCGTTCACGCCTCAGGCCCGGCTGGTCAACGCGTTCGTCGTCACGCCGTTGCGCGTCATGTTCCTGGTCGTGCTGATCGGCACCACGCTCGAGGTGCTGGCGACCCAAGGCCGCGAGATGCTGCGGGTTGCCCGCTGGAGGAGACATATGCAAGACCACATAGTCGTCGTCGGCTACGGCACCAAAGGCCAGGCGGCGGTGGCGACGCTGATGAACAACGGCATCGAGAAGGAGAAGATCCTGATCGTCGACCCGTACCAGTCGGCGATCGACGCCGCCCACGACGACGGCCTGACCGCGGTGGCCGGCGACGGCACGGGGCGTGGGGTGCTCCGACGGGCCGAGGTCGCCAAGGCGCGCCAGGTGATCATCACCATCGACCGTGACGACGCCGCCGTCCTGGCGACGTTGACGGTGCGCCAGCTCAACTCCGAGGCGTACGTCGTGGTCGCGGTCCGCGAGCAGCACAACGTCCCCCTCGTACGGCAGAGCGGTGCCGACTCGGTGATCACGTCGTCGGAGGCGGTCGGCCGGCTGCTCGGGCTGTCGGCGGTGAGCCCGAGCCTCGGCGAGGTGATGGAGGACCTGCTGGCGTACGGCCACGGACTCGAGGTCGCAGAGCGGCCGCTGCTGCCGCGGGAAGCAGGCAAGCAGCCGCAGCGGTTGCTCGACCAGGTGGTCGCAGTGGTGCGAGGCGACGTCGTCTACCGCTACTACGACCCGACCGTGACATTGCTGGAGCCGGGGGACCGGCTGGTGGTGATCCGCCCCGCCGCCGAGACGCCGTGGGCTCCGCGCCCCGGCACCGCCGCCGGCGACCAGGGCTAGCATCTAGTTCGCCGTACGCCGGGGCACCCGGTCCATGGCCTGGTCGACGTCGAGGCCGGTGAGCTGCAGCAGGTCGACGACCAGCGCGCGGACCTGGGCGATCACGACGGCAGCGGACAGGCTCGGGGGAGGGGGCAGCTCCACGGTCCGCTCGGCGACTCGGACGACCTGGTCCTGCGCGGCGATGGCGAGCCGCCCCTCGGCCAGCTCCGCGCCGATCTCGTCGACCGCGTCGGCGAGGTGGTCGAGCAGGTTGACGTACGCGACCGGGATCGCCTCGTCGTAACGGGCGGCGGCGACGATCCGGCGTACCAGCACCCGGGTGTTGCGGACGGCGCGGTCCAGCGGCTCGACCAGGCTGGCCATCCGGCGCACCGAGTGCCGATGGCCGCGGCGCAGCGGCGACGACGCCACGACCGAGAGTCCCTCGCGGGCGGCCTGGCGGAGGTCCTCGAGCGCCGACTCCGTCGACCGGGCCCGATGCAGCACGGCGTTGGCCGCGTCGAGGTCGCCGTCCTCCGCCCGGTCGGCGGCCTCGCGTAGCAGCGCGGCCAGCTCGCGGACGATCCAGGCTGCCTCCTCGCGGGGTCGCCGCAGCGGCGCCCGGGGTACGACGGTGGCGGCCAGCAGTGCCACCAACCCGCCGACCAGCGCGTCCAGCCAGCGGTCGAGACCGACGCCCGGGCGGGGCAGCAGGGTCGCGACGATGACCGACTGCACGGCGGCCTGGGTGACCAGCAGCTGCCCGGCGTCGAGCAGCAGGGCGACGCTCATCGACGCGGCGACGATGACGGCGATCTGCCAGGCGCCGGTGCCGACCCACGCGACGAAGAGGTCCGCGACGCCGACCCCGACCGCGACCCCGACCATGACCTCGGCGACCCGGCGAACCCGCTGGCCGTACGACATGCCGAGGCAGACGATCGCCGCGATCGGTGCAAGGAACGGCGCGATGTGCCCGAGCAGCTCGCGGGCGAGCACCCACGCAGCGGCGGCGGCCAGTGCTGCCTGCGCGATGTGCCACGACCGAGACCGCAGCCGGTACAGCCGGGCCTGAACGGAGGCGCGACCCGCCAGCAGCCCGCTCATGTGCTGACCGCGACGCCGAACCAGGTGCCGGCCGCGACCAGGGCGCCGGCGAGCTCGATCAGGATCGAGATGCCGACGACGCGCATCGCGGTCTTCGTCGACGTCCAGGCGGTGTCATGGCCGCCCAGGCGGCGACGCTCGGCCGCGTAGATGCCGAGGACGAAGCCCAGCACGAGCCCGACGACCGGGATCACGAAGAAGCCGACGACGCCCAGCACGCCGCCGACGATGATCGACCGCCGTGGGACGCCGGCGGTGCGCAGCTGACGGTGGGGCACGAGATACTTCACCACCTGGGACACGGCGATCGCGACGGTGGCGACGCCGAGCGCGACCCAGGCGCTGGTGGTCTGCAGCTCGAGGGCCCAGACCAGCACCGCGGCCCAGACCAGCAGGGCGCCGGGGAGCACCGGCAGCACGATGCCGAGCAGCCCGACGACGATGGCAGCGCCGACGAGGATCTCCATGGCCGTGTTCACGGTGCCCACTCTGCCGTAGCGATGCCGCCGCTGATCGCCTCACCCGGTCCGATGTTTTCTGGTACGGGGCGCCCCCGTTCCACTAGGTCT
Source organism: Propionibacteriales bacterium (assembly GCA_009379735.1). Lineage (GTDB taxonomy): Bacteria > Actinomycetota > Actinomycetes > Propionibacteriales > Nocardioidaceae > WHTB01. The sequence goes on from WHTB01000028.1 coordinate 11,439, forward strand.
GGAACGGGGGCGCCCCGTACCAGAAAACTGCGGCGGGTCAGGCGCGAACGGCGGTGGGTAGAGCGTTGCCCAACGCAGACAGTGACGGCGGCCACCCGTTTGGGTGGCCGCCGTCACACAGTCAGGGGGTGCGTCGTCGGGTCAGTGCTCTTCGTTGGATGCGATGGTCGGGGTCTCGGCGAGCCGTCCGGTCTCGTCGTGGATCGCGCTGGCGACGTCGCGAAGCTTGTCTGCGTGCTCGCGCCCGTGGTGGGCGCAGAACAGCAGGTCGCCGCCGCTGGTGAGCTCGACTCGGATGTAGGCCTGCGCGCCGCACCGGTCGCAACGATCCAGGGCGGTCAGGGCGGGACCCGGGGCTACTGCTGTGGTCACGTGTGGCCTCTCTGTGAGTTGCTTCCAAGCTCGTGCAGACAAGAACATCCAACCAGGTCGAATACTTCCCGTCCGTCGAACCCTTCCTCCATAGGACGTTCGGGTGGCTCCCTCATGACGCATGGTGCCCCCTGGATAGTTCCCTTTGGTGGACGTCTGAAGCATCCGGCACCGGCGTGTCTTCGGCCACACGGGCGTACGGCGTGGGTCAGCCGGACCGTCCTCGCCGAGGGGTAGCCTGACGCCGAGTCGATCCGGGCTCATCCGCACATGTTCACAAGCGACCACACGCCGAGGAGCCAAGTGGCAGCCCAGGGGGCCAAGATCGACAACTCGTACAACGCCCGTCACCTCCTGGTCCTGGAGGGGCTGGAGGCTGTCCGGAAGCGGCCGGGCATGTACGTCGGGTCGACCGACACGCGCGGGCTGATGCACTGCGTCTGGGAGATCATCGACAACGCGGTCGACGAGGCGCTGGCCGAAGTATGCACGACGATCACCGTCATCCTTCACGGCGACGGCTCCGTGGAGGTGACCGACAACGGCCGGGGCATCCCCGTCGACAAGGAGCCCAAGACCGGGCTCACCGGGGTCGAGGTCGTCTACACCAAGCTGCACGCGGGCGGCAAGTTCGGCGGCGGCAGCTATGTCGCGACGGGCGGGCTGCACGGCGTCGGCGCGTCGGTGGTCAACGCACTGTCCGCACGGCTCGACGTCGAGGTCGACCGGTCGCCGGCCACCCAGCGGATGTCGTTCCAGCGGGGCAACGCCGGCGTGTTCGACGGCGAGGGACCGTCGGCGACGTTCACCGCGCAGTCCGGTCTGCACAAGGGCGCGCGGGTCAAGAAGGGCGTCACCGGCACCCGGGTACGGTTCTGGCCCGACCGGCAGGTCTTCACCCGCGACGCGGCGTTCAGCTATGACGAGCTGGTGACGCGGGCCCGGCAGACGTCGTTCCTGGTCCCCGGGCTCGAGCTCTTGATCCGCGACGAGCGGGTGCTGCCGGCCGGTGGTGAGCTGGTTGAGGAGCGGTTCCGCCACGACGGCGGTATCGGCGAGTTCTGCGACTACCTCGCACCGGACGAGGGGGTGACCCAGGTCGTCCGGCTGCAGGGCACCGACGAGTTCACCGAGACCGTGCCGCTGCTCGACGACCAGGGCCACATGACCCCGCAAGACGTCGAGCGCGAGCTGGGCGTCGACATCGCGCTGCGGTGGGGCACCGGCTACGACACCGAGCTGCGGTCGTTCGTCAACATCATCGCGACGCCGAAGGGCGGCACACACCTGGCCGGCTTCGAGTCCGGCATGACCAAGACGGTCAACGAGGTGCTCAAGGCGTCGCGCACGCTGAAGTCGGGGGAGCCCGACATCGTGAAGGACGACGTGCTCGAGGGCCTGACCGCCGTCGTCACGGTCCGGCTGGCCGAGCCGCAGTTCGAGGGCCAGACCAAGGAGGTGCTCGGCACCCCCGCCGTACGCCGGATCGTCGCCAAGATCGTGTCGCGCGAGCTGAAGGCGTTCCTGACCAGCAACAAGCGGGCCGAGAAGCCGCAGGCCCGGGCGGTCCTCGACAAGGTCGCTGGGGCGGCCCGCTCCCGGATCGCGGCCCGGCAGCACCGCGAGACGCAGCGGCGCAAGAACGCACTCGAGTCGAGTGCGCTGCCGGCCAAGCTGGCCGACTGCCGCAGCAACGACGTCGACCGCACCGAGCTGTTCATCGTTGAGGGTGACTCGGCGCTCGGGACGGCCAAGCTGGCCAGGAACTCCGAGTTCCAGGCCCTGCTGCCGATCCGCGGCAAGATCCTCAACACCCAGAAGGCCTCCGTCGGCGACATGCTGAAGAACGTCGAGTGTGGGGCGATCATCCAGGTGGTGGGCGCCGGCAGCGGCCGGACCTTCGAGCTCGACCAGGCGCGCTACGGCAAGGTCATCTTTATGGCCGACGCCGACTCCGACGGCGCGCACATCCGGTGCCTGCTGGCGACGCTGTTCTTCCGCTACATGCGGCCGCTGATCGAGGACGGCCGCGTCTACACCGCCGTACCCCCGTTGCACCGGATCGAGCTGACCAACCCCAAGCGCGGCATGGACAAGTACGTCTACACCTACTCCGACGCCGAGCTGCAGCGCAAGCTCGCCGAGCTGTCGAAGAAGGGCGTCCGCTGGAAGGATCCGGTGCAGCGCTACAAGGGGCTGGGCGAGATGGATGCCGACCAGCTGGCGGAGACCACCATGGACCCCCGGCACCGGACCCTGCGCCGGATCACCGCCGACGCCGCCGACGAGGCGGCGGCCGTCTTCGAGATGTTGATGGGCAACGACGTGGCTCCACGCAAGGAGTTCATCGTGCAGGGTGCGTACGAGCTCGACTCCGACCGGATCGATGCCTGAGCGCCGCTGGCTCCTGCTGACCAGTGCGGCGATGATGGTCGTTGGCGTGCTCGCGATGCTGCTGCCGGTGGTCGCGGCGCCACTGACCGCCGACCAGCGCTACATGTATCTCGAGGGCGCGGCCGTGACGTCCGGCGGATGGCACGAGGTGGTCACCGTGCCGCTGGCCAAGACGGTCGACGGACTCGAGAACGGCCGGGTCGCGACGCTGGGGATCATGGCGCAGTACGCGCAGTACCGCGGCACCGCAGACCTGGCGATCGTGACCGGCATCCCGATCGTCGCGCTGCACGGAGTGCAGAAGGTGGTCATCTTCGCGGTGTCCGTGCTGTCGGTCCTGGCGTTCGCGCGCGCGCTCCGGGCCCGGACCCCGGGCGGCCTGACCCGATTGAGTGGGCGCAGCCTCGCCTTGCTCGGTGCCGGCCTGGCCGTGGTCGGCGCCGCCGGCGTGCAGACGCAGCAGCAGTTCGCGAACGCCTGGGTCAGCTACCCGCTGCTCACCTACGGCGCGGTGGTCGCCTGCTTCGGGTCCGCGGCGCTCGCGGTGGTCGTGACGCGGTGGTACGCCCGTTCGCCGCGGCTGCTCACCGCGGCGGTCCTGGTGGTGGCCATGGGTCTGCTCGGTCTGGTTCTCAACGCGTCGTACGAGCTGTACCTCGTCGCCTACCCGGCCGCGATGCTGGCCCTGCTGGCACAGCCGCTGACCGACGACAGGTCGCCGCCGCAGCGCCGAGCGAAGGTCATCGCCGCGGCTGTGCTCACGGTGACGACGGTCGTCCCGCAGGTCCTGATCCGGCGAGCGGTGAGCGCGGCGTGCGGCGAGCCCGGTGCGGAGTGCTACTCGGGCGTCAAGCCGCGGCTCGGTGGAGAGACCGTCGAGCTGTTCTGGGTCAACCTGGTCAGCAGCATCCCGGGGTCGGGCCGCAACGAGGTGGTCCAGCAGCTGCGGGACGCGGGCATCGGGGGGCTGCCCGGCGTGTCCGGACCGGGTCCTGGGTCGTTCGTCCTGCTCGTCCTGGCCGGCGCCGTCGGGCTGGTGCTGCTCGGCGTCGCCAAGCGTGAGGGTCGTGCACCCGCCCCGGCCGGCCTGCGTCCGCAGCTGGCGATGCTCGGGCTGCTGGCCGCCGTCGGTCTCGGCGTGGCGGTCGGGTCGGCGCTGATCATGTCGGTCTCGGAGCGGGTGCCCGACATCGTCACGGGGGTGGGCGACCCCTACCGGCACACGGTCGTGACGTGGTTCGGGTTCGCCCTGGTCGCGGTCAGCGTCGTGCTGGCGCTCGATCTCGCCCTCGGCCGGTCGACGGGTCCGTGGCAGCGCGCGCGGTGGGTGCCGTGGGCGGCGCTCGCGGGTGTCGTCGCCGTCGTCGTCGGCACCGTCCTCCCGTACAACGTCGCCGCCAGCAAGACCGAGGCGCTGAGCCCGTACGCACAGACGATCGACGCCATTCATCGTGAGGTCCTACTCGCCGACCGCACACCGGCAGGCGACGAGCGCCGCTGTGAGACGCTGCGAGACATCGGCGGGACCATCCCGTCGCTGCAGACCCGAGACTTCCTCGCCCGGGCCGTGACGCGTGCCTACCAGCGCTACAACGACCAGCCGTACTGCACCGACGAGCGGGAGGCCACCCGGTACTTCATGGAGGCGCAGTAGGTGAGCGGCAGCCCGACGACCCGGCCCGTGGGCCGCCACGAGGCGGTCGACGCAGGCCCGGACCCGTCCGGCCACGACCGGGCTCCGGACGCGACTCGACCGGGCCGGTGGCGTCGCTGGGTCCTGGTGGCGAGCGTGGTCCTGATGGCGGCCGGTGTCTTGGCGATGCTCGCGCCAGCCGTCGCGGCGCCGCTGATTGCCGACCAGCGCTACATGTACCTCGAGGTCGCCGGGCGCACACCCGACGGCTGGCACCAGGTCGTCACCGAGCCGCTGTCCGAGGCGAAGGGCCGGCTCGGGGCTGGACGCCTCACCACGCTGGGCCTGGTCGTCCAGTGGGCGGCCTACCGCGGGATCGCGGACACGGCGGTGCAGACCGGCATCCCGATCGTCGCGCTGCACGGTGCCCAGAAGGTCCCGTTGTTCGGGCTCTCCGTGTGGGCGGTCGTCGCGCTGGCGCGCTCGCTGCGAGCCCGGACCAGGGACGGGCCGCTGACCAGGCTGAGCGGGCGCAGCATGGTCCTGCTGGCCGCCGGGATGACGGTCGTGGGTGCCGCCGGCGTGCAGGCGCAGAAGCAGTTCGCGAACGGCTGGACCACCTACCCGGTGCTGACCTACGGCGCCGTGATCGCCTGTTTCGGCTCTGCCGCAGTCGCCCTGGCGCTCACCCGGTGGTACGCCCGGTCGCCGCGGCTGCCGGTCGCGGCGGTGCTCGTGCTGGCCCTGACGGTGCTCGGCGTCGCCCTCAACCTGGGCTACGAGCTCTACCTGGTCGCCTACCCGGCCGCGGTGCTGGCGGTGCTGGCGCAGCCGTTGGCGGAGGGTTCGACGTCTCGCCCGCTGCGCGCGAAGGTCCTGGCCACGCTCACCCTGACGGTCTCCACGGTCGGGACGTTCGGGCTGATCCGGCGGGCCGCCGCGGCCTGCGCCGAGCCCGGCTCGTACTGCTACACGGGGACCAGTCTCGACCTCGGCCGCGAGACGGTGGCGTTGTTCCGGACCAACCTGGTCAGCAGCCTCCCCGGCACGGGCCGGGGTCAGGTCGACCGTCAGCTCGCCGAGCTCGGCTACACCGGCCTGGGTGACCTGCCCGGGCCGAGCCCGACGTTGCTGGTCATCGTCGCGGTCGGTGCGTTGGCCGGCCTGGTGCTGTTGGCGGCCGTCCGCAGCGCCGAGCCCGCAGCCGACGTTGCGCCCGCGTCCGGACCTGCCCTCCGTCCGCAGCTGACGATGCTGGCGCTGCTCGCAGTGATCGGCGTCGGGGTCGCGGTCGGGTCGGCACTGATGATGTCGGTGTCGGAGCGCGCACCCGACATGGTGCAGGCCGTCGGCGACCCCTACCGGCACACCATGGTGAGCTGGCTCGGCCTTTGCCTGGTGGTGATCTGCGTCGTGCTGGCCCTCGACCTCGCTCTGGGCCGGGTCGTGCGACCGCTGCGTTGGCTGCCGTGGGTGGCGCTCGCCGCCGCGCTGGCGGTGGTCGTGTCGCTCGTCATGCCGGCCAACCTGGCAGCGAGCCGGGCGGAGTCGCTGACGCCGTACTCACAGACCATCGCGGCGGTCAACCGGGAGCTGGTGCTCGCCGACCTCACCCCCGAGGGTGACCGACGGCGCTGTGAGTCGCTGCAGGCCGTCGGCCGCAACGTCCCCTCCGCCCAGACCATCAGGTTCCTGGCGAACGCACTGACGCGCGCGTGGGAGCGGTACAACGGTCAGCAGCCGTACTGCTCCGACGACGACCTCAACACGAAGTATCTCGAGTAGCGCGTCACGCCCGCTCGCGCGACTCCGAGACCTGGTGCTGTCCGTCGCCGTGGCTGTCGGTGCGGACCAGGAACGGCGGCCGTTGCATGCTGCGGAAGTGCATCCGCCCGACGTACTCGCCGAGGATGCCGATCGACAGCATCTGCGCCCCCGAGAAGAGCGCGATCATCGACGCCAGGGTGGTGAACCCAGCCACCGTCGTGCTGCCGGTCAGGAAGCCGACGAGCACCCGGACCAGCAGCACCGCGCCGAGCAGCGCACAGACCATGCCGAGCCAGGTGACGAACTTCAGCGGCACGGCGCTGTAGCCGGTGACCATCGAGAAGGCGTGCCGCACCAGCGCGCGCAAGGAGTACGACGACCGGCCGTGCACCCGCTTGTCCATCGGCACGTCGACCCGGCGTACTCCTGACGTCGCCCACGACAGCATCACGTCGACGGAAGCGAACGGGTCGGCGACGTGCTCGAAGCCCTCCCGCAGCTCGGTCCGGAACGCGCGCAGGGCGCTGACGTCGCGAGCGTTGGGTACGCCGGACGCGGCCAGCGACAGCTTCACCGTGCGCGAGGCCAGGGAGCGCAGGACGCCGTGCTCCTCGTCGGCGGCGATGCCGTAGACCAGGTCGACGGCCGAGTCCTCCAGCGGCGCCAACATCGCGGCCAGCGCCTCGGGGCGGTGCTGCAGGTCGTCGTCCATGGTGACGGTGACCGGGTAGCGGCCGCGGAGGATGCCGGCGAGCAGCGCGTTGTGCTGGCCGTAGTTGCGGCGCAGCGTCAGGACCCGGACGTGGGGCATCCGCCGCTGCAGATCGAGGGCGACCGACGCGGTGTCGTCCGGACTGCCGTCGACGACCAGGATGACCTCGTACCGGCTGACTGGGCTGTCGTCGGCACCGAGGACGACCTGGATGCGCTCGAGGAGGATGGGCAGTGTCTCGCGGGAGCGGTAGCACGGCACGACGATCGTTACGTCCATGGCACTAGGATGCCCTCCGTGAAAGCTCTGGTACTGGCGGGGGGAGCGGGGAGTCGGCTGCGACCCATCACCCACACGTCGGCGAAACAGCTCATTCCGGTGGCCAACAAGCCGGTGCTCTTCTACGGTCTCGAGCAGCTGCGCGACGCCGGCATCGTCGATGTCGGGATCATCGTCGGCGACACCCGGGCCGAGGTGATGAACGCGGTCGGTGACGGCAGCGCCCTCGGCATCCGGGTGACGTACATCCCGCAGGACGCGCCGCTCGGCCTCGCGCACACCGTGCTGATCGCGCGCGACTTCCTCGGTGCCGACGACTTCTGCATGTTCCTCGGCGACAACTTCCTGCTGGGTGGCATCCAGGACTTCGTGAAGCGCTTCCAGGACTCCGACGCAGACGCCCAGATCCTGCTCACCGAGGTGGCGGAGCCACAGTTCTTCGGGGTCGCGGTGCTCGACGACGCGGGCCAGGTCGTCCAGCTGATGGAGAAGCCGAAGGACCCGCCGAGCAACCTCGCGCTGGTGGGGGTCTACATGTTCCGCCCGGTGATCCATGACGCCGTCCGGGCGATCGAGCCGTCCGCCCGGGGCGAGCTGGAGATCACCGACGCGATCGCCTGGCTGATCGGTCAGGGGCTGACCGTCACGAGCCATCGGGTGTCGGGCTACTGGAAGGACACCGGCCGGCTGCAGGACATGCTGGAGTGCAACCGGCAGGTGCTGGAGGGCATCGAGACCCGGATCGACGGCGACGTCGACGAGAGCAGCGAGCTGGTCGGCCGGGTCGTCGTGCAGCGCGGTGCGCGGATCGTCGGCAGCACCGTGCGCGGGCCGGCGATCATCGGCGAGAACACCGTGGTGACCGGGTCGTACATCGGCCCGTTCACGTCGGTCTACCACGGCTGCACGATCACCGACACCGAGCTCGAGCACTCGATCGTCCTCGAGGACTGCACCCTCGACGGGGTCGGCCGGATCGAGGACTCGTTGCTGGGCAAGTCCGTCACGGTCAAGGTCGACCGGCGGGCACCGCGTGCGCACCGGCTGATGCTCGGCGACCACTCGGTCGTGACCCTGCCCTGACCCTGCCCTGACCAGGCGCCGAAAACCCAACCCTGAAAGGCAGACTGTGCGCATCCTCGTCACCGGGGCCGCCGGTTTCATCGGCTCTCACTACGTCCGCTCGCTGCTCGGTGGCGCGTACGACGGTCACGACAAGACCGAGGTCACGGTCCTCGACAACCTCACGTACGCCGGGAACCAGGCCAACCTGGCAGCGGTGGCGGACGGCCCGCGGTACGAGTTCGTCAAGGGCGACATCGCGGACGCGACGCTGGTCAACGACCTCATGCCCGGGCACGACGTGGTCGTCCACTTCGCGGCGGAGAGCCACGTCGACCGCTCGATCGAGGCGGCCGCCGACTTCGTCCGGACGAACGTCGTCGGCACCCAGACACTGCTCGACGCGGCGCTGCGGACCGGTGTCGAGCGGTTCGTGCACGTGTCCACCGACGAGGTCTACGGCTCGATCGACGAGGGCAGCTGGACCGAGGACAGCCCGCTGCTGCCCAACTCGCCGTACTCCGCCTCGAAGGCGAGCAGCGACCTGTTCGCGCGTGCGTTCTGGCGTACGCACCGGCTGCCCGTCATCATCACGCGCTGCTCGAACAACTACGGGCCGTACCAGTTCCCGGAGAAGGTCATCCCGCTATTCGTGACCAACCTGATGGACGGGCTGACGGTCCCGCTGTACGGCGACGGGCTGAACGTACGCGACTGGCTGCACGTCGACGACCACTGCCAGGGTGTCCAGCTGGCGCTCGAGTCCGGCAGCCCGGGGGAGACCTACAACATCGGCGGCGGCACGGAGCTCACCAACCGGGAGCTGACCGAGCGACTGGTCGAGGCGATGGGCGTGGGCTGGGACCGCGTCACGCCGGTGGAGGACCGACCCGGACACGACCGGCGCTACTCGGTGGACGACACCAAGCTGCGCCGGCTCGGGTACGACCCACGGCACTCGCTGGACCAGGGCCTGGCGGAGACGATCGAGTGGTACCGGTCGAACGAGACCTGGTGGCGACCGCTGAAGAACGGCTGACCTGCGGGTCTTCGACCTCGACGAGATATGGGACTCTTCTCCGGTGCCGACCTCACTGATCCCGTTCAGCCGCCCGTACCGCGCGCCGGCCGAGGACCGCTACCTGCGTGAGTCGCTGGAGTCGGGGCACCTGCATGGCGACGGGCCGATGACGCAGGCGGCGACCCGGCTCGTCGAGGAGATCTCCGGTGCGCGTCGCGCGCTGCTGACCACGTCGTGCACGCACGCCCTGGAGCTGGCCTCGATGCTGCTCGACCTCGGGCCGGGCGACGAGGTGATCGTGCCGAGCTTCACCTTCTCCTCCACGGCGAACGCGGTCGCGATCCGGGGAGCCACGCCGGTGTTCGTGGACATCGAGCCGAGCACCCTGAACGCCGACCCTGACGCCGTCGCGGCTGCCGTCACCGACCGGACCCGGGCGATCTATGTCGTGCACTACGGCGGTGTCGGCGCCGACCTCGAGCGGTTGCAGAAGGTCGCCGACTCCGCCGGGCTCGCCATCGTCGAGGACAACGCGCATGGCCTCGGTGCGCGGCTGCACGGCCGCCTGCTGGGCACGTTCGGCGTCCTCGCGACGCAGAGCTTCCACGCCACCAAGAACGTGCAGTGCGGCGAAGGCGGCGCGCTGCTGGTCAACGACGACGCGATGTTCGAGCGGGCCGAGATCATCCGCGAGAAGGGCACCGACCGGTCTCGTTTCCTGCGCGGCCAGGTGGACAAGTACACCTGGAACGAGGTCGGGTCCAGCTTCTTGCCGAGCGACCTGCTGGCGGCGTTGCTGCGGTCCCAGCTCGAGGACTTCGACGACATCCAGGCCCGCAGGCACGCGGTCTGGTCGGCGTACGCGGACGCGCTCGCCGGCTGGGCCGACGACCACGGCGTGCAGCCGATGGTCGTGCCGGACGGAGCCGAGCACCCGGCGCACGTGTACTACCTGATGATGCCGTCGCACGACGACCAGACCGGGCTGATCTCCCACCTGCGCGAGCGCGGCATCGTCGCGACGTTCCACTACGTGCCGCTCGACTCCAGCCCGGCGGGTCGGCGTCTCGGGCGTACCCCGGTGCCGTGCGACGTCACCGCCGACCGGTATGCCCGGCTGGTGCGGTTGCCGTTGTTCGCCGGGCTCACACCGGCCGACGTCGAGCGGGTCGTCGAGGGCGTACGCGCCTACCGCCCGGTGGGCTGAGGCGCCGATGGCATGGGACGACCTCGCGGCCGGTGGCGTGCGCTACACGACCATCCCGGCGGAGGGCCGCCGCCTCGGCCGCAGCATCGGCCGGGTGACCTGCGGCTTCGACCCGGTGGGTCCGGAGACCGCCCGCGAGCTGACTGAGACGATCGCCCAGGCACCCGACGACATCGTCGTGGTGCGGTATCCCGCCGCCGCGGTCTGCCTCGGTGCGGCGGTGCTGGCCGCGGGCCGGGACGTGGTGCCGGCAGGCGCGCTGACGTACTGGGGTGCGGCACCCGACCACGTGACCCGGCCGTCCGGCGCCTCCGCCCGTGACCTGGACGTCGTACCCGCGCAAGCGCTGGACGCGGACGGCGCCGGGCGTGCGGCGGCGGTGGTCGACGAGGTGGTGGCGGACGCGTTCGCCGGGTACGGCAGCCACTACGCCGCCAACCCGCTGCTCGACCCCGCCCTGGTCCTCGCCGGCTACCAGGAGTGGGCCCGCGGCAGCCTGACCGGCGACGGCGTCGTACTCGTGCTGCGCGAGCGCGGCACCCCGATCGGCCTAGCCACCTGCTCCGAGGGCCGCAGCGACCTCGAGGTGCTGCTGGCCGGGCTGGTGAGCGAGTACCAGGGCGGCGGCCGCTACGGCGTCTTGCTGGCCGCCTGCGCCGACGAGGCCACCCGGCGTGGCCGCGACCGGCTGGTCATCTCGACCCAGGTCGCCAACGTCCGCGTCCAACGGGCCTGGGCGAACGCCGGACTCCGCCCGTTCGCCGCCGTCGAGACCGTGCACGCCGTCCGCCCCGGACTCCTCCCATAGCCGCCACCCTTCGCGCCGAGGTTGCGCGTATGTCGGTTTCCCTCGCGTCGAGGTTGCACATCTGGCACGCGGTGGTGGCTCAGATGTCCACGAAGTGCAATGTCGGCGCGCGTTTCCTTGGGCAAGATCTGCAACTTCGGCGCAAAGATCCGGGGGGTCGCTGCCTCGCTCGCGCCGTGACCGACGTTCTTGCTGTCGAACGCCACCTGTGGCCGCCATTTCGTCGGTTCGTGACCATGGACGACCAGCCTCGGCGTGAGCCTGGCCACTTCGTCCCTCGAACCGACATTCGGTGCCTCGATTCCGGGCTCAGAGTGTCGGTTCGGTAGGTGAAGTTGTGGCCGGCGGGCACGGACAAACATTTCCTCGGACACGGGTGACTTGAGCTCTCGAATCTTCGCGCCGAGGTTGCGGGTATGTCCGCGGCACCCCAGACATACGCGCAACCTCGGCGCGAGGATCTGCGGCGCGGGAGGTCAGTGCGGGCGCGGCAGGGTGAGGGTGCCGTCGCGGGACACGGTCGGCGCGTCGACGGGCACGGTCTGCGGGTAGATCAGCCCGGCGCCGGTGTTGAGCAGCACGACCTCGTCGTCGGCCGCGATCCAGTCGCGGTCGCGCAGCAGGCGGGTCGCGGTGACCGTCGCCGCGCCCTCCGGGCAGAGGAACAGCCCCTCGAGCTCGCCGGTGCGGCGTACGTCAGCGAGCAGGTCGTCATCCCGTACAGCGACTGCCGTACCTCCGGTCGCGTAGACCGCGTCGAGGACGAGGAAGTCGCCGAGTGCCTTGGGCACGTTGATGCCGAATGCCACGGTGCGCGCGCCGGGCCACGGCTCGGACTCGCGCGCCCCGGCCTCGTACGCCTGGACGATCGGCGCGCAGCCGGTGGACTGCACGCAGACCAGCCGGGGAAGCGGTCCTTCCACCCAGCCCAGCTCGACCAGCTCCGTGAGGGCCTTGTGGATGCCGATGACTCCGACCCCACCGCCGGTCGGGTAGACGATGACGTCGGGCATCCGCCAGCCGAGCTGCTCGGCGATCTCGAACCCCATCGTCTTCTTGCCTTCGATCCGGTAGGGCTCCTTGAGCGTCGCGACGTCGAACCAGTCCTCCGCGTCGTCGGCGACCGCTGTCGCCACCATCCGACCCGCGTCCGAGATCAGACCGTCGACGAGTCGCAGGTCGCCGCCGGTCGCGACGGTCTCGACCCGCGTGATCGACGGTGCGTCGACCGGCATCGCGACGAGCAGCTCGAGCCCGGCGCGGGCGGCGTAGGCCGACCAGGCGGCGCCGGCATTGCCGTTGGTGGGCATGGCCAACCGAGTGGCACCGAGCTCGCGAGCCCGCGACACACCGACTGCGGCGCCGCGCGACTTGAACGAGCCGGTCGGCAGCATGCCGTCGTCTTTGACCAGCAGGGTGTCGAGCCCCAGGTCGGCGGCCAGCCGTGGCATCTCGAGCAGCGGCGTCATGCCCTCGCCGAGACTGACGACGTGCTCGGGCGCCGACACCGGCAGCAGCTCGTGGTAGCGCCACAGGTCGTTTCTCCGGCCGACCAGGTCCCCGGGCGACGTCCGCACCCCGGCCAGGTCGTACCTTGCGAGCAGCGGAGAGCCGCACCTGCGACACACGCCCTGGCGTACGTGAGCGTCGTGCTGTTCGTGGCAGCGCGGGCAGTCGAGATGGGAGAGGGAGCTGTACGGCGGCATCTGCGCATCATGCATGCCTCGCGGTGTCGGAGGCGCGGTCGGTCCCCACCGTGTCG
>WHTB01000450.1 GCA_009379735.1 Propionibacteriales bacterium
CAGGATGACCAGCACTCCGGCCAGGACGGTCACCGCGGTGCCGACGATATTGACGTTCGTCATCGACTGGTACGCCTCAGGTGACTCCGGTTCGGTGCGAGCCACCACCCGGTCGAGGACGACCGCGGTCACCCAGGCGAGCCACCAGGCGAGCACGAGCCGGCTCCTGGCGACCACGAAAAAGCTCTCGTCGTCCGCGGTCGCCGCCTCGCGGCTGCCCCGCCAGACGTCCTGCACGATCTGGTATGGGAACCAGAGCTGCACGATCGGGCAGACCCAGCCGCCGATGATCCATCCCCGTCGACGCCGATGGTGGACCGGGCTGAGCGCCTCGGCGTTGCGGCGGGCGCGCCACAGCCAGACGACGAACACCACGGCTGCGGCGAGCGCCAGCACGACGAAGACCAGGGAGGCGACGCCGACGAGGAGGTCCGATGCCGTCAGATCCTCGTCGGTGACCCCGGCCTCCCCGGCGGCGTAGCCATGGACCACTGAGTTCGAGTGCCAAAGCACGACCGCGAACACGACCGCCATGGCGGAGGTTGCGGAGATCAGGATCGATGCCACCGCACCGAGGTCGCGGACTGGACGGAGCCGCCTCAGGTCGGACATAGATGGTGCCCCCTCTCGAGCAGCCGGAGACTACTGCAGTTCCGGCGTCCGCGCTGCCGATTTCAGCTGGCACGGGGGCGCCCCGTTCCAGACCTATTGGAACGGGGCGCCCCCGTACCAAACGATTCTGGACGTGAGCAACCCACCGGCGGCCGGCGATCAGGCGGCAAATCGGTGGCGCTCGGCGCGCCCGCGGACCATGCTGGCGGTCGTGCTGATCAGAGAAGCGACCGACGACGACTGGCCCGCGATCTGGCCGTTCCTCCACGACATCGTGGCGGCCGGCGAGACGTACACCCTGCCGCGCGACCTCAGCCAGGACCGGGCCCGGGAGATATGGATGCTGGCGCCGCCGGACCGCACCGTCGTCGCCGTCGACCCCGACGGCACCGTGCTCGGCACGGCCAAGATGAACCGCAACCACCAAGGACCCGGTGCCCACATCGCCAGCGCCAGCTTCATGGTGGACCCGGCGCACGGTGGCAAAGGGGTCGGCCGGGCCCTCGGTGAGTACGTCGTCGACGGGGCGCGCGAGGCAGGCTACCGCGCCCTCCAGTTCAACGCGGTCGTCGAGACCAACACCCGAGCCGTCGCGCTGTGGAAGTCGCTCGGCTTCGACGTGATCGGCACCCTGCCGGAGGGCTTCCAGCTGCCGACCAAGGAGTACGTCGGGCTGCACATCATGCATCTGCGGCTGTGACGCCGACTGGATGCAGGTAGCCCTCCTCGACCAGCTCGGTCACCCGCGGCAGGTACACCCCAGGCAGCTCCGCAGCATCCCGATCGAGCAACGTGGCAAGGGCAGCCAGGATCTGGCCGACCGTCAGGTCACCGTCGCAGGCGCCGACCAGGGCGGCCTCGACCGTGTCGACCTGACGGGCCCGGCGCAGCCCACGCTGCTGGCGTAGCACGATCCGCTCGGGGTCGGACGCGCCCGGCGGACCCACACTCTCCTGGACGACGTCGGCGCCGACCACCAGCCGTTCGCCGGCCAGGTCCGGATGCTCGGCGAGCCAGTCCGTACGCCGCCCCCAACCGACGAGATGGGGGCCGAGCGGTTGCTCGACGTCGTACGGCCAGTCCTCCAGCCGGAGGACGGGCTGGTCGCGGTCGGCCCGCCGGCTGCAGATCCAGCCGAAGCCGACCGCTTCGATGCCCTGGTCGTCGAACCACCCCGCCCAGGCGTCGTACCGGCGCCCGTAGTCGGGTGCTCCGCGCAGGCCGGCATCGGCCAGCCAGAGCTCGACGTACTCGGCCGGATCGAGGATCTCGCGCTGCAGCGCCCAGGCGTCGCAACCGGTCGGGGCGAGCCACTCGGTCACCCGGTCCTGCCACGGCCGGCCGTCCTGGTGCACCCAGTTGGCCAGCACCTGGCACC
>WHTB01000191.1 GCA_009379735.1 Propionibacteriales bacterium
GCGACCCCAGACCCGGGATCCCGAAGACGTACTCGATGATCACCACGCCGCCGAGGGTGTAGCCGACGATCAGGCCGAGGATGGTCAGCCCCGGGATCATCGCGTTGCGCAGCGCGTGGCCGAGCACGACCGTCCGCCGCGATGCACCCTTGCCCTCGGCAGTACGGATGTACGGCGCGGCGAGTGCCTCGATCATCGACTCCCGGAGGAAGCGCATCAGCAGCGGCGCGGCGGCGATGGCGAGGGTGGTCGCTGGTAGGACCATCCGGGTCAGGTTCTCCACCGGGGACTCGGAGAAAGCGACGTAGCCGCGGGCCGGCAGCCACTCCAACTGGACGGCGAAGACCACGATCAGCAAGATCCCGATCAGGAACTGCGGCAGCGCCATCCCGGCGGTGGACAGGGCCGTCAGGATGCGGTCGAGGCGGCCGCGTGGGCGTAACGAGGCCGCGACGGCGGCGGGCACGGCCACCACCAGGGCGAGCAGGATCGAGAGCAGGGTGACTTCCAGCGTCGCGGGGATGCGCTGACCGATCAGCTCACCGACCGAGAACTGGTTGAAGTAGGACTGTCCGAAGTCTCCCTGCAGCAGGCCGCCCGCCCAGCTCAGGTACTGGGTGACGATCGGGTCCTCGAGGCCGGCGTCCTGACGGAGCTGACGGATCAGCTCCTCGTCGACGCCGGGTGTCGACCCGAGGCGGGTGATGACGGGGTCACCGGGCAGCCATCGCAGCACGATGAAGACGAGGACGGAGGTGGCGACCAGCATCAGGATGCTGACTGCCACCCGCCGCAGGATGAACCGGCCCACCTCAGTCCTGCGTCAGGCCGGCGGACTCGAGGTGCAGCTGGCCGCCGCCTTCGACCCAGACGCCGGCGACACCTGGTCCGACGGCGGTCACGACGGTCGACTGCAGCGGCACGATCAGCGGCACCTCGTCGTTGATGACCTTCTGGACTGTCGCCCAGGCGTCCTTGCGCGTCTCCTCGTCGGGCTCGGAGACGGCCGTCGAGAAGGCCTCGGCGAACTCGGGGCTCTGCCAGTTACATTCGCAGCGACCCTCCTGGTAGAAGTTCAACGAGTACGCCGGCTCGGGCGGCGTCGACTGGAAGTTCGGCACGATCGTCGCCGGGTAGGACTTGCCGGCCGGGTAGAACTTGTCGACCCAGGTGCCGATGTCGTTGTTGTCGATCTTGAGCGTGATCCCGATCTCCTTGAGGCTGGCCTGCAGGATCTCGCCACTCGTGTTCCACTCGGGGTACTGACCGGCGACGCCCCACCAGGTGAGCGTGTCGCCCGCCTCGACACCGGCCTGGGCGAACAGGTCCTTAGCCTTGTCGAGGTCGTAGCCGTACTCGGTCAGGTCACCGCCGTACCACGGGTTCTCCTCGCCGAGTGCGTTGTTGGTCGGCGAGACCGCGCCCTGCCCGAAGTAGGCGGCGTCGAGGATCGCCTCGCGGTCGGTGGCGTATGCCAGCGCCTGCCGAGCACGCACGTCGTCGAACGGCGGTGACGTGGTGTCCATCTCCCAGGACGGCCACTGGCTCGGGTTGTCCGGCCGGACCAGCGTGACGTCGCCGCCGCCCTCGAACTGCTCGACGTCACCTTGCGGGACCGACCAGAGGACGTCGAGGTCACCAGAGCGGAGCGCGGTGACCGCGGAGGTCGCCTCGGCGGCCTTGACGAAAGTGATCTCGTCGAGCGGCGGCGGGTCTCCGAAGTACTCGTCGTTGCGAACGAGCGCGAGAGAGCTGTCCGGGGTGAACTCGGAGACCTTGTACGGACCGGTGCCGACGGGGTCCTTATCGATCGAGTCGAGCGACTCGGTGTCGAGCATCTTGACCCATACGATGCCGGCCGGGAACGTCGCGATCGGCTCCGACAGGGTGAACTCGACGGTGTAGTCGTCGGTCGCCTCGACCGCCGTGACCGCGGCGATCTTGTTGGCCTCCTGGGTGGCGGTCTTGTCGTCGAGGTAGTAGTCGAACGTCTGCTTCACGTCGGCGGCGGTGAAGGCCTTCCCGTTGGTGAACGTCACGTCCTGCCGCAGGGTAAAGGTCCAGGTGCGCTGGTCGTCCGACGCCTCCCACGACTCGGCGAGGTCGGGCACGATCTCGCCGGACTCGTCGGTCGCCGACAGCCCGTTCCACAGCAGCGGGAACAGTGACTCCTCCCAGGCGAACGTGCGGATCGCCGGGTTCAGCTGGGGGATGCCCTGCGCCGCGCCGACGGTGAGCGTGCCACCGTCCTGGACGTCGCGCTCGGTCCCGCTGCTGCTGCCGACGTCGCCCGATCCGGAGCACCCCGCGAGCAGCACGACCACCGCGGCGAGACTCCCGACGTACGCAGATGTCCTTGGCATCGTGCCTCCTCGTACTGAACCCTGCTATTCGCTATAGCATGTAGCAATGTGGGTCGAGTGTCCAGTAGAGTCTGGGGCTCGTGGCTCGACGGGATGGATGAGATGACATTGCGGGCAGTCCCTGACCAGAACCTGGCGTCATGGGTCACTGGCGAGCTGCGTGACGCCATCCAGCGAGGTGAGCTGGTGGCCGGCGAACGACTCGTCGAACGCAAGCTTGCGGAGCGGCTCGCCGTGAGCCACATCCCGGTGCGCGAGGCTCTGGCCAAGCTGGCCGAGGAGGGGCTGGTCGAGCGGCTGCCGCGGCGCGGCGCACGCGTTGCGGTGCTGTCCTCCGAGGACCTGGAGGAGCTCTCGAGCCTGCGCACGCTGCTCGAGCAGTTCGTGGTCGTGCGCGTACAGCAGCGGTGGGACGACCGGATCGAGGCCCGGCTCCGCAAGCTCGTCGCGTCGATGGTCGTCGCCGCCGAGCGGGGCGACCAGGCGCGGGTGTTCGATCTCGACCGCCGGTTCCACGAGCAGCTGTGGGAGCTCGCCGAGCACCGCCTGCTGATGGGTCTGGCCGCCCAGCTGCGCAGCCGGATCAACGGGTTCCTCTGGGCGGCGACCAGCGCACTCGAGCCGGACGACCGGGTCGCCCACGCGACGTCGCACGCCGACCTGATCGACGCCATCGCCAGCGGAGACCCGCGGCGAGCCCGGCGGGCGATGGCGGACCACATCACCAGGGCCGCCAAGCGCATCGACACCTCAGGCGCCGACGACCAGCCGACCTGAGGGCGTCCCGGTAGGGCTGTGCTAGGCGGCTGGGCGGCGACCGCGCAGGCCTGCGGCGGCCATGGCCACGCCGATGAGGGCGACGACCGGCCCGACTACGGCCCACAGGGTCTCGCCAGACATCCCGCTGCCGCCGACGTACCCGAGTCCTTGCAAGGTCCAGACGATCCCGGCCACCACCAAGATCGCGCCCACGCCGATCAGCAGGCCCGTGCGCATCAGGTGCCACCACCTTCCGGTCAGCGACCGCCTCGTCGACGCCCGCATACCGAACCTAGCGGGCTAGGAGAGGGTCACGCCCATCCGGCGGTCGATGCCGGTGCCGTGGACTGGGTCGCTGCCGCGGACGTGGATCTCGTGCTCGGTCACGTCGGCGCAATACAGCCGAAACGGTGCTGGGCCACGGAGCTCGTCGAGCGGAAACGGCTGCTGCTCGGGGAACCTGGCCCGGCAGGCCACCTCGGCGCAGTCGTCCAGATCGCTCTCCGGGACCAGCGCGGCGTGCCCGGTCATGTACACCGCCTGTGCCTGCCCGATCGGCGCCTGTGAGTCGAACACCACGATGCTGACGTCGGGCCGCTCCGCGACGTTGCGTGAGTGCTGGGCCGCCGGCGACGAGATCCAGTAGAGCACCGAGTGGCCGTCCGGTGCGTAGTAGACCGGCGAGACCCGGGCTCGTCCGTCGGGCTCCACGGTGCCGAGCGTCATATACCTGTTGGCCTCGATGATTTCGCGCGCACGGTCAGCGGGCTCGAGTTCCGTCGTCATGCCAGCGCCGCCTTGAGGTCGGTTTCCGTCGGATCCTCATCCTGGCAGGTCGACTGGCGCGTTGCGTAGGCCCGGCGTCCGGTCTGTCCCTACGGAACGCGCCAGTCGATGGCGGCGGTCCTCAGTCCGACTCGGTCAGCAGCTTGGCCGCGACCGCCGACGCCCAGCCCCAGCCGACGACGGCCGCGAGCGCCAGCACCACGGTGAACCAGCCGTGGCCGAGGAACGCGTCCGGCACGAACAGCGCGACCCGGTGGCCGCGCTGTACGCCGCCCAGCCCCGTTGCCCGCGCTGAGCGAACCGCCGGGCGAACACGAAGCATGCCGCGATCAGCGCGAGGAACGCCACCGCCGGTGCGATGTTGTGCAGGATGGCGTGCCAGCTGGCATCGGTCGGGGTACCGGCCGGTGTGCCTGCCGGGAAGCCGTCGGCCGGGTCGGCGACGAAGACGCCGGCCCACACCAGGCCGACGCCGAACGTGCCGACCAGCCGCGGACCCCAGGTGCTGGCCCGCCCGGACCGCAGGGCCCGCCGCATCCCGACCGCGGACGCGACGAACAGCAGGCCGCTGACGACGAAGTTCGCGATCTGGATCCAGCCCAGGTCGCCGACGCTGAGCAGGCTGAGCGGGTGCCGGCCGAGGTCGAACCCGTCGCGGGTGAGCACCTGCAGTCCCGCGACCAGGACGTACAGTGGGCCGGCGACGACGCCGCAGGTCAGCAGCCGCCGGGTCACCGTGCTGGCCGGGGCTTGGGTCAGGGTGTTCTCGTTCATCGTGCTGTCCTCTCGTGGAAAGTGGGTCTCTCACCGGGTACGTCAGAGCCCGGCCCGCGTTCTCGACACCCGCGTTCTCGACCTGGTTAATCTGCTGATTGATGTCGAAGCCGGGGGGCCGGTGGTGACGTCTCAGGCGAGAGGCGCCGATGGGGCGCCGGCACAGAGGAGAGCAGCCGTGAAATACATCATGTTCAGCTACGGCACGCAGGCGGACTGGGACGCCATCAAGGACCTGCCCCCCGAGGTCGCCGAGGCGGAGTACGGGCCGGTGGACGACGTGGCGCAGGAGCTGGTCGCGTCCGGCGAGCACGTCTACGCGGCCGGTCTCGCCGACCCGTCGCACACCCACGTCGTCGAGCTGCGTGAGGGAGCTCCGGTGGTCACCGACGGGCCGTACGCCGAGGCGAAGGAGTTCCTTGCCAGCTTCGGGGTCGTCGATGTCGAGAGCCTCGACCGCGCGCTCGAGATCGCCGCCCGCGTCTCGGCGATGCTCTCCTCGCGAGTCGAGGTGCGGCCGCTGATGGGTGACGGCGGGCAGGAGATGTAACGGTCGTGTCGTCGGAGCCTGTCGTCGAGGACCTGCTGCGTCAGCTGGCGCCGCAGGTACTCGGCGCGCTGGTACGCAGGTACGGACACTTCGACACGGCCGAGGACGCCGTCCAGGAGGCGTTGCTCGCCGGCGCGGTGCAATGGCCGCGAGACGGTGTACCCGACAACCCGCGGGCCTGGCTGATCACCGTCGCGTCGCGCCGGATGGCCAACCTGCTGCGCAGCGAGCAGGCCCGCCGACGCCGCGAGGAGAGCACCGCCACCCGGCTCCCGGCCGACCACTACCTCGCACCCGCCGCCGCCGCCACGTCGCGGGCGGCTGACGCCGACGACACGCTCATCCTGCTGTTCCTGTGCTGCCATCCGGCGCTCAGCCCGGCGTCCCAGATCGCCCTCACCCTGCGGGCCGTCGGCGGTCTCACCACAGCCGAGATCGCCGGCGCCTTCCTGGTCCCCGAGCCGACCATGGCGCAGCGGGTCAGCCGCGCCAAGCAGCGGATCAAGTCCTCGGGCGTCCCGTTCCGGATGCCGCCGCCGCAGGATCGGGACGACCGCCTGCTCGCGGTCCTCCATGTGCTCTACCTGATCTTCAACGAGGGCTACACGAGTACGTCCGGACCGGACCTGCAGCGGGCCGAGCTGACCGGCGAGGCGATCCGGCTCACCCGGCTGGTTCACGAGCTGCTGCCCGACGACGGCGAGGCCACCGGCCTGCTCGCCCTGATGCTGCTCACCGACGCCCGCCGACCCGCGCGCACCGGACCCGTCGGCGACCTGGTGCCGCTGGACGAGCAGGACCGCAGCCGATGGGATCAGCACTCGATCGCCGAGGGTGTCGCGCTGGTGCCCGACGTCCGGTCGCAGCGGACCCTCGGACCGTACGCGCTGCAGGCGGCGATCGCCGCGGTGCACGACCAGGCGACCCGAGCCGAGGACACCGACTGGGCGCGGATCGTGATGCTCTACCGCGTGCTCGCCCGCGTGTCGCCGAGTCCGATGGTCACCCTCAACCAGGCCGTCGCGACCGCCATGGTGGACGGCCCGCGGGCCGGGCTCGCCGTACTCGAACCGCTGGACCTCGACACCAGGATGACGGAGCATCACCGGCTCGATGCCGTGCGCGCCCACCTGCTGGAGATGGCCGGCGACCACGCCGGTGCCGTCACCCACTACCGCAGCGCGGCCCGCCGGACCACGAGCGCGCCCGAGCAGCGCTATCTGGAGGCCCGGGCGGCCCGGCTCCAGGAGCGGACTTGAGCTCGCGCAGTCGGGCGATCAGATCCAGTGGTTGTCGTGGCGGAGGTAGAACGCGGCGCGTTCCTCCTCGCTGAGCACCTTGCCCTTGGCCACCTCCACGAGCGTCTCGAAGTACTCCTCACGCGGGGCGCCCGGGGTGAACAGCAGCAGCATCGAGGCGGGCTCACCGGGCTCGTTCTTGAACGCGTGGATCCCGCCCTGCGGTACGTACAGGTAGTCGCCCGACGTCGCGTCGATCCACTGCTCGCCGTCGTAGAGGCGGACGGTGCCGGACAAGATGAAGAAGGTCTCCGCGATGGTCTTGTGGAAATGGGCGTCCGGGCCGCTGACTTCGGGACCGAAGTCCCAGCGGTACAGGCCGAACTCGCCGTTCGTGGAGGCGCCGGTCGAGAGGTAGTGGACCTTCGTACCCTTGGGGTTCACCAGCTCGGGTGGGTGGCCCAACGCTCGGTACGTCGCGCTGACCTCGCCGGTGTCACCGAGGTAGCGCGGCTCGGGGTAGGACATGGGTACGCCTTTCTGTGCTCAGCTGCCGCTGCCGTACGGGCGGGTGATGATCTCGAGGAAGTGGCCGCTGGGCTCCTCCCAGTAGACGCCGCGACCTCCGTCGTTGGTGTTGAGCTCGCCCTCGCGGCGCCGGAACGGGTCGGCCCAGTAGGTGAGGCCACGGTCCTTGATCCGGCCGAAGATCTCGTCGAACTCCGCCTCGCCGACCAGGAACGCGTAGTGCTGCGGATGGACGGTGCCGTGGTCGTCGGCGAAGTCGAGCGACACGTCGTTATCGACCTGCACCACCAGGAACGGCCCGTACGGGGTCGGCGGAGCCAGCCCGAGCAGCTCGGCCAGGAAAGTCGCCGACTCTTGTTTGTCGCGGACGTTGACGATGGTGTGGTTCAGCTGCACGGCCATGGGGCTCCCTCTCTGTCTCGACTCGACTGATCATGCCGCACGCCTGGCTGTCGGCTCCCAGGTCGCGGCGGGCGCTGCGGATGAGGTGCACGTCGTGGCCACAGGGACTGGCGACGCGGACATACCTGTCCCGCACGATCGCGGCCAGCTCACCCTCCCGGTCGATGCCCCAGTAGTCGAAGCTCTCCCACTCCACGATCCAGGTCGGTGCGTTGGGTCCCCGGAGGACGTCCTTCAGCTCGTCGAGGTCCGGGTCGAGGGTCCGCGTGGGGAGGCTCCACACGTACGAGTACGGGCTGGTCAGTCCCGCCGCCTGGATCACGTCGGCGTGCCCCCAGGTCACGAACGCGGTGTCCCCGCGGTGCGAGGACCTGGCCAGCAGGCCGGCGACAGCCGACTCCGCGACGTGGTCGGGTGACGGCCGCACGGCGACCCCGACGCCTGCGGCGACGACCGCGGCGACGACGGTGAAGGCGACCGCCTGCCGCATCCGGCGGCCGGCGGCACCGAGGATCGGGGCGACCAGCCCGGCGGACAGCGCCAGGGCCGGGACGAGCTGGACCAGGTAGTGGCGCCATAGGCTTCCCCCCACCACGAACCCGGTGAGCGCCACCGCGAGCATGACCGCGACGGCGACCAGCACGGGCGCCCGGAGCGGATCGCCTCCGAGCTCGCGCCGGGCGGCTGTGAGGCTCCAGACCAGCAGCACGATGCCGCTGACGGTCGCCATCACCGCGGCGATGACCAGCCGCTCCAGCGAGCTGCCCAGGCTCTCGGCGGCGATCACTCCGAGAGCGCGCATCCGGAACCCGTACGTCGCCAGCCAGAGCTCGCCGAGACCACCGTCGGAGCGGATGGCCCAGACACCTGTGGCGATCAGCGGCCCCAGTACGCCGACGACGACCGCGGCCGCCACCCGTACGACCACCGGCGTGGTCAACGTGCGTCGGGCACCCGCGACACCGAGCAGGACGGCAGCGAACACGACACCGTCGAAGAAGCTCTGCTTGACCAGCAGGGCGCAGCCGGCCGAGACCCCGGCCACCAGCCCGAGGACGTACTGCGTCCGCACGCGTCCCCGTACCGCGGTGAGCGTCGAGGCACAGCTCACCATGACGAGGGCGGCGGCCGGCAGCTCTGCGTTCACAGTCTCGGCGGCGAGGGCGTAC
>WHTB01000208.1 GCA_009379735.1 Propionibacteriales bacterium
CCCACCGCCATCAGGCCGATGCCGGTCAGCAGCAGCGGGTCGCTGCCGGTCTGGCTCGAGATGGCGGCGTCGATGCCGGCCAGCGAGACGCTGCCCGAGTAGCCGTAGACCAGCGCGATGCCGAACACGAAGAACGCCGACGAGTACGCGCCGAGCAGGAAGTACTTCATCGCCGCCTCCTGGCTGAGCAGGCGGCGCCGCCGCGCCAGGCCGCACAGCAGGTAGAGCGGGAGGGACAGCACCTCGAGGGCGACGAACATCGTCAGCAGGTCGTTGGATGCGGGGAACAGCAGCATGCCGCCCACCGCGAACAGCATCAGCGGGAACACCTCGGTGTGCTCCAGGCCGCGGGTGGACGCCTCACGCTCGGCGTCGGTTCCCGGCAGGGCGGCGGCCTGGCCGGCGAACGCGGTCACGCCGCCCTCCAGGTGCCGCTCGGCGAACGTCAGCACGGCGAGCAGCGACAGCAGCAGCAGGGTCCCCCAGAGGAAGACCGTGGGGCCGTCGACCACGATCGCCCCCATCGCGTCGACGACACCGCGGCCGGCGCCGTCGCCCACCTCGGGCAGGTCGCCGGCGATCAGGACCGTGCCGACCAGCGCCGCGAGCAGGCCCAGCACCGCGATCAGGGTCTGCGTGACGTACCGGTAGGGCCGGTCCACGAACGCCTCGACCAGCACGCCCGCGACGGCCGCGCCGAACACCGCCAGCAGCGGCCAGATGTACTGGTAGCCGATCTTCGGGGCCGTGAAGTCGGCCGCCAGCACCAGGTCGGAAACCGGACTCACTGGCCCGCCCCTTTCGCCTCGGCCGGCGCCTGCACGGTCGGCTCGGGATCATCGACGCCGACGTGCTCGAGCGTCGTCTCGACTCCTGGGTTGATGACGTCCAGCGCCGGTTTCGGGAACAGCCCGAGGATCACCAGCAGGGCCAGCACCGGGGCCAGCGCCACGATCTCCCGGACGTTGAGGTCGGGGGTGTCCTCCAACCCGGCTCGGGTCGGTCCGGTCATTGTGCGTTGGTACATGATCAGGATGTACAGCGCCGCCAGCACGATGCCGAACGTCGCGATCACCGCGGCCGGCACCGAGTGGGTGTACGTGCCGGCCAGCACCAGGAACTCGCTGACGAACGGCGACAGCCCCGGCAGCGACAGGCTCGACAGCCCGGACAGCAAGAACACCCCGGCCAGCACCGGAGCGACCTTCTCGACGCCACCGAAGTCGCTGATCAGCTTGGACCCGCGACGACTGATCAAGAAGCCGGTCACCAAGAACAGCGCCGCCGTCGACAGCCCGTGGTTGAACATGTAGAGCGTCGACCCGGCGTGCCCCTGGCTGTTCATCACGAAGATGCCCAGCACGATGAAGCCGAAGTGCGAGATCGAGGTGTACGCGATCAGCCGGCGCATGTCGTTCTGGCCGATCGCGAGCAACGCCCCGTAGATCACGCTGATGACCGCCAGCGCGATCACCACCGGCGTGGCCCAGGTCGAGGCCTCCGGGAAGATCCCGAGGCAGAACCGGATCATCCCGAAGGTGCCGATCTTGTCGAGGATGCTGACGAGCAGCACCGACGTACCCGGCGTGCCCTCGCTCGCGGCGTCCGGGAGCCAGGTGTGCACCGGCCACATCGGCGCCTTGATCGCGAA
Organism: Propionibacteriales bacterium; assembly: GCA_009379735.1. Lineage (GTDB taxonomy): Bacteria > Actinomycetota > Actinomycetes > Propionibacteriales > Nocardioidaceae > WHTB01. The sequence continues at coordinate 1,652 of WHTB01000208.1, forward strand.
CGCGACGAAGAAGCCCAGGAACAGCCAGCGGCCAGTGGTCTCGCCGATCTCCAGCTGGGACAGCTCGGACAGCAGGTACGTCGGCCCGGACTCGGCGTCGTTCGAGACGACGTAGAGGCCGACCACCGACGCCAGCATCAGCAGACCGCCGAACAGGCTGTACAGCAGGAACTTCACCGACGCGTACGAGCGGCGCGGACCCCCGAACCCGCCGATCAGGAAGTAGATCGGGATCAGCGTGGCCTCGAACAGCACGTAGAACAAGAACACGTCGGTCGCGACGAACACGCCGATCGACAGGCCTTCGAGCGCCAGCATCCAGGCGAAGAACGCGTTGACGCTCCAGCGCCCGACCTCGGCGTCGTCCCAGGACGCGAGGATCACGACCGGGGTGAGGATCGCGGTGAGCAGCACCAGCAGCAGGCCGATGCCGTCGAGCCCGACGGCGTAGTGGGCGCCGAACGCAGCGATCCAGGTGCGCTGCTCCTCGAACTGCATGCCGCCGCCGGCGTCGTACTGGGTCGCGACGTACACGGTGAGCACGAGCACGACCAGCGAGATCGCCAGCGCCGCCTGCTTCGGCACCGCACTGCTCCGGCGCGGGAGCGCCATCACGACGAGGGCGCCGAGCAGCGGAACCGCGCCGAGGACGGTCAACCAGGGAAAGCTCACAGCGACTCCCGCCGATCGGAGCGAGTGGACAGCAGAACCGTCATCCGAGGTTCACCGCCAGCAGGGCGAGTACGACCAGCGCGACACCGGACAGCATCGCCAGCGCGTACGACCGGACGAACCCGGTCTGCAGCCGTCGCAGCCGGCCCGACGAGCCGCCGACCAACGCGCCGACCCCGTTGACGGTGCCGTCGATGCCCTTGGTGTCGGCGTAGACCAGCGACCGGGTGAGGTACTGGCCGGGGCGCATCAAGACGGCCTCGTTGAGGGCGTCGCCGTACAGGTCGGCCCGCGCGGCGGCGGTGAACGGCGACACCTTGACCGGCGCGGTCCGCGGGATCTCGCGCTTGACCAGCACCACGAACGCGACGGCGACACCCACCGCCACCACCGCGACGATCAGCAAGGTCAGCAGCCAGGGCGACACGGCCAGCTCGTGGTGCTCCTCGCCGACGACCGGGGTCAGCCAGTCGACGATCCAGCCGCCGAGCAGCAGCAGGCCGCCGACCACCGACAGCACGGCCAGCACGATCAGCGGGATCGTCATCACGGCCGGCGACTCGTGCGGGTGCACGTCCTTCGCCCAGCGTTTGCGGGTCAGGAACGTCATCAGCATCACCCGGGTCATGTAGAACGCGGTGATGCCGGCGCCGAGCAGGGCGCCGACGCCGACGACCCAGTTGTCGGCGAACGCCGCCTCGATGATCTTGTCCTTGCTCCAGAAGCCGGCGAAGCCGGGGAACCCGATGATCGCGAGGTAGCCCATCGCGAAGGTCAGGAACGTCGCGGGCAGGACCGGGCCGAGCGCGCCATAGCGCCGCATGTCGACCTCGTCGTCCATCGCGTGCATGACGGACCCGGCGCCGAGGAACAGGTTGGCCTTGAAGAAGCCGTGCGTGATCAGGTGGAAGATCGCGAACGCGTAGCCGGCCGGACCGAGGCCGGCCGCCAGCATCATGTAGCCGATCTGGCTCATCGTCGACCCGGCGAGCGCCTTCTTGATGTCGTCCTTCGCACACCCGATCACCGCGCCCCACAGCAGCGTGACCAGCCCGACGATGACCACCGCCGTCGCCGCGACGGGTGCGCCCTCGAAGATGAAGTTGGAGCGGGTGACCAGGTAGACGCCGGCGGTCACCATGGTGGCCGCATGGATCAGCGCCGACACCGGCGTCGGGCCCTCCATCGCGTCCAGCAGCCAGCTCTGCAGCGGCACCTGCGCGGACTTTCCGCACGCGCCGAGCAGCAGCAGCAGGCCGATCGCGGTCAGCGTCGCCTCGGAGGCCTCCGACGCCGCGGCGGAGACGCCCTCGAACGACATCGTGCCGAAGGTCGCGAACATCGCCATCACCGCGAGCGCCATGCCCATGTCGCCGACGCGGTTGACGACGAACGCCTTCTTCGCCGCCGTCGCCGCGGAGTGCTTGTGCTGCCAGAACCCGATCAGCAGGTACGACGCGAGGCCGACGCCCTCCCAGCCGAGGAACATGGTCAGGTAGTCGGCGCCCAGCACCAGGATCAGCATCGCCACGATGAAGAGGTTGAGCTGGCCGAAGAACCGCGGGCGCCGCTCGTCGTCGGCCATGTACCCGATCGAGTAGACGTGAATCAGGCCCCCGACGCCGGTGATCAGCAGCACGAACAGGATCGACAGCTGGTCGACCAGGAACCCCATCTCGACGTGGAAGCTGCCGGCCTCGACCCAGGTGTACACCGACTGGGCCACGGCCCGGTCGTCCCCGGGGCGGCGGAGCAGCTCGACGAACATCACCAGGCCGAGCACGAACGACGCGATCGGCGTCGCGCAGCCGAGCAGGTGCCCCCAGGTCTTCGTCGTACGGCCACCGAGCAGCAGGACCGCCGCACTGACCGCGGGCAGCGCCACCACCAGCCAGGTCAGCGAGAACACGCCGCCGGCGGCGGCTGGCGTCACGGCGTGCCCGGCCTCCTGCATCGCCGGATGCACGCTCAGCGCAGTAAGGCCGTTCACGACGGGCTCACCGAATACGGGGCTCACAGCAGTGGACTCCTCAGTACTTCAGCAGGCTCGCGTCGTCGACCGAGGCCGAGCGGCGGGTACGGAAGATGGTCACGATGATCGCGAGGCCGATCACGACCTCGGCGGCAGCCACCACCATCACGAAGAAGGCGGCGACCTGGCCGTCGAGGTTGCCGTGCTGGCGGGCGAACGTCACGAACGCGAGGTTGGCGGCGTTCAGCATCAGCTCGACGCACATGAACACGACGATCGCGTTGCGCCGGACGAGCACGCCGAGAGCGCCGATCGTGAACAGCAGCACGGACAGCACCAGGAACGGTTCGGAGCTCACTGGTCGCCTCCCGTCTCGGCGGACGGCCGGCTGGCGTCGTTGCCGGTCACCCGGCCGGTCTGTGACCCGTCGTCGTCGAGACCGGGTGTACGGGCGATCGCGGGCGCCTGCCGGACGGTGCCGCGCGCCTTGAGCGTGCGCGACACCGACTCGCCGGCGACCGACCCGTCGGGCAGCAGCGCAGGGGTGTCGACGGCGTTGTGCCGGGCGTAGACACCGGGTGGTGCGAGCGGCCCGAGGTGCTTGCCGGAGTCGGCGTAGTCGCGGACCCGCTGCTGCGCCCGGTCACGCTGGGTCGGCTTCGGCGTCAGCCGCTCGCGGTGCGCGAGCACCATCGCGCCGAGCGCGGCGGTGATCAGCAGCGCACTGGTGACCTCGAACGCGAACACGTACTTCGAGAACAGCAGGTCGGCCAGGCCCTGCACATTGCCGTCGAGGTTGGGCCCGGCCAGCCCAGCCGCGGAACCGACGACGGCCTGCGACGCGACGACCACGAGGACGACCCCGACCAGCAGGGCCGCCGTGGCGCCGAGCGCTCGCTGGCCCTTGATCGTCTCGACCAGGGAGTCGGCGGAGTCGACGCCGACGAGCATAAGCACGAACAGGAAGAGCATCAGCACGGCGCCGGTGTAGACGATGATCTGGACGACGAACAGGAACGGCGCGTCGAGTACGGCGTACAGGATCGCCAGCGACACCATCACGACGGCCAGCAGCATCGCCGAGTGGACGGCCTTGCGGACCAGCACCATGCCGAGCGCGGCAGCGACCATGATCGGCGCGAGGATCCAGAACGCGATCACTTGCTGCCCCCCGCCGACTCGGCCTCCCGGCCGGCCACGTCCTGCGTGCCGCCGCGGTAGTACGCAGCCTCGTCGTCGCCGAGCCGCATCGGGTGCGGTGGCTCCTCCATCCCGGGCAGCAGCGGGGCCAGCAGGTCCTTCTTCTCGTAGATCAGCGACTCACGTGAGCGGTCGGCCAGCTCGTACTCGTTGGTCATCGTCAGCGCGCGGGTCGGACAGGCCTCGATGCAGAGGCCGCAGAGGATGCAGCGCAGGTAGTTGATCTGGTAGACGCGGCCGTAGCGCTCGCCCGGCGAGAACCGCTCCTCGCCGGTGTTGCTGGCGCCCTCGACGTAGATCGCGTCCGCCGGGCAGGCCCAGGCGCACAGCTCGCAGCCGATGCACTTCTCCAGTCCGTCGGGCCAGCGGTTGAGCTGGTGCCGGCCGTGGAACCGTGGCGCGGTGGGCTTCTTCTCGCGCGGGTACTGCTCGGTGACCACCTTCTTGAACATCGTGCGGAAGGTGACCCCGAACCCGGCGACCGGGTCCCAGAACTGTTCCTTGAGGCTAGGCACCCCGGTCCTCCTCGCTGACAGGCGCGCCCCCGTCGTCGGTGTCACCGGCCCCGGCACTGGTGCCGGTGCTGCCGGTCACGCTGGTGAGTACGGGCAGTTGCTGGCCGGGCATCGGCGGCACCGGGTAGCCCCCGGCGAACGCGTCGAACTCGGGCTCCTCCTCGGGCTCCTCCTCGGTCGCCTTCTCGCCGACGAACGACAGTGCCAGGAACACCAGCACCGCGACCAGCGCGGCACCGATGATGTAGCGCCGGTCGATGCCCTCGTCGAGCGTGATCGCCCGGATCGTCGCCACCGCCACCGTCCACAGCAGCGCGACCGGGATCAGCACCTTCCAGCCGAGCTTCATGAACTGGTCGTAGCGCATCCGTGGCAGCGTGCCGCGCAGCCAGATGAAGAAGAAGATGAACAGCATCGTCTTGCCGAGGAACCACAGCAGCGGCAGGTAGCCCTGGTTGGCGCCGTCCCACAGCGACAGCGGCCACGGCGCCATCCAGCCACCGAGGAACAGCGTCGTCGCCAGCGCCCCGACCGTGACCATGTTGACGTACTCGGCCAGGAAGAACAGCGCGAACTTCAGCGAGGAGTACTCGGTGTGGAAACCGCCGACCAGCTCGCCCTCGGCCTCGGGGAGGTCGAACGGCGCGCGGTTGGTCTCGCCGACCATCGCCGCGATGTAGATCAGGAAGGACGGGATCAGGATCAGGCCGAACCACAGCCGCTCCTGCGCCGCCACGATCTCCGACGTCGACATCGACCCGGCGTACAGGAACACCGCGACGAACGCGAGACCCATCGCCACCTCGTACGAGATCATCTGCGCCGATGAGCGCAGGCCGCCCAGCAGCGCGTACGTCGAGCCCGACGACCAGCCCGCCAGCACGATGCCGTAGATGCCGACCGACGCGACCGCCAGGATGTACAGCACCGCGACCGGCATGTCGGTCAGCTGCAGCGGTGTCTCGATGTCGGTGAACGGCACCGTGACGACCGGGCCGAACGGGATCACCGCGAACGCGATGAAGGCCGGGATCGTCGAGATGACCGGCGCGATGATGAACAGCACCTTGTCGGCGGCCTTCGGGACGACGTCCTCCTTCAGCGCCAGCTTGATGCCGTCGGCCAGCGACTGCAGCAGGCCGAACGGCCCGTGCACGTTGGGGCCGACGCGGTGCTGCATCCGGGCCACCACGCGACGCTCTGCCCAGATGTTGAACAGCGTCAGCACGACGAGGATCACGAAGATCAGCACGCCCTTGACCAGCCACAGCCACCACGGGTCGTTGCCGAACTCCGACAGGTCGTCCTTGGCGAGGATCACGCCTGCGCCGTGTGCGAGGTTCACGCTGCCCCTCCCTGGATGCGGACGACGGCGCCGGCACCGACCCGCAGGTCGCGGTTGACCGACTGGCCACCGGAGCGCTGCGGCACCCAGACCACGCTGTCCGGGAGGTCAGCCACCGCGGCCGGCAGGGCCATGCTGCCGTGCTCGGTCGCGATCGTCACGGTGCCACCCGGGGCGACACCGAGAGCTTCGGCGGTCGCGGCGGACATCCGGACGACCGGGGCGCGGCCGGTGGCCTTGAGATAGGGCTCGCCGTCTTGCAGCGTGCCGTCGTCGACCAGCATCCGCCAGGTCGCCAGCACGGCCTCGCCGACCGCCGGTGTCGCGGCGGTGCCGGCGGCGACCGTCGGCGGGCTCGGATGGCCGCCGTCCCACGGCCCGAGCTCGACCATCTCGGCGCGGGCGCCGTCGACGGTGCGGAAGCCGAGGTCGGTGCCCAGCTCGTCGGCGATGCCGGCCAGGACCCGGAGGTCGGGCAGCGAGCCGGCGACCGTGAGTACGTCGTCGAACCGCCGGACCCGGCCCTCCCAGTTGACGAACGAGCCGGCCTTCTCCGCCACCGGCGCGACCGGCAGCACGACGTCGGCCCGCTCGGCGACCGCGGTCGCCCGGATCTCCAGGCTGACCAGGAACGGCACCGCGTCGAGCGCCGCGACTGCGGCGACCGGGTCGGGGAGGTCGTCGACCTCGACGCCGCCGACGACGAGGGCCTGCAGGTCACCGGCCGCCGCGGCGGCGACGATCTC
>WHTB01000460.1 GCA_009379735.1 Propionibacteriales bacterium
GAAGTCGCCGACCAGCTTGTACGGCGTGTCGAGGTCCACGTACGGCGCGTCGTCTCGCTCGTCGACCAGGCGTACCCCTGCGTCATCGCCCACCTCGTACACGTCGGAGCGCATCACCAGCAGGTCGTTGGTGCTCTTGACGGGGAGGAAGCGGGACTTGTCGACCTCGATCGCGGCGGCGCCCTCGAACACCTCGATGGCGGCGCCCATCGCGGTCTCGATCTGGATCACCTCGGGCGACGACGGGTCGCTCGGATCGACCGTCTTGACGTTGCGGATCATCGGCAGCCCGAGCACGCCGCCGGTGGCCTCGAGCGTCTCGGACAGGGCCCGCAGGTCGAGCCACAGGTTGTTGCTGTTGAAGAACCGGTGCCGCTCGACGTCGGCGAACGCCGCCTCGTCCTCGGGCCGGGTCTGGGCCGACTCGCGGAGCACCAGCCGGCCGTCGGCGCGGCGTACGGCGAGGTGTCCGCCCTTGCGGTCCGATGGCGTGCGCCGGCACGACTCCGACGCGAACGGCGCCGCGAGGTCGGCGAACCACGCGGCGAGCCGGGGGTCGGGCCGGGCACCGAGGTTGTCGGCGTTGGAGACGAACGCGTAGCGGTAGCCGGCGTCGAGCAGCCGCCGCAGCAGCCCGGAGGCGTCGAGTGCGGTGTACAGGTCACCATGACCCGGCGGGCACCACTCGAGCGCCGGGTCGGCCGGCCAGACGACCGGGGTGAGGTCGTCGCTGCGCAGCTTGGGCTCCCGGTTCTGGACGAAGTCGAGCGGCAGCCCGTCGACCGGCAGATCGGGGTACGCCGCCAGGGCGGCCAGGGTGTCGGCGCGGGTGCGGAAACTGTTCATGAACAGCAGCGGCAGCGGTACGTCGTACTCCTTGCGCAGCGCCAGGATCTGGCCGGCGATCAGGTCGAGGAACGTGCGGCCCGGCCGCACCTCGAGCAGCGACTTGGCGCGGTCCATGCCCATCGAGGTGCCGAGCCCGCCGTTGAGCTTGATCACCACCGTCTGCGCGAGCGCCTCGCGGGCCGTCGGCGGATCGGTGTCGAGGTCGGCGAGCCGCGGGAGCGCGCTGATGGGCTCAAGGTCGTCCTCGTCGAGCATGCCGGTCTCGCCGGCCTCGAGGACGGAGTAGTAGTGCGAGAAGACGTCGATCGCCCGCTGCGGGAGACCGTCCTCGGCCATCGCGAGCTGCGCCTGCCGTAAACCTTCGACGCTCATGCCTGGGATGGTAGGCGACTATGACGGTAACCAAGGCGGACTTGCGGACGAGACTGCTCGCCGAACGACGGGCCCGGCCGGACGCGGAGCGGGTGACGGCCGGCGAGCGCATCACCGAGTGGCTGCTCGCCGCGCCCGAGCTGGCGGCTGCGCGCGTCGTCACGGCGTACGTCGGTGTCGGCGAGGAGCCGCCGACGCTCCCGTTGGTGGATGCGCTGGTGGGCCGAGGAGTGCGGGTGCTGCTGCCCATCGTGCTCGGCAAACGGGAGCTCGACTGGGTGGAGTACACCGGGCCGGACAGCCTCGCGCCCGCGGGTTTCGGGCTGCTCGAACCTACCGGGAAACGGCTCGGTCCGGCGGCCCTGGCGCAGGTCGACGTGGCGCTCTGCCCGGGGCTCGCGGTCGGTCGCGACGGCTCGCGGCTGGGGCGTGGCGGCGGCTACTACGACCGGGTGCTCGAGCGGCTGGACGGGCGCGCGTGGGCGTGCGCGCTGCTGTTCGCAGGCGAGCTGCTCGACAGCGTGCCGGCGACGTCACGGGACCAGCCAGTCAACGCCGTCGTAACCCCCGATGGCATCACCC
>WHTB01000479.1 GCA_009379735.1 Propionibacteriales bacterium
CACGTCGACGGCCCGGCTGGGCCCGACCAGCGAGACCACGCCGCGGGTACGGGAGGCGGCGGCCCGCGACCAGCCGAGGACACCGCGTAGCAGCCGCAGCGCCACCAGGGTCGCGGCCGCTGCCGCCAGCACCGGAACCAACGCCAGCAACGGGTCCCCGGCCTGCAGGTTGCGCCGGGTGCTGAGCAGGCCGACCCCGGCGACCCCGAGCAGGACCACGACGCCCTCGGCTGCATCGGCCAGGGCCTGCCGCCGGGCGTCCTGCTGGCCACCCGGAGTCAGGCGCTGCGAGCCGACCAGGCTGGCCGTCACGATCGTCAGCACGGCCAGCAGGCCGATGCCGGCCAGCACGACCACGTCGGTGCGGCTCGGGGTCTCGACGGCGGTACGCCGGGCCAGCCACAGCGCGAGCGCGCCGGCGACCGCAACCCCCGGCAGGACCAGCAGCAACGCCTCGACTCCGCGGAGGGCGACCAGCTGACCGACGGACGCCCCGCGGGCGGACAGCAGCCAGGTGTCAGTCGCCCGCCGCCGGGCCAGCAGCCGGGCCGCCAGCGCGACCGCGGTCAGTCCGCTGACCAGCAGCCCGACCAGCGGCAGTGCGGCCAGTGCGTTGCTCGCGGCCTGCTGGCTCGCCACCTCGCGGGCCACCTGGCCGAGCCGCGTGGACGCCTGGGCGCTGACCAGGTTGTCGGTGCGCGGCCACTGGGTGAGCGACAGTCGGTCGACCGCCCGCGCGATGTCGTCGGCCTGCGCGGCGTCCGGCGTGGCGGTGACCGGCAGGGTCCACTGCGTGGTCGACCGACGTGGCCAGGCACCGATGACGCTCTCGGCGGACGCGGTGAGCGCGGTGGCCAGCAGCTTCTTCTCGTCGATGGAGTAGCCGATCGCCGGCTTGCGGGTCAGCGGCAGGTCGTCGAGAGCGCTCCGGGCGTCGCTCACCGGCTGGTAGATGCCGACCACCTGCAGTACCGGCTGCTCGTCCAGCCCGGCCGCCGACTTCGAGCTCGGGAGCGCGTACATGCCCACCGGGAGCTGCAGCTCCTTCGACGACTCGGCGGTCAACGCGATCTCCACCACCGAGCCGATGTCGCTGGCCCGGATGGCGGCGACCTCGGGCGTGAGCTGCTCGTCCTTCCGGGTCTCCCGCGGAGCGCGTCCGTCGGTGAACCTGACCAGTGGGTCGAGCTCGGGGTACGACGCGACGGTCACCGACACCGTGCCCGGCGGTACGGCGTCGGAGACCGCGGTCAGCTCCACGGCGGGGCCGACGACCGCGGGCCGGGGCTCGCCGAGCAGGGTCGAGAGGTCGCGGGTCGCGGCCGCGACCTCGGCGCCGACCTCCGGCTCCTCGTGCCCGGTGCTGCCCATGCCGACATAGCGGACGGCGATCGTGCGGGCCGCCCCCTTGTTGGCGTCGAGCGAGTCCGCGAACATCGTGTCGGCGCTCGCGCGGAGCCCGACCGTGGCCAGCGCGGCTCCGGCGGCCGTGCACGCCACCAACACGGCCACTAGGTGGAGGACGGCCGCCTGCGCAACACCGGCACGGGCCAGGAAGCGTCTCATCCGTGCTCCAGCGTCC
>WHTB01000393.1 GCA_009379735.1 Propionibacteriales bacterium
CTCGGCGCCTGGGTGCCGCTCGACGAGGTCGCCGACGTGTGGGCCGGAGTCGTCGGCATCTTCCGCGACTACGGCTACCGCCGGCTGCGCAGCCGGGCCCGGCTGAAGTTCCTGGTCGCCGACTGGGGCCCGGAGAAGTTCCGCGAGGTACTGGAGAACGAGTACCTCAAGCGCCCGCTGCTCGACGGGCCCCGCCCGGCCGACCCGCCGCACAACGGCGACCACGTCGGTGTGCACCGCCAGCACAACGGCACGTTCTACGTCGGTGCCGCCCCGACCGTCGGGCGGGTCGACGGCAGCACGCTGGCCAAGCTTGCCGACCTGGTGGAGGAGCACGGCTCCGACCGCATCCGCACCACTGCCTACCAGAAGTTCCTGGTCCTCGACGTCGCCGAGGACCAGGTCGAGTCACTGGTGACCGCACTGGACGGGATCGGGCTGTCGTCGCGACCGTCGGCCTGGCGGCGCAACACGATGGCCTGCACCGGCATCGAGTTCTGCAAGCTCGCGATCGTCGACACCAAGGACCGCGGCGCCGCCCTGGTCGCCGAGCTCGAGCAGCGGATCCCCGACCTCGACACGCCGATCTCCGTGCATGTCAACGGCTGCCCGAACTCCTGCGCCCGGATCCAGGTCGCCGACATCGGCCTCAAGGGCCAGCTGGTGCTGGACGAGAACGGCGAGCAGGTAGAGGGCTTCCAGGTGCATCTCGGCGGAGGCGTCGGTCTCAACCAGGGGTTCGGCCGCAAGCTGCGGGCTCACAAGGTCACGTCCGCCGGCCTGACCGACTACGTCGAGCGTGTGGTCCGCAACTACCTCGACCACCGGACGGACGGCGAACGGTTCGCGCAGTGGGCCGCCCGCGCCGAGGACGGACTGCTGTCATGAGCGGCCACTCGGTCCCGTTCCACTGTCCGTACTGCGGCGACGAGGACCTGCGTCCGCACGAGGACGGCCACGGCGCGTGGGAGTGCCGCTCGTGCCTGCGGGCCTTCCGGCTGAAGTTTCTCGGACTACTCGCCCCACCAACGATTGGGCAGGTACAGCGATGACCGCGATCGACCTCGGGACACCTCGCGCGAGTGCGCCGGCCCGCAGTGACGTCGAGCTGCGCGAGCTGGCCGGCATCGCCGGCCCGGAGCTCGAGCTCGCCCCGGCCGAGCTGATCATCGAGTGGGCCGTCGACACGTTCGGCGACCGGTTCGCGATCACCTCGTCGATGGCCGACGGCGTACTCGCCCACCTCGCGTCGACCGTCGCTCCCGGCGTCGACGTGGTGTTCCTCGACACCGGCTACCACTTCGCGGAGACGATCGGGACCCGCGATGCCATCGAGGCGACGCTGCCGGTCAACCTGGTCACGCTGCATCCGGAGCAGACCGTCGCCGAGCAGGACGCGACGTACGGCAAGGACCTGTTCAGCCGTGACCCCGACCTGTGCTGCGCGCTGCGCAAGGTCGCGCCGCTCGAGCAGGGGCTCGCGAGGTACGACGCGTGGGCCACCGGCCTGCGTCGCGAGGAGACCCGCAACCGGGTCATCGCACCGGTCGTCGGCTGGGACGAGCGCAAGCGCAAGGTCAAGGTCTCGCCGCTCGCTCGGTGGTCCCAGGACGACGTCGATCGCTACATCGCGGACAACGGCGTCCTCGTCAACCCGCTCCAGTACGACGGCTACCCGTCCATCGGTTGCTGGCCGTGCACCCAGCGCGTCGCCCCGGGCGACGACCCGCGCAGCGGACGTTGGGCCGGCACCGGCAAGACCGAGTGCGGCATCCACGCTTAGGAGGACCATCATCATGACTGCTCCCGCCCTGGTGGCCCTGGCCCACGGCAGCAAGGACCCGCGCTCGGCCGCCACCGTGCACGCGCTCTGCGACCGCGTCCGGTCGCTGCGGCCCGACCTGCGGGTCGAGCCGGCGTTCCTCGACCACGCCCGGCCGTCGCCCAGCACGGTGTTCGGCCGGCTGGTCAAGGCCGGCTACGACGAGATCGTCGTCGTACCGCTGCTGCTGACCTCGGCGTTCCACGCTCGGGTCGACGTACCCGGCGTGATCGCCGCCGCGACCGACAAGCACCCCGGCCTGCGGATCCGGGTCAGCGACGTACTCGGCGACGACGTACTCCTCGACGTGCTCGACCGGCGGCTGCGTGCCTCCCTCAAGCAGGCCAGGGCGACCGAGATCGACGCGCTCGTCCTGGCCGCCGCCGGGTCGAGCGACCCGCTGGCCAACGCCTCGGTGGCGCGGCTCGCCCGGTTGTGGGGCGTGCGGCACCACCTGCCGGCCATCGCCGCGTTCGCGTCGGCTGCTCCCCCGGCGACCGGGGAGGCGGTGCGTGACTTCCGTCGGCAGGGCCGTCGGCACGTGGCCGTCGGGTCGTACTTCATCGCGCCGGGCTTCCTGCCCGAACGGGCCGAGGAGCTCGCCGTCGAGGCGGGTGCGATCGCGGTGGCGGAGCCGCTGGGCGCCGACCCGGAGGTCGCATGGCTGGTGCTGACCCGCTACACGGTGGCCGCGGTCGAGCTGGTCCCGCTCCCGGCGTGACAGCTGTCAGACGGTATCGACCACCGGTGGTCGATACCGTCTGACAAGCTCAGCCGAGCAGGCGGGCGCGCTGCTCGGCGACGTCGAAGTCGGCCGCCGGCCAGGCCAGGTCGAGCCCGCGCAGGTGCTCGAGCAGCAGCATCGTGACGGCCCAGTTCCGGTACCACTTTCGGCCCGCGGGTACGACGTACCAGGGCGCGTCGGGCGAGTTGCAGCGCTCCAGCGCGATCTCGTACGCCTGCTGGTAGTGCGGCCACAGCGCCCGCTCGTCGATGTCGCCGGGGTTGAACTTCCAGTGCTTGGTGGGGTCGTCGAGCCGGGCCAGCAGCCGCTCCCGCTGCTCCTGCTCGGAGATGTGCAGGAAGCACTTGACCACGGTGGTGCCGGCGTCGACCAGCCCGGCCTCGAAGTTGTTGATCGAGCCGTAGCGCTTCTCGATCGTCGACGGCGTCGCGAGCTGGCGGACCCGGCCGATCAGCACGTCCTCGTAGTGCGACCGGTCGAAGATGCCGACCATGCCCGGGCCGGGCACCCGCTGCTTGATCCGCCACAGGAA
>WHTB01000186.1 GCA_009379735.1 Propionibacteriales bacterium
CCCCCGCGATGTGGACACCTCCGCACGGCAAAGTTGTGACAGTCGTAGCATGAACAGGAGAGCGGACGTCACGCACCGCCAACTGCACATCACCACAGCGAACGGGCCCCGTCACCCAACGGGACCCACCGGAAAGAGGATGCACGGTGACCAAACAGGTCCGGCAGCTCGACCGGGTGATCATTCGGTTTGCCGGAGACTCCGGCGACGGCATGCAGCTCACGGGGGACCGCTTCACCCAAGAGACAGCGTCGTTCGGCAACGACCTGTCTACTCTGCCCAACTTTCCCGCGGAGATCCGCGCCCCCGCCGGCACGCTGCCGGGGGTCTCGTCGTTCCAGGTGCACTTCGCCGACCACGACATCCTGACGCCGGGCGACGCCCCGGACGTCCTGGTGGCGATGAACCCGGCGGCACTCCGCGCCAACATCGGCGACCTGCCCAAGGCCGCCACAATCATCGTGGACACCCACGACTTCACCAACCGCAACCTGACCCGCGCCGGCTACCTCGAGAACCCACTCGAGGACGACAGCCTCGACGCGTTCACGGTGCACGAGGTCGACCTGACGTCGATGACGGTCGAGGCGGTCAAGGAATTCGGTCTGTCACGCAAGGACGCGGCCCGAGCGAAGAACATGTTCGCGCTCGGCATGCTGTCGTGGCTGTACGGGCGTCCCATCGACCCGACGATCAAGTTCCTCGAGCGGCGCTTCGCCAAGGCCCCCGACATCCGCGACGCCAACCTCACGGCGTTCAAGGCCGGCTGGAACTTCGGTGAGACGACCGAGACGTTCGCCGTGTCGTACGAGGTCAAGCCCGCGCCGATGGAGCCCGGCACCTACCGCAACATCACCGGCAACCTCGCCCTGGCGTACGGCCTGATCGCCGCGTCGCAGCGTTCCGGTCTGCCGCTGTTCCTCGGGTCGTACCCGATCACGCCGGCGTCCGACATCCTGCACGAGCTGAGCAAGCACAAGAGGTTCGGCGTCACGACGTTCCAGGCCGAGGACGAGATCGCCGGCGTCGGTGCCGCGCTCGGCGCCGCGTTCGGTGGTGCCCTCGGCGTCACGACGTCGTCCGGACCCGGCATCGCGCTGAAGGCGGAGACGATCGGCCTTGGCGTGATGATGGAGCTGCCGTTGATCGTGTGCGACATCCAGCGTGGTGGGCCGTCCACCGGGCTGCCCACCAAGACCGAGCAGGCCGACCTGCTGCAGGCGATGTTCGGACGCAACAGCGAGTCCCCGCTGCCGATCGTCGCCCCGTGCTCGCCGTCGGACTGCTTCGACGCCGCGATCGAAGCCGCTCGGATCGCCGTCACCTACCGCACCCCGGTGATGCTGCTGTCCGACGGCTACCTCGCCAACGGCTCCGAGCCGTGGCATCTGCCCGAGGTCGACGCGCTGCCGGTGATCGAGCCCGGCTTCGCGACCGAGACCAACCACGAGACGGCCGACGGCAAGCAGGAGTACTGGCCGTACAAGCGCGACGACGAGACGCTGGCCCGCCCGTGGGCGCTGCCGGGCACCGCCGGTCTCGAGCACCGGATCGGCGGCATCGAGAAGGCCGACGGCACCGGCAACATCTCGTACGACCCCAACAACCACGACCTGATGGTGCGCACCCGCCAGGCCAAGGTCGACCGGGTCGCCGACTCCCTCCCGCCGACCGAGGTCGACGATCCGGACGGCGACGCCCGGGTGCTGGTGCTGGGCTGGGGTTCGACGTACGGGCCGATCGGCGCCGCGGTCCGGCAGGTCCGGGGCGCGGGCGGCTCGGTGGCGCAGGCCCACATCCGGCATCTCAACCCGTTCCCGAAGGACCTCGGCGACGTGCTGGGCCGCTACGAGCGGGTGCTGGTCCCGGAGATGAACCTCGGCCAGCTCTCCATGCTGCTGCGCGCCAAGTACCTCGTCGACGTGGTCGGCTACAACGCCGTGCGCGGCCTGCCGTTCGTGTCGACCGAGCTCGCCGAGGCGATCGCCGACCTGGTGTCCAGCCTCGACCCCACCCTCGACACCGCACCCTCGACGACGGAGGAGGTCCGCCGATGACCACGACCGACCTGCCGTTCCCCGGTCTCAGTGGCGTACCGACGACCGACGAGCCGCAGAACCGCAAGGACTTCTCGTCCGACCAGGAGGTCCGCTGGTGCCCCGGTTGCGGCGACTACGCCGTACTCGCGGCCGTGCAGGGCTTCCTGCCCGACCTCGGGCTGCGCCGCGAGAACATCGTGTTCGTGTCCGGCATCGGCTGCTCGTCGCGGTTCCCGTACTACCTCGACACCTTCGGCATGCACTCGATCCACGGGCGGGCTCCGGCCATCGCGACGGGTCTCGCGACGACTCGCTCCGACCTGTCGGTGTGGGTCGTGACCGGTGACGGCGACGCGCTGTCGATCGGCGGCAACCACCTGATCCACGCCCTGCGCCGCAACGTCAACATGACCATCCTGCTGTTCAACAACCGGATCTACGGGCTGACCAAGGGCCAGTACTCCCCCACCTCGGAGACCGGCAAGGTGACCAAGTCGACGCCGGTGGGCTCGGTGGACACGCCGTTCAACCCGGTGTCGCTGGCGCTCGGCGCGGAGGCGACGTTCGTCGCACGCACCCTCGACTCCGACCGCAAGCACCTCACCGAAGTGCTCCGCGCATCGGCGGCGCACCGCGGCACGTCGCTGGTCGAGATCTACCAGAACTGCCCGATCTTCAACGACGGCGCGTTCGACTCGTTCAAGGACAAGGACACCCGCGACGACGCGATCATCCCGCTGCGGCACGGCGAGCCGATCAGGTTCGGCGCGGAGGGCCAGTACGGCGTGGTGCGCGAGCACACCAGCGGTGCGTTCTTCGCGGTCGAGGTCGCCGACGTCGACGAGTCCGAGCTGCACGTCCACGACGCGCACGCGATCGACGCGTCGGCGGCGTTCGGGCTGTCTCGGCTCACCGACGCCGGACACCTGCACCGCGCGCCGATCGGCATCTTCCGCGACGTCGACCGTCCGACCTACGACGACCAGGCCCGCCAGCAGGTCGCGACCGCGCGGGAGACGTCCGGTGCGGGCGACCTGGCGGCGCTGATCGCCGGCGGCGACGCCTGGACCGTCAACTAGCCCGTCCCCATCTGTTGAGTGGGACGTTTTCGACGCGACACGCTGGCGTGTCTGTCGAAAACGTCACACTCACCGGGGGAAGGGGTCTCGCGGTCAGGAGTCATGTCGGCGGTAGGTGATGACGGGACCTAGACTGCATGGGTGTCGGAGCAACGTCGCGGATTCCTGCTGGGTGCCGCCGCCTACATCATGTGGGGGCTGTTCCCGCTGTTCTGGCCGCTGCTCGAGCCGGCCACCCCGAAGGAGATCCTGGCGCACCGCATCGGCTGGACGCTGGTCGCCGTCGTCGCGTTGCTGGTCGCCCGCCGGCGGATCGGCAGCCTGCGCCGGCTGGTCGCCGACCGGCGGGCGCTGGTCGCACTGCTGGTGGCCTCCGTCACGATCGCGTGCAACTGGTTCACCTACATCTGGGGCGTCAACAACGGTCATGTGGTGGAGACCTCGCTCGGCTACTTCATCAACCCGCTGGTGACCGTGCTGATGGGTGTGGTCCTGCTCGGCGAACGGCTGCGCACCGCCCAGTGGGTCGCGCTCGGCATCGCCGCGGCGGCGGTCGTCTGGCTGACCGTCGACTACGGGCGACCGCCGTGGATCGCCCTTGTGCTGGCGTTCAGCTTCGGGACGTACGGGCTGGCCAAGAAGAAGGCCGGCGCGGGCGCCATCGAAGGGCTGACCGTCGAGACCGTCGTCCTCGTCCCGGTCGCGCTCGTCTACCTGGGTCTGCTGCACAGCGCCGGTGACGGCAGCTTCGGCGCGAACGGGTGGCTGCACGCGCTGCTGCTGGCCAGCACCGGCATCGTCACCGCGATCCCCCTGCTGTGCTTCGGTGCGGCGGCCACCCGGATCCCACTCAGCACCATCGGGTTGCTGCAGTACCTCGCGCCGACGCTGCAGTTCGCGGTCGGGGTGCTGATCCTGCGCGAGGACATGACGGCGGCGCGGTGGGGCGGCTTCGCGCTGGTGTGGGTGGCGCTCGTCGTGTTCACGGTCGAGGCCGTCCGCCACCACCGCCGGGTGCTCCGTACCGCCGCCTGGGCCGCGGGGCCAGCGGCCCAGCCCGCCGGATCTTTCGTCACGGGGCGCCCCCGTGCCGATAGGTTCGGCGCGGGGGCGCCCCGTGACGTACGGCGATCGGAGTAATCCTCCCCAGTCGGCGGCTCCGGAAGCCCGTCGTACGACGCCAGCTGTTCATCTCGACGACACGGACCCCACCCCGTACGCTCGCCAGTGACGCCTAGCGTCTCGCGCGACCGGATCGCCACCCCGAACGGAGTCCCCCGTGACCCCTCGTCTCCTCCCCCTCCTCGGGCCGCACGGCTCGCGCAGCGCGATGACCTGTCAGTTCCGCTGCGGCAACGCGTGCGACCATCCCGAGCCCAACACGTCCGGCAACGAGCACTTCCAGGACGTCCTCGCACGAACCATCGCCCGAAGGTCCGTCCTGAAGGCCGGCGCCGCGGGCGGCGCCGGGCTGGTGATCGCCGGCCTCGGCCAGAGCGCCGCGGCGGCCGCACCCAGCACCACCGGCGGCCACGGGGACATCTCCGACCTCGACTTCGACCCGGTGACGCCCAACAAGCGCGACGCCCTGACGACCGCGACCGGCTTCCGGCACGACGTCGTCGCCCGGTGGGGCGACCCGGTGGTGCCCGGGGCGCCGGACTTCGACATCCACCACCAGTCGGCGGAGAGCCAGGCCCTGCAGTTCGGCTACAACTGCGACTACATCGGCGTGCTGCCACTCGGCCGCCGCCGGGCACTGCTCGTGGTCAACCACGAGTACACCAGCGAGGTGCTGATGTACCCCGCCGGCGAGTACGACGACGAGACGATAAAGGAGATCGCGCTGCAGGCCCACGGCCTCTCCGTGCTGGAGATCGAACGCGGCACGAAGGACGGCTCCTGGCGCCGGGTCGAGCCACGCCGCACGACGCACAACCGGCGTATCACGGCCACCAGCTCGTTCGAGCTGACCGGGCCCGCCGCCGGTTCACCGCGGCTGCGTACCCAGGGCGACCCGACCGGTCGGCACGTCCTCGGCACGTTCAACAACTGCGCGGGCGGCATGACGCCGTGGGGCACGACCCTGCACGGCGAGGAGAACTTCAACGGCTACTTCGACAAGTCCGGCGAGCTCGACCCCCGCTACACCGCGAGCTATGCGCGCTACGGCCTCACCGGCTCCGGGCGCGGTTGGAAGGACGTCGACGACCGGTTCGACCTGACCGTCGAGCCGCACGAGCCGTTCCGCTTCGGCTGGATCGTCGAGCTCGACCCGTACGACCCCGGCTCCACGCCGAAGAAGCGCACCCTGCTCGGTCGGATGAAGCACGAGGGCGCCACCATCAGCCTCACGTCCGACGGCCGCGCGGTCGCCTACATGGGCGACGACGAGCGCGGTGACTACATCTACAAGTTCGTGTCCCGCGACCGGATGGCGCGCGGCACGACTCGCCAGGCCCACCGGCACAACCTGACCCTGCTCGACAAGGGCACGTTGTACGTCGCGAAGTTCACCGGCGACGGCACGGAGGACGGCGTGTACGACGGGACGGGCGAGTGGATCGCACTGGCGACCGACTCGGCGTCGCTGGTCGACGGGATGTCGCTGGAGGACGTGCTGATCGACGCCCGGATCGCGGGCGACGCGGTCGGCGCGACCCGGATGGACCGCCCCGAGGACATCGAGCCCAACCCGGTGAACGGCAAGATCTACTGCGCGCTCACCAACAACTCCGACCGCGGCACCACGTTCCCGGTCGAGGAGTCGAACCCCCTGGCGAGCAGCATGGTGCGGTCGTCACCCTCGGCACCGCTGACCAGCGCGTCGGGCAACCGCAACGGCTACGTGCTCGAGCTGACCGAGCAGGGCGGCAACGGTGCCGCGACCCGCTTCACCTGGGACCTGTTCCTCGTCTGCGGCGACCCGGAGGCACCGGAGACGTACTTCGGCGGCTTCCCGAAGGAGCAGGTCAGCCCGATCTCCTGCCCGGACAACGTGGCGTTCGACCGGGAGGGCAACCTGTGGGTCTCGACCGACGGCAACGCGCTGGGCGGCAACGACGGGCTGTTCGCGGTGCCGACGAAGGGTCGTGACCGTGGCCGGGTGCGGCAGTTCCTGACCGTGCCGATCGGCGCCGAGACCTGTGGGCCACTGATCGTAGACGACGCGAGTGTGTTCGTGGCCGTGCAGCACCCGGGTGAGACCGACGGCGCGACGTTCGAAAGTCCGTCGTCGACCTGGCCGCACACCGACGACTTCGCCCGACCGAGTGTGGTCGTCACCTACCGCGACTGAGCGAACGACCTGTTTGCGGGCCGGCGCCCCGGTGTCTGGTGGGCGGCTCCGGTCCAGACCCGGATTGGTACGGGGGCGCCCCGTTCCATTAGGTCTGGAACGGGGCGCCCCCGTACCAGAAAACAGTGGGCGGTCAGGCGGTGCGGTGGACGACTAGGTCGCAGAGGCCGGCGAGGGCGTCACGGGCCGGGCCTTCGGGCAGCTCCGCGAGCAGGGCCCGGGCCGCGTCGGCGTGCTGCGACACCACCGCCCGCGACTCGGCTATCGCCGGGTGGGCGCGCAGCAGCTTCAGCGCCTCGGCGAGCAGCGTCTCGTCGGTGAGGTCGGAGTCGAGCAGCGACAGCAGCCGCGTGTCGGCCGGGTCGGTCGAGCGGCGCGCGATCAGCACCGGCAGCGTCGGCACGCCTTCTCGCAGGTCGGTGCCAGGCGTCTTGCCGGTGGCGTCGCTGGTCACGTCGATCACGTCGTCCGACAGCTGGAACACCGTCCCGATCCGCTCGCCGAACTCCGTCAGCACCTCCACGTGCCGGTCGGAGGCACCCGCCAGCAGGGCACCGTAGTGCGCGGCCGTCGAGATCAGCGCGCCGGTCTTGTCGGCCACGACCCGCAGATAGTGGTCCAGCAGCTCCTGACCCTCGCGCGGCCCGACCGTCTCACGCACCTGGCCCTCGACCAGCCGCGCGAACGTGTGCGCCTGGATGCGCACCGCCTCAGGCCCGAGGTCGGCGATCACCTTCGACGCCTGCGCGAATAGGAAGTCGCCGGTCAGGATCGCGACCGTGTTGTCCCAGCGGACGTTGGCGCTGTCGGCGCCGCGGCGCAGGTCGGCCTCGTCCATCACGTCGTCGTGGTAGAGCGACGCGAGGTGGGTCAGCTCGACCCCGACCGCAGCGGGTACGACGGCGGCGGCGGACCGGTCGCCGAACTCGGCCGCCACCAGCACCAGCATCGGCCGGAACCGCTTGCCGCCGGCCCGGATCAGGTGCTGGGCCGCCTCGACCAGGAACGGCACGTCGCTCGAGATGAACGCGGTCATCCGCGCCTCTACCTCGTCGAGGCCCGCCCGCACCCGCGCCTCGAGCTCGGGGTCGACCTGTTCGAAGAGGCCCACGCTGCTCACTGTTGCTCCCGTCCTCGGTCCGCTCAGCGGATGAACGCCCCTGCATCCCGGGCCAGGTCGAGGACCGGGCCGGGCAGGACACCGAGTACGACGGTAGCGACCAGTCCCACCGTGATCGCCGTCGCGGTCAGCACACTCGGCACCGCGACCGTCGGACCGTCGCCGACCGGGTCGGAGAAGAACATCAGCACGATGACACGGATGTAGACGAACGCGGTGACCACCGAGGCCAGCACGGCGATGATCACCAGCGCCTCGGCGCCTCCCGACCAGGCCGACGTGAAGACCGCCCACTTGCCGGTGAACCCGCTGGTCAGCGGCAGCCCGAGGAAGGCCAGCATGAACACCGCGAACACCCCGGCCAGCAGCGGCGAGTCCTTGCCGAGCCCGGCCCAGCGCGACAGGTGCGTGGCCTCGCCGGACGAGTCGCGCACCACGGTGACGACGGCGAACGCACCGATCGTGGTGAAGCCGTACGCCACCAGGTAGAACAGCACCGCCTGCAGGCTGGTGATCCCGTCTCCGCTGTCGGCGGCGGTCTGGGCGCCGACGAAACCGGTCAGGATGAAACCGGCGTGCGCGATCGACGAGTACGCCAGCAGGCGCTTCACGTCGGTCTGGGTCAGCGCGATGATCGAGCCCACCGCCATCGTCAGGATCGCGACCACCCAGATCATCGGTTCCCAGTCCCAGCGGGCGCCGCCGAGCGCCACGTAGAAGACCCGCAGCATGGCGCCGAACGCGGCGATCTTCGTGCACGCCGCCATGAAGCCGGTGACCGCGGTCGGTGCGCCCTGGTAGACGTCGGGCGTCCAGGCGTGGAACGGCGCGGCGCCGACCTTGAACAGCAGGCCCACCGCCATCAGGCCGATGCCGGTCAGCAGCAGCGGGTCGCTGCCGGTCTGGCTCGAGATGGCGGCGTCGATGCCGGCCAGCGAGACGCTGCCCGAGTAGCCGTAGACCAGCGCGATGCCGAATACGAAGAACGCCGACGAGTACGCGCCGAGCAGGAAGTACTTCATCGCCGCCTCCTGGCTGAGCAGGCGGCGGCGCCGCGCCAGGCCGCACAGCAGGTAGAGCGGGAGGGACAGCACCTCGAGCGCGACGAACATCGTCAGCAGGTCGTTGGACGCGGGGAACAGCAGCATGCCGCCCACCGCGAACAGCATCAGCGGGAACACCTCGGTGTGCTCCAGGCCGCGGGTGGACGCCTCACGCTCGG
>WHTB01000359.1 GCA_009379735.1 Propionibacteriales bacterium
CGTCACGCAGCCGCTGGTGCTCCTCGTCATCGCCTCGTCGCTGAACGGCCTGGTGATGTTCGTGTACTCGGTGCTGCTGATCCGGCTCAACCGTGGCGTGCTGCCGCGGGAGATCGGGCTCAAGGGCGGCCGGCTGGTCGTACTCGCGTGGGCCGTGCTGTTCTACGGCGGCTTCTCGGTCGTCCTCCTCATCGACCAGGCCAAGACCCTGTTCGGCTAGGCCCGCTTCCTTCCCGCCGAGGTTGCGCGTATGTGCGTACCTGGGCCGGGTGGCCGCACATAAGTGCAACCTCGGCGCGATAACCCTCGCGCCGAGGTTGCGCGTATGTGCGTTCCTGGGCCGCGGCGCAACAAGGCCACGAGGCGCGTTCGGTCAGAACGCGCCTCGCGGCGAAGGTCGTGCGGTTGGGTTACTGCTGGGGTACGGCGTTGTCGCCCGGCTGTCCGGGCTGCAGCGTCAGGCTGAACTCCACGCCGCCCTGGGCGTCGACTTGCGCGTCCAGCACCTTGTCGTCGAGCGTCTGAGCCGCGGTGGGCTCGAGGAAGACGCGGGCGCCCTCCTCCTCGACGACCTGGTCCCCGGGCTGCGGACCCTCCGCGGCGGTCACCGCCAGGTCAGTGCTTTGCGGACTGTCCTGGCTGATCCGGAGTCCACTCTCCGTCGGCGCGCCCTCGCCTTCGGTGATGGTCTTGATGACATTGGTGGCGTTCTCAGTGAGGCTGAGCACGACTCTCCTCTGTGAATTGTGGTCCTGGGTCAATCTGGCCCCTGCCCGGTGACACGCGGACGAAAACATCTGCGGGCCGGCGTTCTCGTCATGTGGGTGAGGTCACGCTGGCGCCCGGCGGGGGTGTCGGCTGCGACAATACGGGTGTGGGTCTGTATCGCGACGAGGCTGTGGTTCTCCGTACCCAGAAGCTGGGCGAGGCCGACCGCATCGTCTCGCTGCTGACCCGGCACCACGGTCGGGTCCGTGCGGTGGCCAAAGGGGTACGCCGCACCACCTCCCGCTTCGGGTCACGGCTCGAGCCGTTCATGCACGTCGACCTGCAGCTGGCGCAGGGGCGCTCGCTCGACGTCGTGACTCAGGCCGAGACGCTGGCGCCGTACGGCCAGCCGATCTGCTCCGACTACCGCCTCTACACGACCGGCACGGCGATGCTCGAGACGGCCGAGCGACTGGTGGTGGAGGAGCACGAGCCGTCGGTGCAGCAGTTCCTGCTGCTGGTGGGCGGGCTGCGGGTGCTCGCGGCCCGCGACCACGACGCCGGCCTGGTGCTCGACTCGTTCCTGCTCCGCTCGATGGCGGTCGCGGGCTACGCCCCGTCGTTCGCCGACTGCGCGCGCTGCGGTGCCGAGGGGCCGCACCGGTCGTTCAGCCCGGCCCACGGTGGCATGTTGTGCGGCAGCTGCCGGATGCCGGGCACGGCCACCCCGGCGCCGGAGACCGTACGCCTGCTCGCCGGTCTGCTGGTCGGCGACTGGTCGGTCGCCGACCCCAGTGACGACCGGCACCGGCGCGAGGCCAACGGGCTGGTCGCGGCGTACGTGCAATGGCACCTGGAGCGCGGCCTGCGCTCACTCGCCCACCTCGACCGCTGACTGCCGCCATGCTCTGGTGTCGAGATTGCGGGTCTGCGCGACAATCGGCGGGTGCGACGACGACGTCAGACCGACCCCTCGCCCCGCGAGGTGCGGGCGCCCACGCCACATCCGAGCGGTGCGCGGCCGCCCCGGGTGCCTGCCGACCTGGTCCCCGCCCACGTCGCGATCGTGATGGACGGCAACGGCCGCTGGGCCAACCAGCACGGGCTGCCGCGCACCCAGGGTCACGAGATGGGTGAGGCCGCGCTGTTCGACGTGGTCGAGGGTGCGATCGAGATCGGTGTACGGCACCTCTCGGCGTACGCCTTCTCCACCGAGAACTGGAAGCGCTCACCGGACGAGGTGCGGTTCCTGATGGGGTTCAACCGCGACGTGATCCGGCGCCGCCGCGACGATATGCACGCGCTCGGTGTGCGGGTCCGCTGGGCCGGCCGGCGACCTCGCCTCTGGCCGAGCGTGGTCAAGGAGCTCGAGGTCGCAGAGGAGCTGACCCGCGACAACGACGTACTCACCCTGACGATGTGCGTCAACTACGGCGGTCGGGCGGAGATTGCCGACGCGGCCGCGGCCCTGGCCCGCGACGTGCAGCAGGGACGGGTCAACCCGGACCGGGTAGACGAGAAGGTATTCGCCCGCTACCTCGACGAGCCCGAGATGCCTGACGTCGACCTGTTCTGGCGTACGTCGGGGGAGCAACGCACCTCCAACTTCTTGCCCTGGCAGGCGGCGTACGCCGAGATGGTGTTCACCGACGTGCTCTGGCCCGACGTCGACCGGCGCAGCCTGTGGCACGCCATCGACGTCTACGCCCGCCGCGATCGCCGGTACGGCGGCGCCGTCGACTTCGTGGACGGGTGACCGGCACTCACCCGCAGGCTGCGCAGGTGCCGAAGATCTCCATGGTGTGGCTGACGTCGGAGTAGCCGTGCTCCGCCGCGACCCGGTCGGCCCACCGCTCGACGGTAGGTCCGGCGACCTCGACGGTCCGGCCGCAGGAGCGGCACACCAGATGGTGGTGGTGTCCTGAGCTGCACTGGCGGTAGAGCGCCTCACCGTCGTCGTTGCGCAGCAGGTCGACCTCGCCGGCCGCGGCCAGTGAGGTCAGGGTCCGGTAGACGGTGGTGAGGCCGACGTTCTCGCCGCGCTGCTTGAGCAGGTCATGGATCTCCTGTGCGCTGCGGAAGTCGTCGACGGCGTCGAGGGCGGCCGACACCGCACGACGTTGCCGCGTCGGTCGCCGGAGATCAGTGCTCGTCATAGTGGTCTCCATGTGCTGCGTGACGGTGGCCGTCGTGCACGTAGTCGACATGGTCGCCGTGCAGGACGGCCGGGTGGCCGCAGTGCTCGTCGTGGACGTGGGGATGGGTCTCCGTGGCCGTGTGGTCCTCGGGTACGACATCGACGAGCTCCTGCTCGAACGGCGCGGTCAGGTGCTGGCGTCGGCGGATCAGCGTCCCGATCGGCCAGGTCGCCGCGAAGCCGGCGAGTGCCAGCAGCACGATCGTCGCGCCGGGTGCGACATCGGCGTAGAACGACGTCGTGACACCGGCCAGCGATGCCAGGGTGCCGAGCAGCATCGCCGCGAGCAGGGTCGTACGGAAGCCGCGGGTGACCTGTTGCGCCGTCGCCACCGGCACCACCATCAGCGCGCTGACCAGCAACAGGCCGACGGTGCGCATCGCGACCGTGACCGTCACGGCCGCCATCACCGACATCGCCACGGTGTAGGCCTGGACCCGCAGTCCCTGCACCTGCGCGAACTCCTCGTCCTGGCAGACGGCGAACAGCTGGGGTGAGAGCCCGACGGCCAGGCCGATTACCACGACGGCCAGCACCGCGACCGCCACGATGTCATCGCCGGACACCGTGCTGATCGAGCCGAAGAGGTACTGGTGCAGGGTCGCGGGGCCGCCGTCGGCCAGTCCGGACAGCAGCACGCCGCCCGCGATCCCGCCGTAGAACAGCAGAGCGAGCGCGACGTCGCCGCTGGTACGGCCACGGGCGCGGATCAGCTCGATCAGCAAGGCCCCGACGACTGCCACGCCGACGGCGGTCCAGATCGGTGCCCAGCCGGTCAACAGGCCGAGGGCGACGCCGGTCACCGCGATGTGGCCGATGCCGTCGCCGAGCAGCGCCAGCCGTCGCTGGACGAGGTACGTGCCCACCGCCGGCGCGGCCA
>WHTB01000001.1 GCA_009379735.1 Propionibacteriales bacterium
CCCGCCGGCAAGCGCGCACGCCACCACCGGGACCAGGGCGGTTCTCAGCTTCAGACGACTCAGTAGCGACGGAGAATGCATGTCGTGTTCCTCTCCTGTGGGTGGTGTGGCACTCCCCGAGCTGGGTGCTTACCGGGACCGGGCGGCGGCGGAGATGATGTCCTCGCGCTCCTCCGCGGTGATCACCTCGTCACGCTCGAGCTGGTCGGTGACCGACCTGACATGGACCATGAATCGGCCACGCGAGGGCCAGTCGCGCTCGTCCTCGATGACGTCCTCGACGGTGCAGCCGTCACCTCGGTCACGGTTCGCGACCCCGGAGTCGGTGGTACGCAGGACCACGGTCTCGCCCAGGTCCGAGCCGGGGCAGGCGTCCGCCTTGATCTCGAACGAGGCGCTCTGCGGCTCGGACGTGTTGCCGGCGCCGTCGGTCGCCCGGAAGTCGACCGTGTGCGCGCCCTCGTCCTCCACCGTGAACGGCTCGGTGTAGGCGGTCCAGTCACCGCCGTCGAGCGCGTACTCCACCGTCTCGACGCCTGACCCGTCGTCCGAGGCGTCCAGGGTCACCGTCACCGGCGAGTGGTACGTACCCTCGTAGCCCGGTGCCGCGTCGCCGTTCGGCTCCGGCGGGTCGAGCGTCGCCGACACCGTCGGCGCCGCGTCGTCGAGCAGGTGGAAGTAGTCGAACGCGACCGTGGTCGCCGACGTCTGCTCCTGGCCGAACGCGTACAGGCCGACGTCGGCACCCTCGAGCTGGTCGTTCACGATCGAGCCGACCTCTTCGAACGTGACGCCGTCGGCGCTGTAGGAGCCGGTGAAGGTCGAGCCGGTCTTCTCCAGCCGCAGCCACCAGGTCGTGACGTCGTCGGGTAGCTCGACCTCCGGGAAGGCCGGCTGGAAGATGTCGCCGATCTCGTGCCGCATCTCGATCTTCCGCTCGCACGGCTGTCCGACCGGTGAGGTCCCGACGTAGTCGAGCTTCAGGAACGTCTGGTCGCTGTCGTAGACCAGGACTCCGCCCTGCTGCCACCGCTCGCAGACGTTGCCGGAGACCTTGGTCTCCACCGCCCAGTCACCCTCCGGGAAGGACTGCAGCATCAGGTTCGGCGCGTTGTTGTGTTGGTCGAACAGGTTGGTCGGAGTGGTGTCGATCTTCAGCTGGCCGCCCTCGACCCGGAACCGGTTGAGGTCGGGCCGTACCACCTTGTCCCAGCGACAGCCGTCCAGCCGGTCGCCGTCGAACTCGTCGTCGACCCCAGGATCGCTGCCGGGGTCGCCGCACTCGATCGGCGGCGACGGCTCGGGTACGACCTCGACCCGGACGAAGTCGGTCGCCGACGCTCCGGACGCATCGGTCACCGTGACCGTCGGCCGGTAGACGCCCGACAGCGTGTAGGTGTGCGTGGGCTGCGGACCGGTCGCGGTCGACCCGTCGCCGAAGTCCCACTCGTACGTGAGGTCCTCGCCTTCGGGATCGGACGCGCTCGCGCCGAACGTCACGTCCACCGGCTGCTCCCCCTCGGTGGGGTCGGCGGTCACCGAGGTGATCTCCGGACGGGCGTTCGCCGACATGCCCTTGCCGCGGAACTTCAGGTAGTTGAGGTTGAAGAGCCCGTCGTCGCCCGGGTTGTTGACGAACACGAAGAACAGCTCATGAGTGCCTCCGGGATCCTCGATCGGCGCGGTCACGTCGGTCCAGGTCTGCCAGCCTCCGGTCGGCTCGATCACGCTGTCGCTGATCACCGGTCCGTCCGGCGAGTCGACGTGGACCTCGACCCGTCCACCGAGCCCGCCCGACGCGACGCGGTAGGTGACCTCGTCGATCCCGGCGAGGTTCATCCGCTCGTACGCGATGTGGTCGCCGTGGCCGATGAAGCCGATGTTCTGGACGCCACCCTTGGGGTCGCTGGTCAGCTCGAGCTGGACGCCGCTCTGGCTGGAGAAGTGCTCGGCCTCCTTGCGCTTGGGCTGCAGCACGTGCAGGTCCCGGCCGGTGAGCGACCCTACTCCGGCGCCGCCGGCGTCGGTGTAGCTCGCCTCGAGCACGACGAACAGCTCCTCGCTGTCGGGGTGCCCGCTGTCCTTTCGGGTCTGCACCACGCCCTCGCAGCCGGAGAGGACCTCCTCCGGGTGCGCGTGCGTGTCGTGCCCGAGCGAGACCTGCAGCTTCACGTCCTCACACGAGATGGTCCCGCCGCCGGTCGAGCCGTCCTCGACGTCGGTCACGTCGATGCTGTACGGGATCTCGTCGCCGAAGTCGAAGAAGCCGCCGTCCACCGGGGGTTCCAGGGTCACCTCCGGGCTGGTGTTGCCGGCCGTGACCTCGACTGTCGCGGACGCACTGGTGCCGTCCTCGGCCGTCACCGTCAGTCTCGCGGTGTACGTCCCGGCCGTGGTGTAGGTGTGTGCGGGGTTGGCCTCGGTGGACTCGGCACCGTCGCCGAAGGCCCAGTGGAACGTCACCGGCAGGCCGTCCGGATGACCCGAGCCGGCGCTGGAGAACGCCACGTCCAGGGGCACGCCACCGGAGGTGGGGACTGCCTCAGCGACCGCGTCCGGCCGCACCTCGCCACCGGTGTACTCGATCCGGTAGATGCCCGAGTCGGTGTTGTCCCCACCGAACCCGGAGCCCCACTCGATCAGGTACATCGCGCCGTCCGGGCCGAACGTCATGTCCATCGGCCGCAGGAACTCGAGGCTGTTCAGCAGCGGGTTGACCGTGTGGACCGCCTCCCCGTCGGAACGGATCTCGAACAGCTCGTTGTTGGTCCACTCGTAGAACATCGCGGCGCCGTCGTAGTACGCCGGCCACTTGACGTCCGACTGGAGGGCCGGGTCGAAGCGGTACACCGGTCCCGCCATCGGGCCACCGCCGGTGCCGATCACCGGGGCGTTCGTACCCTCGGGTGAGCGCCCGTAGTAGACGTCGGGGTCGACCACCGGCGGCAGGTTCGTCAGGCCGGTGTTGTTGGGCGAGTCGTTGACCGGGTTGGCGCAGTCGTACTCCGGTCCGGACGTGCCGGTGGCGAAGTCGAAGTCGCGGTAGACCGCCGACCCGTGGCAGTACGGCCAGCCGTAGTTCCCAGCCGCCGTGATGCGGTTCCACTCGACCCGACCCTCGGGGCCACGCTCAGCGTCGGCGTTGTTGGCGTCGGGGCCGTAGTCGGCCACCAGCAACGCGCCCGTCCCGGGGTCCAGCTCGATCCGGAACGGGTTACGGAAGCCCATCGCGTAGATCTCCGGCAGCGTCTGGGCCGTCCCGGCCGGGAACAGGTTGCCGCCCGGGACGGTGTACGTACCGTCGTCCTCCGGGTGGACCCGCAGCACCTTTCCGCGCAGGTCGTTGGTGTTGGCGGCGCTGCGCTGCGCGTCGAACGACTTGCGGCCGGCCCGTTCGTCCACCGGCGCGTAGCCGTCGGACTCGAACGGGTTGGTGTCGTCGCCGGTGGCGGCGTAGAGGTTGCCGTCGGCGTCGAACGTGAGCGAGCCGCCGGCGTGGCCAGAGACCTCCCGGTCGACCGGGACCTTCAGCAGCACCTTCTCACTGGCGAGGTCCAGGGTGTTGCCGGTCAGCGTGAAGCGCGACAGACGCTGGGCCGGCTCGGCGACGTCTGGTGCGTAGTACAGGTAGATCCAGTTGTTGGTCGCGAAGTTCGGGTCCAGGGCCAGCCCGAGCAGGCCGTCCTCCCGCTGCAGGAACACGTCGAGCGTCCCGGCGACTGTGGTCTGGCCGGTGTCCGGGTCGAACACGCGCACCTCACCAGCACGCTCGATGTAGACGACCCGGCCGTCGGCGGCGACGTCGAGCTCCATCGGGTTCGAGGTGCCGGTGTCGAGCGCGACCTTGTCGAAGTTGTCCCAAACGGTCCCGCCGCAGTCAGCGTCCACTGCGCCGGCGGCCGTCTGGATCCCGCCGAGCAGATGCTCGATGAAGTCGGGCTCGCTGTAGGACTCGATGGTGTGGCCGCCGCCGGTGTACCAGGAGCGTCCACCCTGGTAGTCCTGGCACCAGGTGATCGGGTGGTCGGCGCCCATCGTCCCGGCGCCCGGGTCGTACGTGCTCTCGTCCAGCTCGGCGAGCACGTGCACGTTGCCACGCGGGTTGGTCCGGTAGTTGTACCACTCGTCGAAGCGTGCCCAGTCCGCCGACAGATGGTCAGTCGAGGGGTGAGCGCGGTCCGAAACCTTGACCGTGGCGTCCTGGTTGGCCGGGTGGCTGTCGAAGTACGCACCGACGAGCTCGCCGTACCACGGCCAGTCGTACTCCGTGTCGGCTGCGGCGTGGACACCGGCGTAGCCACCGCCGGCCGCGATGTAGCGCTCGAACGCCGCCTGCTGGGTGTCGTTGAGCACGTCGCCGGTGGTCGACAGCCAGATCACGACGTCGTAGTTGGCGAGGTTCTCGTCGGTGAACGCGGCCGCGTCCTCCGTCGTGTCGACGCCGAAGTTGTGGTCCACCCCGAGCTGCTGGATGGCCGCGATCCCGGCCGGGATCGAGTCGTGGCGGAACGCGCTGGTCTTCGAGAAGACGAGGGCGTGGAAGTCATGCTCGGGGTGCGCCGCCGCCGGTGCGGCAGACACCGCGGCGGACACTGGGACCAGTCCGAGGACCAGGGCGATCAAGGCCAGCAAACGAACGAGGACGGTGCGCTTCATGGGTCGCTCCTGGGTGCGTGTCAGGTCGCCAGATCGTCGGTGTTCATCGGTGGGAGAGGTCGGTCAGCAAGTCGGGTGCGCCGGTGGCCGCACGTGCGCAGGGAGACGCGGCTCGACCCGCTGGCTGGCGTTGTCAGGGAGGAGCGTGACGGGGTCCCCGCCCGGCCCGCGCAGAGCCGGGTCCGAATCCGCGGTCCGGAGATACCACCCCGTGGTGTGGTACCGGTTACATCCACGCGGCTGAGGCTAGGTTCCCGTTCTGCCGATTGTCAAGCAAAAGTCGGCACCTGTTCGGCATACTTCCACCAGTAGTCGACGCAAACCGGAACCCGAGCCCAATTCAGGCTCTCGCGCCGGCTTGGTGGCCTTGTGGCGGGTCAGGGGCCGACGTGCACACCCACGCCGGACGATGCCGGGGCCAGCTCGGGCCGCAGCACCAGGTCGTCGTCGTAGTCGCCGCCGTTTTGGTGACGGAACGGGATCGGCGCGGTGTGCTCGATCGCGGTCACCCGCTGCACGACCTGTGCGGCGGCCATGGCGTACTGCTCCGGGCTCATCCGGTCGGCGCCGTACACCGCGACCGGCGGCAGGACGGACATCCCGACGTACCAAAGGGTCCCGTGCAGGAGCGGGAACAGCACCTGGTCAAGCTGTCCGTTGATCCCGCGCGGCCCCAACGCCGCCTCGGGGCTGCCGGTGGTGACGACGACGAGGGCGCGTTTCCCGGTCAGCTTTCCTTCGCCGTAGCGCAACGTTCGGTCCGGATGCTCCGGGTCACGGACGCCGTACGCGTACCCCTTCACGAAGATCCGGTCGAACCAGCCCTTCAGGATGGCGGGCATGCCGTACCACCAGAGCGGAAACTGCAGCACGACCGTGTCGGCCCAGTCGAGCTTGTCCTGCTCTGCGCGGATGTCCTCGCTCAGCCGCCCGGCCGCGTACGCCTCCTTGGACGCCGAGCTGACCACCAGCCGCTCGTCGGGAATGCATGCCTCCGTGGGCTCGTCGCCGAAGTCGTCACGGTCGACCGTCGCCTTCCACTTCATGGCATAGAGGTCGGAGACCCGGCAGGTATGGCTGGCCGCGCGGATAGCACGAACGCCGTCGTCGTACAGCGACCCGCTGAGTGACTTCTGCTCCGGATGGGCGAACACCCACAGCACCTTCACGATGACCCCTCTTCCGTCGACGCACTCGAGCAAGTCTGTCGGCCGCGGCCAGCATCTCTCACCTCAGCGACGGCGCGTGCGGCTCGGTGTTGTCGACGACCACCGTCGCACGGCTGGCCGGGTTGCAGGACGCGAAATAGCCGCGCTGCGCTTGAACGTACCGGCGGATGCTCGGGTGCTCTGGGTCGGGGTTGGTCCCATCCCGGTCCGCCATCCTGGCCGCCGTCGTGGCGAACGGCACGTCGAGGAAGACCGAGAAGTCCCACACCCCGACCAGCTCGTCGCGGTGCAGGAACAACCCGTCGACGACGAGCACGCAACCCGCCGCCGCGACCTGGGTCGGCGGGTCGAGCACACCGTCGGTGGCGAGGTCGTGCCCGCGTGGCCTGTACCGCCGGCTGCCGCCGGGACCGAGTGGGTCAAGCACGTACGACCGGAGCCGGTCGTAGTCGAAGGAGTCGAGCCAGAACCCTTCGGGTGACGCACGACCGCGCCGGTATCTCACCGCACGAACGTGATGGAAGTCGTCGACCGAGACCCGCACCACAGCTCGGCCGAGCGCGCGCAGCCGCTCCGCGAGCTCGTCGGCGAACACCGTCTTCCCGGAGCCGTCGACGCCGTCGACCCCCACGCGTACGCAGTCGGCGTCGGACGCGTCAGGGACGAGGCCCGCCACCTGGTCGAGCAGCCGCCGACGTCGGGCTGACAGCGTCACGTCTGTAGCGCGGCCAGGGTCACGCGGATCTGCGCGGGTACGTCGACGACCTCGCGGCTGTCCCGGTCGACATAGACGTGCACGAACCGCCCGTCGGCGGCCGCCTCGTCAGACCTGCCCTGGAACACGGCCAGCCGGTAGACGATGCTCCGCTCCCCCAGCCGCTCGACCGCGATACCGACCTCGACCGGGTCGGGGAAACCGAGCTCCCGATGGAAGACACAGCCGGTCTCGGCGACCAACCCGACCGCCGGCAGCCGGCGGATATCGGTGCCGGACGACTGCATCAGCCAGCCGTTGACCGCGGTGTCGAAGTACGAGTAGTAGACGACGTTGTTGACATGGCCGTACACGTCCTCGTCATCCCACCGCGTGCTGATCGGGTAGCGGACCGAGAAGTCGGACCGCCGCGACGGCGCCGGGCGATCACTCACGCCGACTCGGACTCGCGCAGCCGTTGGCTGATCACGGCCGAGACGCCGTCGCCGCGCATCGACACGCCGTAGAGCGCGTCGCCGACCTCCATGGTGCGCTTCTGGTGGGTGATCACCACCAGCTGGCTGTTCTCGCGCAGCTCCTCGTAGATCTCCAGCAGCCGCCCGAGGTTGGTGTCGTCGAGCGCCGCCTCGACCTCGTCGAGGATGTAGAACGGGCTCGGCCTGGCCTTGAACAACGCGACCAGGAACGCCACCGCCACCAGCGACCGCTCGCCACCCGACAGCAAGGACAGCCGCTTCACCTTCTTGCCGGCCGGGCGGGCCTCGACGTCGATGCCGGTGGCGAGCAGGTCCGACGGGTCCGTGAGCACGAGCCGACCCTCACCACCCGGGAACAGCCGCCCGAACACCTCGGCGAACTCGCGCTCGACGTCGACGTACGCCTGCATGAACACCTGCTCGACCCGCTCGTCGACCTCGCGCACGATGTCGAGCAGGTCACGGCGGGTCTGCTTCAGGTCCTCCAGCTGCTCGGTCAGGAACTTGTGCCGCTCCTCCAGGGCCGAGAACTCCTCGAGGGCCAGCGGGTTGACCTTGCCCAGCAACGCCAACGCGCGGTCGGCTGCGCGCAGCCGCTTCTCCTGCTCGGCGCGGACGAACGGCACCGGCTCGGGCTCGGTCTCGCGCTCCTCCCCCGGTGCGGCGGGTCCAGGTGGCACGAGTACGTCGGGGCCGTAGTCGGTGACCAGCGCCTCGGGGTCGAGCCCGAGCTCGTCCAGCGCCCGCTCCTCGAGCTGCTCGATGCGCAACCGCTGCTCGGTGCGGGCCATCTCGTCGCGGTGCACGGTGTCGGTGAGCCGGCCGAGCTCGGCGTCGAGGTCGCGGATGCTCCCCCGGGTCGACGACAGTCGCTGCTCCCGCTCGGACCGCTCCCGCTCGACCCGCGCGCGGTCGTCGGCCGCGCGCTGCAGCGACCGCTCCAGCCGCTGGAGTACGACGACCGCGCCGCGGCCGACCGCCTCCGCAACGGCCGCCTCCCGACGCTGCCGCTCCCGCAGCGCCACCGCAGCCGCCCTGGCCTCGCGCTCCTTGCGGGCCGAGGCACGCAAGGCGTCGGCCCGGCCGTGCAGCGCACGCGCTCGCTCCTCGGCGGTGCGCAGCGCCAGTCGCGCCTCGGTCTCCTTCGCGCGAGCGGACCGGGCCGCCTCGCCCAGCTGCTGGAGCGCGTCGGTGTCAGGCTCCTCCTCGGGAGCATCCTCGGCTCTCGCCAACCGGTCCTCGAGGTCGGCGAGCCCTGCCATGTCACGGTCGCGGGCCTGGCCCGCCTCGTCGATCGCCGTGTTGAGCCGCGCGGCCTCGCCCTGGGCCGACCGCGCCTGCGAGCCGTGCTGACCGAGCTGCTCGGCGACCGCCGCCAGCGTGGCGTCGGACTCGTGCAACCTGGCCAGCGCGACGTCGACCCGACGGGCGGCGTCGGCCCGCTCCTCCTCCAGCCGGGCGATATCGAACCGCAGCCGCTCGGCCCGATGCGACGCCTCGGCCAGCTGCTCAGCGGCCTCGTCGACGGCGGCCTGCACCTCGAGCAGCGACGGGGTGGACGACGAGCCACCGGCCGCGAAGTGGGACGCGATCAGGTCTCCGTCGCGAGTAGCGGCGACCACGTCGGGCAGCTCGGCCACCAGCCTGCGGGCGGCCGACAGGTCGTCGACCACGGCGACCTTGAACAGCAGCCTGCGCAGGCCACCGGCCAGCTCGGCGGGCGCTTCCACGACATCGATGGCGTAGCTCACGCCGGCGGGGAGGCCGGGCCACCCGGCGTCGTCGACCGGGTCCTGTCCCGGCCCGCCGCCGAGCAGCATGCCCGCGCGCCCGAGGTCGGCGCCCTTGAGGTGCGAGATCGCCCCGACCGCGCTGCCGAGGTCGGACACCGCGACCGCATCGGCGGCCGAGCCGAGCGCCGCCGCGACCGCGGCCTCATAGCCCGCGCGCACCGACAGCAGCGCCGCCACCGAGCCGAGCAGTCCCGACACCTCGTCGGTCGCAGCGAGCAGCGCACCGGCGCCGTCCTTGCGGGCGAGACCCAGCTCGAGCGCCTCACGACGCGCCGCGAGCGCAGCCCGCTCGCGCTCCGCGGTCTGCGCCTCGTCGCGCGCCTTCGCGAGCCTGTCGTCGAGGTCGTCGAGCGCTGACTGCGCGCCCTCGTGCTCGGCGTCGAGGCCCTGCTCCCCGGCGTCGAGACCGGCGACCTGGGTCTCCAGCGAGGTGAAGTCGCGCTGCGCCTTCTCGGCCCGAGCCAGTGCATCCTCGCGGGTGGCCGTCAGCCGGCCGACCTCTTCCTCGGCCGCCGCTGCGCGGCTCTTCAGCACGTTGACCTGACCGGTCAGCCGGGCCAGCCCTTCGCGCCGGTCGGCGGCCGCCCGGACCAGACCGGCGACCCGGCGGTCCTCGTCGGCATGAGCTCCCTCGGCCTGCTGGCGCGCCTCGACGGCCTGCTCGAGCCCGGCTCGGTTGACGTCGACCTCGGCCCTGATCTCGGTCTCTTGCACCTCGACCCGCTGGGCCTCCTGCTCGAGCTCGATGGGGTCGCGGCCGACCCGCTCCTCGTCAGGCTGTGCAGCCAGGTTGCGTACGCGCTCGGCGGCGAGGCTCTGGGTGCCGCGGAGCCGCTCACGCAGCCCGGACAGGTGGTACCAGGTCTCCTGCGCCGTCGCCAGCCGCGGTGCGTCGGCGCGCAGGCTGTCTTCGAGCTCGGCCTCGGCAGACCGGACCGCGTTCAGCTCGGTCTCCACCGCCGTCCGCCGCTCACGGAGTGCGGTCTCGTCGGCGAGCTCCTCCTCGAGGGCGGCGCGGGCCCGCACGACGTCGTCGGCGAGCAGGCGGGCGCGCGCGTCGCGGGCGTCGGACTGGACGACCACGGCCTTGCGTGCGACCTCCGCCTGCCGCCCCAGCGGTTTGAGCTGGCGACGGATCTCGCCGAGCAGGTCGGTCAGCCGGTGCAGGTTGCCTTCTGTCGCGTCCAGCTTGCGGAGCGCCTTCTCCTTGCGCTTGCGGTGCTTGAGGACTCCGGCCGCTTCCTCGATGAAGCCGCGCCGGTCCTCGGGTGACGCGTGGAGGATGCTGTCGAGCTGGCCCTGCCCGACGATAACGTGCATCTCCCGGCCGATACCGGAGTCGCTCAGCAGCTCCTGGACGTCAAGGAGCCGGCAGGTCTCGCCGTTGATGGCGTACTCGGAACCGCCGTTGCGAAACATCGTCCGCGACAGCGTGACCTCGGTGTAGTCGATCGGCAGTGCGCCGTCGGAGTTGTCGATAGTGAGCAGCACCTCGGCGCGACCCAGCGGCGGCCGGCCGGACGTGCCGGCGAAGATGACGTCCTCCATCTTCCCGCCACGCAGCGACTTGGCGCCCTGCTCGCCCATCACCCAGGCGAGCGCGTCCACGACGTTGGACTTGCCCGACCCGTTGGGTCCGACGACGCAGGTGATGCCCGGCTCGAACTGCAGCGTGGTGGACGAGGCGAACGACTTGAACCCGCGGAGCGTCAGGCTCTTCAGATACAACGCGGAGCTCCTCGGAAACGGCGGTCCTGGGGAAGGCCAGGTCGCAGCCTACCCGGCGGGTACGGCGGGGCCGCGGAGCCTCGCCGGTCTGTCGCCTATGCGCCGTTTCGGCGCACTATCGCCGTACGGCTCCGCAGGCCCAGCACAGAGTGAAGGGACGCCGCGAAGGGCGTCCCTGATGGGTGGTGCGGTGGAGGTGGAGCTCAGGTGAGCGCGGGCTCCCGGTCGGTGTCAGCCAGCGTCAGAAGCTGGTCTTGGTGGATTGCGGCGTTGAGAGTGTCGTTCTCGCGCTGCAGGCGGAGGACCTGGTTTTCGAGGTCCTGGACTCGCTGACGCAGATGCCGCGATTCCTCGATGATGCGGGGGTCTGGGCCGCCGACGTATCCGAGGAGTGCCTTGGCCATAAACGTTGTCCTTTTGTGAGGTCCGGACGTGCGCAAACCCTCGGCCCTGAACGGGGTGGGTCCAACGGAGGGATGCCTGTCTTCCAGGGTCGCACTCGTGCTGCCCTGGGTCAAGCCAGCGGTCGGGCGAGCCGGTGGGCGGTGACGCGAGCCCACGCTTCCGTACGTCCGGCACGATGGGACGCATGAGCTCGGGACCACCGCCAGACCTCGCCGTCCATCCGTGCCAGACCCTCTGCGCCTGGAGCGGCACCGGCGAACGGCGGGCCGGGAAGCGTCTCTTCGCCTGCTCCGGCTGCGGATCGGAGTGGGTGGTCGGCCAGGGCTGGACACCCGCCGACGCGGACGGGACGGTCGCCGCGGAGGTGCGGGCCGAGCTCGACGGGCAGTGACCCGACCGCGTTGGCGGAGTCGGACGTGGTGTGCCATCTGCCACCACCCGGTGGATGGATGCGCAGGTCGGTCTGCGACCTTCGTTGACTGGCGCGTTGCGTAGTCCTCGCGTCCGGTTTGTCCCTACGCAACGCGCCAGTCAATGAGGTGGAGTGCAACCGACGAATCTGAAGGCCGATCAGGGGCAGTCCTTCTCGGAGAGGTCGCGCACTCGGACGTTGCGATAGGAGACGACATCGGGTGCGGAGCCATGGGCCTGCAGGCCGACATGGCCGACCAGGCCTCGGCTGCTGGAGTCGGGGTCGTTCGGGCGGCCCGGGAACGGCAGGCCGGGGACGTTCTCGAACTCGTTGATGACGACGCCGTTGCGGATGACGGTGTAGTGCTGACCGACCACACGGACCTCGAGGTCGTTCCACACACCCTTGTCCGTGGCACGCGCCTGCTCCAGGTTGAGATCCGCGAAGCCGTAGATCGAGCCGGTCTTGCGCGGGTCGTTGCCGGGCGCCTCGGGCGAGTCGTTGACCTGCACCTCGTGGCCGCAGTTCACCGCGATCCAGGACAGGTTGTTGGTCTCGTTGCCGTTGAACGTCGTCGGGCAGCCCTCGACCGGACCGAACATCGGTGGGAAGCGGACCTGTACGCCGCTGTTCGCACGGCCGTCGCCCGGCGCGTCGTCACGGAACTGCAGCCGCATCGAAAAGTCCCCGAACTGCTCCGGGGTGTACCACAGGGTGCCGAACCCGCCGGTGGCCCCGACCCGGCTCCGGATCGTGCCGTCGGGTTGCAGGTCGAAGCCGCCGTCACCCGCGTAGGCCCAGTCGGCGAACGAGGCAGCGGTCCCATCGAACAGCGGCTGGTACGGCGCGGACCTGCCGACGTCGGAGCGGCCGGCGGTGCTGACGAGTGCGGACTGCTCCGTCGAGCTGATGACACCGTCGCTGCGCAGCGAGCCGGCGACCTCGGTGACGTGACGGACGAAGCCGCCGTGGCTGTCCCACGCGCTCTCGTCGTCGACCAGGTCGTTGATGCTGCACCCGCCGCCAGCCATCCGGTTGTCGACGCCGCTGTCGAAGTCGAGGAAGCGGACCGTCGGCCGCTGGTCGGCGACGTCGCAGGTCTGGTCGATCGCCTGCGCCGGCGAGCCGACCAGGGCCGTCACGCCCAGCGACGCCGTCGCGACGAGGGTGAGGGGATGTCTCGATGTACGCATGTGCTCCTCCAGGTGGGGCGACCGGGGCGGTGAGCTCGATGACTTACCGCAATGACTCACATACGTTGAGCACGGTACTCCCCAGCGGACCCACCTACTCGCGCCGAGGTTGCGCGAATGCACATCGGTGCTGTGCATTCGCGCAACCTCGGCGCGAGATCACCAGCGGGCGCGGCGGGGGCGGGGCTGGCAGCGCGGGCAGGTGTACGACGAGCGGTTCATGAACGGGTCGCGCCGGATCGGCGTACCGCAGCGCGGGCAGGGCTCGCCGGTACGTCCGTACACCTGCAGCGAACGGTCGAAGTAGCCGCTCTGGCCGTTGACGTCGACGTAGAGCGCATCGAACGACGTGCCGCCCTCGGTCAACGCGGCCCGCATGACGTCCCTGGCCGCGTCGATCAGCCGGATGCCCTCGAGGCGACGGAGCGTCTCCGTCGGCCGGGCGAAGTGCAGGCGGGCCTGCCACAGCGCCTCGTCGGCGTAGATGTTGCCGATGCCAGAGGCCAGGGTCTGGTCCAGCAGGGCGCGCTTGACCCCGGTACGGCGGCGGCGCAGGCCGGCCAGCCAGGCGACCTGGTCGAACTCGGGGTCGAGCGGGTCACGGCCGATGTGCGCGACCTCGGCCGGCAGCTCGGCGCCACCCTCGGAGACCATCAGCCCGCCGAACATGCGCTGGTCGCAGAAGCGCAGCTGGTTGCCGTCGGACAGCGTCACCATGACCCGCAGGTGCCGGTCGGCCTCCGCGCCCGGCGGCTGGACCAGCAGCTGGCCGCTCATCCCGAGGTGGGCGACGATCGCATCCTCGTCGTCAAGCGGCAACCAGAGATACTTCCCGCGCCGCCGGGCGCCGGTGACCTCCCGCCCGGCCAGCCGACCGGCGAAGTCGTGCGGGCCGGCGAGGTGGCGGCGGACGGAACGTGACTCGAGCACCTCGGCCGCAGTGATGCGACGGCCGACGACATGGGCCGCCAGGCCACGCCGGACGACCTCGACCTCGGGGAGCTCGGGCACCGCCGGTCAGCGTTCGACTGTCACGGACTGCTGCAACGCCCGGTAGGCGGTCTCGGCCGCCTGCTGCTCGGCCTCCTTCTTGGACCGACCGGTGCCGCGGCCGTAGACGCCGTCGCCGACCCGGACGCGGGCCGTGAACACCTTCTCGTGGTCGGGGCCGTCCTCGTCGATGAGGTACTCCGGCACACCGAGCGAGGCGTTGGCGGTGAGCTCTTGCAGCGAGGTCTTCCAGTCGAGGCCGGCGCCCATCTCGGACGCCGCCGCGATGACCGGGTCGAACAGCCGGTGCACGACGTCGCCGGCGACCACGAAACCCTGGTCGACGAAGACGGCGCCGATCACGGCCTCGACGGTGTCGGACAGGATGGACGCCTTGTCGCGACCGCCGGTGCTGTCCTCGCCCCGGCCGAGCCGGACATAGCTGCCGAGGCCGAGCGTACGGCCGACCTCGGCCAGCGCGCGGGCGTTGACCACCGCCGCGCGCAGCTTGGCCAGCCGGCCCTCGGACAGGTCGGGATGGATCCGGTACAGCGTCTCGGTGACCACGACCCCGAGCACCGAGTCGCCCAGGAACTCCAGCCGCTCGTTGGTCGGCAGGCCGCCGTTCTCGTACGCGTAGGACCGGTGGGTGAGGGCGCGCTCCAGGAGCTCCGGGTCGAGATCGACGACCCCGAGCTGTTCGCGCAGCTCGTCGTGCGACGCGTCCGTGGCGCTGGCCGACTCGGTCACGGCATCGGCTGGGTCAGAGCACCTGGCGCAGGTCGCCGCGAGGGCCGTACTGGCCGCACACGGGGCAGGCTCGGTGCGGGAGGTGCTTGGAGCCGCAGGCGGGGTTGGCGCACGTCACCAGCGAGGGTGCGGTGGCCTTCCATTGCGAACGGCGGTGACGCGTGTTGCTGCGCGACATCTTCCGCTTCGGAACAGCCACGGTCTACTCCTCATCTGAGCCGGCCCGGTTGCCCGGACCGGCGATTGCCTCGTCGTCAGTCAGCGTGGTGAGCGCCGCCCAGCGTGGGTCGATCGCGTCACCGTGGTTGTGCTGGGGGTCGTCTGCGAGCCGCGCCCCGCAGGTGGGGCACAACCCGGGGCAGTCGTCCCGGCACAGCGGGGTGTACGGCAGTGCCAGCACCACCGCATCCCGCACCACCGGCTCGAGGTCGAGGTAGTCGCCCTCGAGCCGACTGGTCTCTTCGTCCTCGGCGCCGTTGGCGCGACGGTCCCCGTCGTCGTATGCGTACAGCTCCTGGAGGTCGACCTCGAGATCCTGCTCGAGCCGCTCCAGGCACCGCGTGCACTCGCCGACGAGGTGCGCCCGCGCCGTTCCGGTCACGAGCACGCCCTCCATGACAGCCTCGAGCCGAAGGTCCAGCTCGAGGTCGCTGCCCTCAGGCACCTCGAGTACGTCGATACCGAGGTCCGCCGGTGCCGGCACCGACCGGGCCATCTGGCGCTGAGACCCAGGGCGGCGTCCGAGCTCGAAAGTGTCGAGCACGAGCGGCGCTCGGGGATCAAGAGTGCTCAGGATGGTCACCGTACGTCGAAGTCAGGCACAACGAACCGCGATCTTCTTGCGAAGACCAGCGCACAGCCTAACGGTTACGCCCCATGACTCCCAAACCGGGCACCCGGCCGGCGGCCCACCGACGTAGGGCCCACATGGCACTGACGGTGCATCGTGCGTCAGGTGCCGTCGCCGGGCAGGGTGAAGTCGTCGGCGTTGCGCAGCGCGTCGAGCTCGCTGCGCCCCTGCAGCCGGCCACGGCCGCGGCTCACCGCTTCGAGCGTCTTGGTCAGGCTGATCTCGAAGTTGGCGAGCTTGTCGTCGACGTACTCGTCGGTCTCGCGGCGCAGCGCCTCGCTCTCGGACTGCGCACCGCCGAGCAACCGCTCCGCCTCTGCCCTGGCGACGCGGTAGACCTCGGTCTCTGACACGAGGCGCTCGCGCTCGAGGTACGCGTCGGCGACGATCTGGTCGGCCTTGCCGGTCGCCTGGGCGATGACGCCGTCACGGTCCGACGTCACCAGGTCTGCCTCGGCGAACGCCTTCGGCATGTCCGC
The DNA here is from genome assembly GCA_009379735.1 of Propionibacteriales bacterium. Taxonomy (GTDB): domain Bacteria; phylum Actinomycetota; class Actinomycetes; order Propionibacteriales; family Nocardioidaceae; genus WHTB01. The sequence continues at coordinate 15,617 of WHTB01000001.1, forward strand.
GGCGAGCCGGTCGATCTGCGCGAGCAGATCGGCCCGGTTGACGACTGCCGACGCCGACATCGGCATCGACCGCGCGCCCTCCACCATGAACCGGATCTCGGCCAGCTGTTCGTGCACGTCCACTACTTGCCTCTCAGTCGCACTCCGGCGAGGCTCCCCCTCGGCCGGCGGGTGACATCAGCCGCGCTTCCGCGCCGCCAGACGGGCTGTCAGCAGCGGAAGTACGTGCTCCGGAACGAGCCCGGAGACGTCACCACCGAACGCCGCAACCTCCTTGACGAGGCTCGACGCCAAAAAAGAATACTCCGGACTTGTCGGGACAAACACCGTCTCGACGTCCGCAAGGCTGCTGTTCATCTGCGCCATCTGCAACTCGTAGTCGAAGTCGCTGACCGCGCGCAGGCCTTTCACGATCGCCACGATGCCCCGTTCGCGGCAGAAATCCACCAGTAATCCGTGGAAGGAGTCGACCACGAGGTTGGGGAACTGCTTCGTCGTCTCGCGCAGCATCTCCATCCGTTCCTCGACGTCGAACAGCCCCTGCTTGTTGTTGTTGATCAGCACGGCCACAGTGACCTCGTCGAACAGCGAGGCCGCTCGGGAGACGATGTCGAGGTGACCGTTGGTCACCGGGTCGAACGACCCCGGGCAGACTGCACGGCGCACGGTCGGGCTCCTCGTGGGAGGGCGCCCGGGAGGCGCCCACGTAGTGGCGGCCAGGGAAGGCCGGCGGTCGTGACACTCCGTCGTGACACGCGGTAGTGAGGCTAGCTAGCGCGACCGTACCAAACGTGGGTCTCGCCGTAGCGACGTGCACGCAGCGCGACGTAGCCGGGCGGCCAAGCCAGGTCAGGGGTGCGAGACGAGCGCTCGACCACCACCAGCGCGTCGGGGTTGAGCCAGCCGTGGTCGCACAGATCGGACAGCACCGCGACGACCGCGTCGTTGTCCAGGGGGTACGGCGGGTCGAGGAACACCGCATCGAATCCTGCGCCGCCCGGCGGTGCCGACCGGACGACCCGCTCGACCCGCCCGCCGGACACCGTGACCTCGCCGAACCCAAGCGTGGCGACGTTGTCCCGGGCCACCTTCACGACGCGGCGGTCGTGCTCGACGAGCAGCGCCCGCGCGGCGCCGCGCGACATCGCCTCGAGACCGACCGCTCCCGACCCGGCGTAGAGGTCGAGGAAGGCCGCGCCGGCCAGCGACCCGAGCGTGGACTCCACCGTCGAGAAAACCGCCTCCCGCACCCGGTCGGAGGTCGGCCGGGTGCCGTCGCCGGGCGGCGTGACCAGCCGCCGGCCGCCGGCGGTCCCGGCGATGATCCGGGTCACGTCTTCTCCAGGTAGTCGGCCTGCTCGGACTCGACCAGGGCCGCCACCTCCCGCGCCAGCGCGGGATGCGCCGCCAGGGACGAGTCGGCGGCGACCACGCTGGTGGCGAACTCGCGCGCCTCGGCGATGATCTGCTCGTGCCGCAGGACCGACAGCAGCCTGAGGCTCGAGCGGCGCCCCGACTGCGCGGCACCGAGTACGTCACCCTCACGGCGGGCCTCGAGGTCGATCTGCGCCAGCGCGAACCCGTCGGAGGTGGCCGCCACCGCGTCGAGGCGCTCGCGCTGGGCCGACCCCGGTGCCGCACCGCTCACCAGCAGGCACAGGCCGGCGACCGAACCACGGCCGACCCGGCCGCGCAGCTGGTGCAGCTGGGAGACACCGAAGCGGTCGGCGTCGAGGATCACCATCGTCGACGCGTTGGGCACGTCGACGCCGACCTCGATCACAGTGGTCGCGACCACGACGTCGACCTCGCCGGCGGCGAAGGCCCGCATCACGCCGTCCTTGTCGTCCGGTGCCATCCGGCCGTGCAGCATCTCGACCCGTAGGCCGTTCAGCGGCCCGTCGCGCAGCTGCTCGAGCACGTCGACGACGGCGGCCCTCGGCGTCTCGTCGGCCGACGCGTCGTCGGGACCGTCGTCGCCGATCCGGGAGCAGACGACGTACACCTGGTGGCCCTTGCCGACCTCCTCGCGTACCCGCTGCCAAGCCCGGTCGAGCCACTCAGGCCGGTCGGCGACGGGCACCACCGTGGTCTGGATCGGCGACCGCCCGGGCGGGAGCTCGCGCATCAGGGACACGTCGAGGTCACCGAACACCGTCATCGCGACCGTGCGGGGGATCGGCGTCGCCGTCATCACCAGGACGTGCGGCGGCGTCTCGCCGGCCTTCTCGGTCAGGGCCGCTCGCTGCTCGACGCCGAAGCGGTGCTGCTCGTCGACGACGACCAGGCCGAGGTCGGCGAACTGCACCCGCTCCTCGAGCAGCGCATGCGTGCCGACGACGATCCCGGCGGCTCCCGACGCCGCGTCGAGCAGGCCCTCGCGACGGGCCGCGGCGCCGAGCGAGCCGGTGAGCAGCGCCACCCGGGTGGCGTCGTCGGCCCCGCCGAGCATGCCGCCCTGCGCCAGGTCGCCGAGCATCGCGCTGATCGAGCGGTGGTGCTGCTGCGCCAGGACCTCGGTCGGGGCCAGCAGCGCCGCCTGCCCGCCGGAGTCAACGACCTGGAGCATCGCGCGCAGCGCCACTAGCGTCTTGCCGGACCCGACCTCGCCCTGCAGCAGGCGGTGCATCGGATGCCGCCCACCCAGCTCGGTGTCAATCTGCTTCCCCACATCCCGCTGGGCAGCGGTCAGGTCGTACGGGAGGCGCTCGTCGAACCGCTGCCGCAGACCGTCCGCCCGCCCGGGCCTGGCCACCGCTGGCAACGCGGCCAACGCGGCCCGCCGCTGCGCGAGCACGGTCTGGAGGACGAACGCCTCGTCGAAACGCAGCCGCCGCTGAGCGCTCCGGTAGTCGTCGGCGGTCTCCGGCCGGTGGATCTTCTCGAAGGCCTCCGCGAGCCCGAGCAGCTGGTGGCCCTTGCGCACCTGCTCGGGCACCGGGTCGGGGACGGGGCCGATGATGTCGAGCGCGTTCGCGATCGCCTGCCCGATCTGCCAGGAGGTGACCTTGCTGGTGATCGAGTAGATCGGGATCAGCGGGCGCATCCGCTGTGACGACTCGACATCCTCCGGGAGCACGTCACAGTCGGGATGAGTGAGCTGGAGTTGGCCTCGGAACTCGGTGACCTTGCCGCTGAACATCGCGCGTACGCCGGGCAGCAGCCGATGCTCCCAGACCTTCACCATCTTGATGCCGAAGAAGGTGACCCGGAGCGACTGCCCACCGGACGGCACCAGCGTCACCTCGAGCCGGATGTTGCGACGGTCTCGGCCCTTCCGGACGACGGAGGTTCCGACCGTCCCGACGACGGTGGCCAGCTCGTCGGCCACCAGCGTGCCGAGGTCGCCGGCCGCGCCCCGGCTGACGTAGCGCCGGGGGTAGTGCCGCAGCAGGTCGCCGACGGTCGCCATGGCGAAACCGTCGGCGAGCTTCTTGGCGTGCGCGCCGGCGATCCGGCTCAGCCGCTCGTCGAGGAAGCTCTGCTCGGTCACCGTCACTCACTCCACCGCGATCAGCAGGGGATAGCGTTCCTGCCCCCCGTCGTACACGACCGTGTCGACATCGGGCCGGGTGTCGCGCACGTGACGCACGATGCTGTCGACCAGCGCGGCGTCGCCTTCGGCGCCGCGGACCAGGGTGACCATCTCACCGCCGCCGCCGAGCAGCCGGCCGAGCACGGTGCGGGCGACGTCGGCCAGGTCGTCACCCACGACGGCGAAGTCACCCTCGACCACACCGAGCGCATCGCCGGCCGAGCACGGCCCGGCCATGGTGATCGCGTCCCGGGCCGCCACCGTGACGGCGCCGTGCCGGGTGTGCCCGGCGGCCGTGGTCATCGCGACCACGTCGTCGTCGAAGCTGCGGCCAGGCTCGTGGACCGCCAGGGCGGCGAGCCCCTGCACCTGGACCCGGGTCGGGATGACCGAGACCCGGACGCCGTCGGCGCGCGCGGCCTGTGCCGCCGCCTCGGCCACCGCGACACCGTCCGCGTCGTTGGGCAGCACGATCACCTCGTCGGCCCCGGTCGCCTTGATGGCGGCCAGGATCTCCCCGGTCGAGCACTGCCTCCCGGGCCCGCCCGCGACGACCTGGGCGCCGGACTCCTCGAACAGCGCCCGCAGCCCCGGTCCGGCCGCGACCGTCACCACACCCCGCCCCTCCGTACGGCCGGACGCCGCCGGCCGGCGTGCGATCTGGTCCGCGAAGTGCGTGACCCGGATCCGGTAGGGGCGGCCGGCCTCGATGCCCGCCTCGATCGCGGCACCGACGTCGTCGACGTGCACGTGTACGTTCCACAGGCCGTCGCCGCCGACCACGACGAGCGAGTCGCCGAGACCAGCGAGGGTCGAGCGCAGCCGCGGGATCTGGTCGTCCTGGGCGTCGAGCAGGAACATCACCTCCGACGACGGCCCGTCGGCGCTGAGGTCGTCGCCGGGCGAGGTTGGGACCGGCACGTGCGGGGGCGGTGCGGCGCTGACCCGATGCACCCCGGTGAGGACGGTCTCGGCCGCGTCGAGGATCACGCACAGCCCGCGCCCACCCGCGTCGACCACGCCGGCGGCGGCGAGGACCGGAAGCATCTCGGGGGTGCGCAGCAGGATGGCTCGGGCGGCCTCGGCGGCGGCGGTGATGGTGTCACCGATCGGACGACCCTCCGCACAGGCCCGGCTGGCCGCGGCACCTGCCTCGCGGGCCACGGTGAGGATGGTGCCCTCGACCGGAGTGCCGACCGCTTCGTAGCCGGCCTTGGCGGCGGCGACCAGGATGTCGGCGAGCACCTGGGCCGGGCGGGTGCCCGGTGTGAGGGTGGCCAACACCTCCGCCCCGGCCCGGATCAGCTGGGACAAGATCACGCCGGAGTTGCCGCGGGCTCCGAGCAACGCGCCGCGGCCGAAGGCGTGCAGGGCCGTCGTGACGTCGCCGTCAGCGTCGTACAGCGCCGCCCGCGCGGCCTCGAAGGTGAGGTAGAGGTTGGTGCCGGTGTCGCCGTCCGGGACGGGGTAGACGTTGAGGGCGTCGATCTCCTCGCGGGCAGCGCCCAGACCCTGCAGCGCCTGGTCGCACCAGGTGCGCACCAGGGCGAGGTCGGCCGTTGCCGGGGTGCCGCCGCTCACTCCACTCCGTCCGGTCGTGGTCGGTACTCTCAGCGGGACAGCGTATCCGCGGGCCGCAGCCGGGCCTCGATTGGCGCGCCCCGTCGGCCATCGGATACTCTTGTGCGGTTGCCCGCGCCCCGTGGTGGGTCGGCAACTCGAACACCATCCACGACCTTGAGGAGCACCGGTGGCTGCCGTCTGTGCAATCTGCGGCAAGGGGCCGACGTTCGGCAACAACGTGTCCCACTCGCATCGGCGTACCCGCCGGCGGTTCAACCCCAACATCCAGCGCGTGCGTGTCGTCGTCGGCAAAACGCCGAAGCGGCTCAACGTCTGCACGTCCTGCCTGAAGGCCGGCAAGGTCACCCGCTGACCAGCGCCTCCCAGCCCTGACTGACCGGGCCCCCACACCCAGTAGGTGTCGGGGCCCTTACTCGTTCCCCGGACCGCCAACCACCCACTCTTTTCTGGAACGGGGCCACCCCGTTCCAGACCTAGTGGAACGGGGCGCCCCCGTACCAGAAAAGTTGTGGACCAGCGCCACCCAGTGAGCGGTCAGCGGAAGTGCTGGTGACCGGACGGCACCTCGTCGTACGCCGAGCCGTCGACCGTGACCCCGCTTCCCTCCGCCACCGCACCGATCGCCATCCAGCCGGCCGGCAGCTCCACCTCGGCCGGGAACGTCGCGGCTAGCGCGTGGTCCTCACCACCGGTCAGCACGAACTGCACGGGGTCCAGGCCCAGGGCGGCGCCAACGGCCTGCAGCGGCTCGGCGATCTCGAACGCCCCGGCCCGTACGTCGATCGCGACACCGCTGGCGGTCGCGACGTGCCCGAGGTCGGCCAGCAACCCGTCGGACACGTCGATCATCGCGGTCGCACCCGCCGCGGCCGCCTCAGGGCCGGCGGCGTACGGCGGCTCGGGACGACGGTGCGCCTCCACCACGACCCGCGGTGACCGGAACCCCCGACCCAGCACTGCCCAACCGGCCGCGGACCAGCCGATCCGGCCGCACAGCGCCACCATGTCACCGGGGCGCGCGCCGGAACGCAGCACCACGGGGCCGGCACACGACCCGAGCACCGTCATCGACACCACGATCGCGTCCGACTCCGTCACGTCCCCGCCGACGACGCTGGCGCCGACCAGCGCGCACTCGTCGGCGATCCCCCGGGCCAGGTCGACGGCCCAGGCGACCGGCAGATCGGCCGGTCCGCCGAAGGCCACCACCGCCGAGTCGGCGCGGCCGCCCATCGCGTTGACGTCGGACATGTTGGCCGCCGCCGCCCGGTGGCCGATGTCCTCGGCCGACGACCAGTCGCGGCGGAAGTGCCGGCCCTCGACCAGCAGGTCGGTGCTCAGCACGACTCGCCCGCTGGGCACGCTGACGACGGCCGCGTCGTCGCCCGGCCCGACCTCCACCGCGGCGCCCTGCGGGAACAGCGGACGGATCGCCTCGATCAGGCCGAACTCGCCGATCTCGGCAAGCGTGCCGGGCTGCTGCGTCATCTGGTGCCTCTCCTGGAACGTGACCGGGTTATGGGGACAGCCAACCAGGCGGTAGCGTGAACGCACTTACGACCATGCCCCTGCGGTCGAGGGGGCGCGATCGATGCCCGGAGGACACTGTGGTGGTTCAGGCTTACATCCTTATCCAGACCGAGGTCGGCAAGGCCGCCGAGGTGGCGCAGTCGGTCGCCGAGCTGAAGGGCGTCACGCTGGCTGAGGACGTCACCGGACCGTACGACGTGATCGTCCGCGCCGAGGCCCGCAACGTCGACGAGCTCGGCAAGCTCGTCGTCGCCCGGGTCCAGACGCTCGCCGGCATCACCCGTACGCTCACCTGCCCGGTCGTCCACATCTGACCTGACCAACCGCACCGACGCCCGTCGACCGCGAGGTCGGCGGGCGTTCGCATGTCGGTCAGCGCAGGCCGAGCGGACGCTGGCGGGCCAGCGTGATCAGCCGGTCCACCAGGGCGGGGTAGTCGAGCCCGGCCTCGGCCCACATCCGCGGGAACATCGACGTCGGGGTGAACCCCGGCATCGTGTTGATCTCGTTGATCACCACGGAGTAGTCGGGGAGTACGAAGAAGTCGACCCGCGCCAGCCCTTCACCGTCGATCGCCTCGAAGGCCCGCACGGCCAGCTCCCGCAGCCGCTCGGCGAGGTCGTCCGGGACCTTCGCGGGTACGTCGAGCCGGGTCGCCTCCTCGGGGAGGTACTTCGCCTCGAAGTCGTAGAAGTCGTGGTCGTCGCCGACCACGATCTCGGCGACGACGCTGGCCTCCGGTGCGCCGCCGTCGAGGCCCTGCAGCACGCCGCACTCGATCTCACGGGCACCGGCGGCATAGCCCTCGACCAGGACCTTGGGGTCGAACCGCTGCGCCGAGGCGATCGCCGCGTCGAGGTCTGCGGGCTCGTCCACCTTGCTGATCCCGAAGCTCGAGCCGGCCCGGGCGGGCTTGACGAACACCGGGAACCCCAGCGTCGCAACGGACTCCCGGCAGGCGTTGGGGTCCCGGCTCCATTCGCGCGGGGTGACGACGACGTACGGCGTGACCGGCAGCCCCTGCGCCTGGAACAGCAGCTTCATGTAGTGCTTGTCCATGCCGACGGCGCTGGCCAGAACACCGGCGCCGACATACCGTACGCCCGCCGTCTCGAGCAGGCCCTGGATCGTGCCGTCCTCTCCCCACGGCCCGTGCAGCAGCGGGAAGACCACGTCGACCTCGCCCATCACGCGCGGCACCTCACTCGGCTCGCGCACCACGATCTCCGAGCCCGCCAGCGACACGACAGCCTTCCCGGGGTCGACCTCGGGCAGCTTGCCGTCGGTGATCGCCAGCCGGGCGCTGTCGTCGGCCTCGAGGACCCAGCGGCCGTCGGTGGCGATGCCGATCGGCACCACGTCGTAGCGGCTCCGGTCGATCGCGGCGAGGACGCTGCCGGCGGTCACGCACGAGACACCATGCTCGGCGGAGCGCCCACCGAACACGACGGCGACGCGCGGCTTGCTCTGGGGTGTTTGCTGCTCAGACATCGGGCCGACCCTACTCCCACGGGCTGCGACAATCGCCAGATGACTGACCCGACACCCGACTCCCCGCTCGCCGCCGCCACCGTCGCCGTTACGGCCGGACGGCCACCCCACGAGCCGGACAACCCGCTCAACACACCGCTGACGCTCGCGTCGACGTACGTCGCGGGCGGCGAGATGGAGTACGGCCGGTACGGCAACCCGACCTGGGCGGCGTTCGAGGACGCCCTCGGCCAGCTGGAGGGCGGCCGCGCGCTGGCCTTCTCCTCCGGGCTGGCGGCCGTGGACACGCTGCTCAGCCTGGTGACGAACGGCGAGACCGTGGTTGCTCCGAGACACTGCTACCTCGGCACGCTGGCGCAGCTCGCCGACCTGGAGCAGCGCGGACGCGCGGTCGTACGGCTGGTCGACATCACCGACACGGCAGCCGTGGTCGCGGCCTGCGACGACGCCGCCCTGCTGTGGCTCGAGTCGCCGACCAACCCGGCGATGGAGGTCGCCGACATCGAGGCGATCTCTGCCGGTGCGCACGAGGCCGGCGTCCCGGTCGTCGTCGACAACACGTTCGCGACGCCGATCTTGCAGCGACCGCTCAGCATCGGCGCCGACATTGTGCTGCACTCGGCCACCAAGTACCTCGCCGGCCACAGCGACGTACTCCTCGGCGCCGTCGTCACCCGCGACGACGCGGTGTACGACGCGGTCGACCAGCGGCGCCGGCGGGTCGGCGCCGTCCCCGGGCCGTTGGAGACCTACCTGGCCTTGCGCGGCATGCGCACGCTGCACCTACGGGTCGAGCGGGCCCAGAGCAACGCCAAGGAGATCGCCCATCGGCTGGCCGACCACCCGGCGGTCGAGGAGACCCGCTACCCGGGCTTCGGCGGCATGATCGCGATCGTCGTACGCGGCGGCGCCGAAGCGGCCGACGCCCTCACCCGCGGCACCAGCCTGTGGGTCCACGCGACCAGCCTCGGCGGGGTGGAGTCGACGTTCGAGCGTCGGCGCCGGTGGGCCGGCGAGCCGGAGTCCATCCCCGAGGGCCTGGTGCGGATGTCGGTCGGCATCGAGGACGTCGAGGACCTCTGGAACGACCTGGAGAAGGCGCTGGCGCAGTAGGTCGACTGGGCGGCATCACGACGAACGTTTTCCGCACGGGGCGCCCCCGTGACGAAAAAGCGGGGGTCAGTGGCGCTCGGGTTTCGCCGACCGGGCGAGCAGGCTGTACAGCATCTCCTTCGGCCCCATCTCGCCCCGGATCACCGCGACCACGTGCTCCACGATCGGCGTCTCCACGTCGTGGCGCTGGGCCAGCTCCAAGATCGCCTGGCAGGACTTGACGCCCTCGGCGACCTGGCGGGTCGAGTGGACGATCTCGTCCACGGTCATACCCTGGCCGAGCTTGTCGCCGAACGTCCGGTTGCGCGACAGCGGGGACGAGCAGGTCGCGACCAGGTCGCCGAGTCCCGCGAGGCCGGCGAACGTGTACGGGTCGGCGCCCAGCGCTGCGCCGAGACGCGACGTCTCCGCGAGGCCGCGGGTGATCACCGACGCCTGGGTGTTGTCGCCGAAGCCCAGCCCGGCGGCCATGCCCACCGCCAGCGCAATGACGTTCTTGGTCGCGCCGCCGAGCTCACAACCGACCACGTCGGCATTGGTGTACGGGCGAAACGTCGGGGTGTGGCACAGCGCCTGGATCCGCTCGGCCACGGCGTGGTCGAGGCAGGCGACGACACTCGCCGCCGGCTGCCGCTCGGAGATCTCGTGCGACAGGTTGGGCCCGGTCACGACGGCGATCCGAGCGGGGCCGGCGCCGGTGACCTCGTCAATCACCTCACTCATCCGCTTCGTGGTTCCGAGCTCGACGCCCTTCATCAGGCTGACGAGCACCACGTGGTCCTTGATCACCGGTGCCCACTGGACCAGGTTCTCGCGCAGGGACTGCGAAGGGACCGCGAGCACCGCCACGTCAGCGCCGTCGAGGACGTCGTCCGGCTCGTGACTTGCGGTCACGGTGGTCGGCAGGTCGATGCCAGGGAGGTACTCGGTGTTCTCGTGCTTGGTATTGATGGTCTGGCAGACGTCCTCCCGCCGGCCCCAGATGGCCACGTCGTTGCCCGCATCGGCCAGCACGATCGAGAACGCCGTACCCCATGAGCCCGCCCCGAAGACCGCGACCCGGCTCATGACGACCTCCACCGGCGGGTCTTCTTGGGCTTGTTGGGATTGCCGATGGTGGCCACCTTCTTGGCTCGTGGGTCGAAACGTTCCGCCGGTGCCTGCTCACCGCGGATCTCCTCCAGCAGTGCGGTCACCGCATCCATGATGCGGGTCGTCGCCTCGTGCAGGACGGCCGGGCTCAGCGGCTTCTCGCGCAGGTCGTCGAGGTCGACGGGGTCGCCCGCCCGTACGCTCACCAGCTTGCGAGGCAGCAGCCGGGGCATTTTCGCGTACGGCGCGAGGATGTCCTGGGCCCCCCACTGCGCCGCCGGGATCACCGGTGCCCCGGTGGTGAGCGCGATCCGGGCAGCTCCGGTCTTGCCCGTCATCGGCCACATGCCGGGGTCCCGGGTGATCGTGCCCTCGGGGTAGACCAGCACGCTCTCCCCGCGCTCGATCGCGGCCACCGCGCCGCGGAACGCCAACGAGGCCTCGCGGGTCTCCCGGTACACCGGGATCTGGCCGGCGGCACCGAGCAGCCAGCTCAGACCCTTCAGCTCCAGGATCTCGGCCTTGGCGAGATAGCGCGGCAGGACGCCGTTGTCGTAGACGAAGTGTGCGAAGACCAGCGGGTCGACGTACGAGATGTGGTTGGCCACGATGACGGCGGGGCTGGACGTCGGCAGTTTGTCGCCGCCGTGCCAGTCCCGGCGTGTCAGCACCATCAGCAGCGGCCGCAGGATCGCCACGATGATGCTCAGCGCCCAGCCCTTCTTGCGCGCCGTCCTGCGCACCGTCACACCGACCCTTCTTGCTGCCATTCGGACTGACAGGGGGTGATCAGTGTGACGGGCGCTCCGTCACGACCGCAACGGGGGCTCCCCGGCGGGCGAGCCTGGGCGGAGTCGGGTTGTCCCTGTCTCGACGGTAGCGTTCAAGCATGGCCCAACCCGACAAGTCCCCCGAAGCACCGGCCTGGGTGGTCGTCGTGCCCGTCAAGCATGGCGAAGTGGCCAAGACGCGGCTCAGCGATGTGGCCGGAGCGTTGCGCCCGGAGCTGGCCCGCGCGTTCGCGGTCGACTGCGTCGCCGCCGCCGCGAAGGCACCCGGCGTGGGCGCCGTGATCGCCGTGACCGACGATCCCGAGGTCACCGCGCTGCTGGCTGGGACCGGTGTGACAGTCGTCGCGGACGCACCTGCGGCCGGCCTCAACGCTGCGGTCGTCCACGGCGCCGAGGTCGCCCGCACACAGCACCCCGGGTGGGCCGTCGCGGTGCTGTCGGGCGACCTGCCGGCGCTCCGGCCGGCCGAGCTCGGGACCGCACTCGCCTCGGCCGCGCGACACGAGCGCGCGTTCGTCGCCGACACCCGCGGCGTGGGTACGACGCTGCTGACCGCGACCGGAGGGGTAGCGCCGGACCCGCACTTCGAGGGCGCGTCGCGTGCCGCGCACCGCCGCTCCGGCGCCGTCGAGCTCGACGTGGTCGCGCCCTCACTGCGTCGCGACGTCGACACTCCGGTCGACCTCTGGGACGCCGAGCGCCTTGGCGTCGGCCCCGCGACCCGCGAGGTCGTCGACCGTCTCGCGTCCGCCGCGCCGTCATCACTACGATGAGCGCCATGCAGGCCACCGTCGCGACGTACGACGCGGACTCCCGCTCGGGCACCGTGCTCGCCGACGACGGCATCAGGCTCGACTACGCGGCCGGAGCGCTCACCGGCAGCCGCCTGCGCCTGCTGCGGCCGGGTCAACGGGTGCGGGTCGAGCTCGCCGACGACGGTAGTGTCAGCACTCTGCAGATTCTGACCCTGTCGGGCTGAGTCGTTCCGGACCGGTCGAGGGCCGCGCCCTGACGGACGCGGCCCTCGCGGTGTACGGCGGCTTGTCAGCTCTTCTTGGCGGTCTTCTTCGCGGCGGTCTTCTTCGCGGCGGTCTTCGCGGGAGCCTTCTTGGCCGTGGTCTTCTTGGCCGGCGCCTTCTTGGCCGGCGCCCTCTTCGCGGTCGTCTTCTTCGCCGGCGCCTTCTTCGCCGTGGTCTTCTTCGCCGGCGCCTTCTTCGCGGCCGTCTTCTTGGCTGGCGCCTTCTTCGCCGTGATCTTCTTCGCCGTTGCCTTCTTAGCTGCGGTCTTCGCCGGCGCCTTCTTGGCGGTGGCCTTGGTGGCCGTCTTCTTCGCCGGCGCCTTCTTCGCCGGCGCCTTCTTCGCCGGCGCCTTCTTGGCGGTGGCCTTGGTGGCCGTCTTCTTCGCCGTGGTTGCGGCCTTACCCGCCGTGGTCGCCGCTCTGGTCACCGTGAGCTTGGGCAGTTTGCGCGCGCCCGACACGACCTCCTTGAGCTGCGAGCCGGCGCGGAACTTCGGGACCGCGGTCTTCTTCGCTCGGACCCGCTGGCCGGTCGCGGGGTTGCGCACCATGCGGGAAGGGCGGACGGCCTTCTCGAACGCGCCGAACCCCGTGATCGCGACTTTTTCGCCGCGGGCGACCTCACGCATGATCGTGTCGACGACGGACTCCAGCGCGTGCTGTGCTGCCCGCTTGTTGCCGTCGTAGTGAGCCGACAGCGCGTCGATCAGCTGACTCTTGTTCACTAGCATCCCTTTCGTGAACGACGGGTCGAGCTGGCGCTCGACTTTGCCTTGCACGTTAGGCAATTCGGACGTCTCTGACAATCAGCCACGCCCTGAGAAGTGCCTCAACTGTGTCGCCCAGCCGCGCCGTGCGAACGATAACGGGCCCACCGAGTCAGCATGTTCGCGGACGACGCGGTCAGTTTTGCAATACACACAAGGAAAACGCAGCATCACCCACCAACCCCCTTCGCGCTGAGGTTGCGCGTGTGTCCCAGATCTTGGCGGCTCCCTCTGTGTCACGAGGTGAGCCGCGAGGGGTTCAGGGCGCATTGCTCGCGACCAGGTGAACGAAATGGCTGTCAGCGGGTGAACCCACCCTTTCGCACCGAGGTTGCGCGTGTGCACACCCAGCTCGCCACCGGCAGGGCCCACGGGGCGCCGCGCGTGAGTCTGGCCACTTCACCCCTGGGACCGACACTCGGGGCCCGACTCAGGGCTCCGAATGTCGGTTCGGTGGGTGAAGTCGTGGCCGGCGGGCACGGACAAACCACTTCTGGGAGCACGGGTGCGGCGCTAGCCCCCCGAACACTCACGCCGAGGTTGCAAACCTTGCCCACACGTCCCCGTCAGAACGTGCAAGATGTGCAACCTCGGCGCGAAGAAACGGGACACACGCGCAACCTCGACGCGAAGATCTGGGCTGCCGCGGGGATGCGCGAGCGTCAGGCCGGACCGGCCACTGGCTTCCAGCTGGGGCGAGTTGCCTCGTACTCACTGATCTGGTCGTCGTGCGACAGCGTGATGCCGATGTCGTCAAGCCCTTCGAGCAGGCGCCAGCGCGTGTAGCCGTCGATCTCGAATGACGCCACCAGGTCGCCGGCGCGCACCTCGCGCTGCTCGAGGTCGACCACGACCTCGGTCGCGGGGTCGGCTTCGACCAGCTGCCACAACCGCTCGACGACGTCCGGCTCGACGCAGGCCGTCAGGAGCCCCGCCTTGCCGGAGTTGCCGCGGAAGATGTCGGCGAAACGGGCCGAGATCACCACCCGGAAGCCGTGGTCCATCAGCGCCCAGACAGCATGCTCGCGTGACGACCCGGTGCCGAAGTCGGGGCCGGCGACGAGCACACTCGCCCCGTCGTACTCGGGCTGGTTGAGCACGAACGACGGGTCCTTGCGCCAGGCGGCGAACAGCCCGTCCTCGAACCCCGTCCGGGTGACCCGCTTGAGGTACTCGGCCGGGATGATCTGGTCGGTGTCGACGTTGCTGCGGCGCAGCGGAAGCGCACGGCCGGCGTGCACGGTGACCTTGTCCATCGGAGTCGCTCCTCAGTCGCGGGCCGGCAGGTCGGCCGGCGAGGCCAGCCGGCCGGTGATCGCGGTCGCTGCTGCCACCAGCGGCGACACCAGGTGGGTACGGCCGCCCTTGCCCTGACGGCCCTCGAAGTTGCGGTTGGACGTCGACGCGCTCCGCTCCCCCGGCGTGAGCTGGTCGGGGTTCATGCCGAGGCACATCGAGCACCCCGCGCCCCGCCACTCGGCGCCCGCGTCCTTGAACACGATGTCGAGCCCCTCGTCCTCGGCGTGCAGCCGCACCCGGGCCGAACCGGGTACGACGAGCATCCGGGTGCCGTCGGCGACGGTGCGACCCCGGACGATCTCGGCGGCCGCACGCAGATCCTCGATCCGGCCATTGGTGCAGGAGCCGACGAACACCGTGTCGACCTCGATCTCGCGCATCGGCGTGCCGGCCTCGAGACCCATGTAGACGAGCGCCTTCTCGGCCGCGACGCGGTCAGACTCCTCGGCGAAGTCGGCCGGGTCGGGGACGGACCCGCCGAGCGGGACGCCCTGGCCGGGGTTGGTCCCCCAGGTCACGAACGGCGTCATCGCCGAGGCGTCGAGCACGACCTCGCGGTCGAACTCCGCGTCGTCGTCGGTGACGAGGCCGCGCCAGTACGTGACCGCGGCGTCCCACTCGTCACCCTTCGGTGCGCGCGTACGGCCCTCGAGGTAGGCGAGCGTCGTCTCGTCGGGTGCGATCAGGCCGGCCTTCGCACCCCACTCGATCGACATGTTGCAGATCGTCATCCGGGCTTCCATGGACAGCGCGCGGATGGCCTCGCCGCGGTACTCGACGACGTACCCCTGGCCGCCGCCGGTGCCGACCGTGGCGATCAGCGTGAGCACGAGGTCCTTTGCGGTGACCCCGTCGGGCAGCGTGCCGTCGACGGTGACCGCCATCGTCTTGGGGCGTGCCTGCGGCAGCGTCTGGGTGGCGAGCACGTGCTCGACCTCGCTGGTGCCGATCCCGAAAGCCAGCGCTCCGAACGCACCGTGCGTCGAGGTGTGCGAGTCACCGCACACGACCGTGGTGCCGGGCTGGGTCAGGCCGAGCTGCGGGCCGACGACGTGCACGATGCCCTGCTCGACGTCGCCGAGGGAGTGCAACCGGACGCCGAACTCGTCGCAGTTGCGGCGCAGTGTCTCGACCTGGGTACGGGAGACCGGGTCGGCGATCGGCTTGTCGACGTCGAGGGTCGGTACGTTGTGGTCCTCGGTGGCCAGCGTCAGGTCCGGGCGTCGCACCGTGCGGCCGGCGAGCCGCAGGCCCTCGAACGCCTGCGGGCTGGTGACCTCGTGCACAAGGTGGAGGTCGATATAGAGGAGGTCCGGCTCTCCGTCTGCATGCCTGACGACGTGCTCGTCCCAGACCTTCTCGGCCAGTGTCCGTCCCATGACGGCCTCCGCATCTTTTTCCGATTTTTCCGCCAGAATCTTGCATCTCGCCATTCGAGACGGCAATATCGGGCTATGGACAACTCTAGCGGAGTCGGCGTTCTCGATAAAGCCGCCGTCGTACTCGCCGCCCTGGAGGCAGGCCCAGCCACCCTTGCGGGGCTGGTCCAGGCCACCGGCCTGGCCCGCCCGACCGCGCACCGGCTGGCGGTCGCTCTTGAGCATCATCGGCTGGTCGCACGAGACATGCAAGGCCGGTTCATGCTCGGTCCCCGGCTCGGCGAGCTCTCCGCCGCGGCCGGCGAGGACCGCCTGCTCGCCGCGGCCGGGCCGGTACTCGCCCGGCTGCGCGACATCACTGGCGAGTCGGCTCAGCTGTTCCGCCGGCAGGGCGACTACCGGATCTGCGTCGCGGCCGCCGAACGACCGTCCGGGCTGCGCGACACCATCCCGGTGGGCAGCCAGCTCAGCATGCAAGCCGGGTCGGCAGCGCAGGTGCTGCTGTCGTGGGAGGACCCCGAGCGTCTCCACCGCGGGCTCCAGGACGCTGCCTTCTCGGCGGCCGCGCTGTCCGGCATCCGCCGCCGCGGCTGGGCCCAGAGCGTCGGCGAGCGTGAGCCCGGCGTCGCGTCGGTGTCGGGGCCGGTGCGCTCCCCCTCGGGCAAGGTGATCGCCGCCGTCTCCGTCAGCGGGCCGATCGAACGGCTGTCCCGCCAGCCTGGTCGGATGCACGCACCGGCCGTGATGGCCGCCGCCGAACGCCTCAGCGAGTCACTGCGCCGCTCCGCCGAGTAGCCCCCTCTCGTTGAGTGTGACGTTTTCGACGCGACACGCCGGCGTGTCTGTCGAAAACGTCACACTCAACGGGAGGGTCACCGGGGCGGGTCAGGCCGTCAGCAGGCCGATGCCGAGGCTGAGCACGCCCGCGCCGAGGAAGACGGCGCCGGTGTAGACGAGCAGGATCAGCCGGTTCGGCTGCTCCCGCCCCGCGCCCATCGACGAGAAGAAGAAGCCGGCCGACATCAGGATCGCCGCGATCGCCACCCCACTGCGCGACAGCCACCCCCACAAGCCGGACTGACCGGTCGCCTCGGCGTACAGCACGCACACCAGCGCGAGGATCACCAGCACACCGGCGTGCGCGTGCCCGGCACGGGCGAACGACTTCTGGAAGTCGGTCAGCGGCGTCTTGCCCCGCACGACCGCCAGCAAGTACGCCCCACCTGACTCGATCGTGACGACCGCGACGAGCAGGATGCCCGCCACCCTGAGCGCGGCGTCCGAGAGCTCGAGTGTCATGACCGGGTTCCCTCCATTGGATAGTGTTACTCTCTAATCTTGGACAGTAACACTATCCAATGTCAAGGTGGTTCCCCATGCAGATGGCCGAGCTGTCCGGGGCGAGCGGTGTTCCGGTCGCGACGGTGAAGTTCTACCTGCGCGACGGGCTCCTCCCCCCAGGTGAGCCGACGAGCGCCACCCGGGCCGCGTATGACGAGTCCCATGTCCGACGGCTCCGGCTGATCCGCGCCCTGGCCGACGTCGCCGGCCTGCGGTTGGACCAGATTCGTCACGTCCTGGCCGTCGTCGACGACGAGAGCACGTCGTGTGCCGAGGCCCTCGGCACCGCACTGATGCCCCGCACCGCCGACGCCGGACCGGATCCCGAGGCACGGCGGCGGGTCGACCGGCTGATCCGGCGGTGGCGGTGGCGCGTCGGCCCCGACAGCCGCAACCGCGACAGTCTGGCCCGCGCCCTCTCGGTGCTCGACAGCCTCGAGCACCCGATGCCCGACGAGATGCTCGACCGCTACGCGGAGGCCATGCACCAGGTCGCCGACGCCGAGGTCAGCAGCGTGCCGACCGACAACCGCGACCGTGCAGTGTTGCATGCGGTCGTCGGGACCCTGCTGGTCGAGCCCGTCCTCGCCTCGATCCGGCGCCTGGCGCAGGAGGAGATCTCACGGCGGCGGCTGACCGGACGTCTTAGAAAAGGACGGCGGCCTCGTCGTCCCGCTCGAGGCTGAGCAGGGCGCGTTTGCGCTCGATGCCGCCGCCGTAGCCCGTCAGCGAGCCGTCGGCACCGATCACGCGGTGGCAGGGCACGATGATCGAGATCGGGTTGCGTCCGTTGGCCAGCCCGATCGCCCGCGACGCGCCGGGCACGAGACCGAGCTCGCCGGCCACCTCGCCGTACGACATCGTGCTGCCGTACGGGATCTGCCGCAGCTGGGCCCAGACCCGCCGCTGGAACTCGGTGCCCTCGGCCCGGAGCGGCAGGTCGAAGTCTCGCCGCTCACCGGCGAAGTACGCGGTCAGCTGCGCCCGGGCCTCGGCGAGTACCGGGTGTGCGTCGTCGCGCTCGCCGGACACCGACTCCCATGGCTCGAACAGCACGGACGTCAGGTGGTCGCCGTCGCTCTCGAGCAGCAGCTCGCCGAGCGGGCTGGTCATCGTCGTCCACACACTCATATCGTCTCCTCGGACAGGCTGGTCCACAGCAGCATCAGGGCGTAGGAGCGCCACGGCCGCCAGCCCTCCGCCAGCGCGGCGGCCTGGGTCGGATCACCCCCGGCACGGGTCAGGGCGTGCCGTACCCCTACGTCGGTCGGCAGGAAGATGTCCGGGTCACCGAGCGCGCGCATCGCGATGTAGCCCGCGGTCCAGGGGCCGATGCCCGGCACCGCCAGCATCGAGGCAATGGCCGTCTCACGGTCGGCGCTGCGGTCGAGCCGCACGTCGCCGGTCGCGATCGCCGCGCACAACCCGGTGAGGGCTCGCCCGCGAGCGCGTGGCATCGGCAGCGACTCGGGGTCGATCGCGGCCAACGTCTCCGCGTCGGGAAACAGGTGGGTGAGGTCGGCTGACGGCGACGCGAGCGGGGTGCCGTGCTCCTGCACGAGGCGGGCGGCGATCGTACGGGCGCCTTCCACCGAGATCTGCTGCCCGATCACCGCGCGGACGGCGATCTCGGTGCCGTCAACATGGCCCGGCACCCGTAGCCCGGGGTGCCGCCGGACCAGCGGGGCGAGCATCGGGTCGCCACCAAGGGCGGTGGTCACCGCGTTGGGGTCGGCGTCGAGGTCCAGGACCCGTCGACTGCGCTCGACCGCCGAGGGGATGTCGCGGAGGTCGTGCACCCGCAGCGTGCAGCTCACCTCGTCGTCGGTCGGCGTGAGCTCGACCACCCCCGGGCCGTGCGGGAGCCGGAGGGTACGGCGGTAGCGGCCGTCCGTGACCGACTCGACCCCGGCTACGGCGCGCAGGGCCAGGAAGGTGAGCAGCGGACCGGCGTCGAACGGCGTACGCATGGCCAGCCGGATCGACAGACCCGGCCCGCAGACCCCCCGCTTCGCCTTGCTGCGCAGCAGGCTGGGGGTTGCGGCGTAGACCCCGTTGATCGTCTCGTTGAACTGCCGCACGCTGGCGAAACCGGCCGCAAACGCCACGTCGGCCAGCGACAGGTCGGTCGTCTCAATCAGGACCCGGGCCGTCTGCGCTCGGCGGGCTCGAGCCAGGGCGAGCGGACCCGCACCCACCTGCTCGACCAGCACCCGGTTGAGATGGCGGGTCGTGTAGCCGACCCGACGCGCCAGGCCCGGAACTCCGTCCCGCTCGACGACGCCGTCGTTGATCAGTCGCATGGTGCGGCCGGCGAGGTCGGCGCGGATATCCCACTCGGGAGACCCGGGTGTGGCGTCCGGCCGGCAGCGGCGGCAGGCCCGGAAGCCCGCCACCTGAGCGGCCGCTGCGGAGACGTAGAACACGAGGTTCTTGCGCCGGGGTGTGACTGCCGGGCAGGACGGTCGGCAGTAGATCCCGGTTGTACGCACCGCGGAGTAGAAGACGCCGTCGAACCGGCGGTCGCGGCTCGTCACGGCGCGGTAGCAGCGATCGTCGTCGAGGATCGGTGCGGCGTTCACCTGGCCCATCCTGCCGCAGGGCTCGGACAGTTTCTGGCGGGAATCGGACATCGATGTCTGGCGGCCGGAGCAGGAGACGGCGAAGGCCCCTCCGACTCGCTCGGAGGGGCCTTCGCGCCCGGTAGCCCCGACGGGATTCGAACCCGCGCTACCGCCTTGAGAGGGCGGCGTGCGCGCCACGGCTCGCTTGATTCTGACCTGCGGCGTAGCACCGATCGGCTCCTCATAACGAGAAAACCTGGGGCACGTACTTGGCACAAGCGCCCAGTGAGGGCGCAGCAGCCTAGCGGCGAACGGCATGTATGCGTCGCTCAGCGGTATTCATCTGACTTGACCGCGGCCGCCTCGGCCACCCGCCCAGATCGGCGCCGGCCAGGAAACGCCACAGCGTCGACATACCCGGCAACCGGTTGGACCCACGCAACGCCGTGGTGGCCGGGTTAGCCAGCAAGGGACCGGTCGGAGAGGAAGTCACCGCCGTCATGGAGGATCTCCGACAGTGCCCGGTAGCACTCGCCGCCGGCATAGCCGCCCGGGCCGGTCGGGAGCAGGCCATGCCGATCGGCCTCGGCCACCAAGTTCAATCTCGACCGGTCACCCGGCCAGTACCCATCCGACTACCTCGCCTGGCGCGAGCACCGCAGACGCGACCCGGACAGCGCGCTGCATGGAGGGGAAAGCCTCAGCACATTCGCCCACCGCGCTGCGCTGGCCGCAGCCACCGCCGATGACCTCACAGCCAAGCACGGTGCGGTGCTGATCGTGTCCCACCGGCTGCTGATCGGCGCCGTCGCCGCCCATGGCCGCGGATGCAGCGACCCCGCCGCCATCTTCCGCGACGCCAGCGCCTTCCGCCTCAACCCCCGCCCACCTCTGGGTCACACCACCCCGGGACAAATCATGACCGACGATCACGCCGACGAGAAGCTCCTGCCGTACGAATCCGAACCCGAGCGGCAGATCCGCTACCGGTTCGCCCACCTGCTGGCATCCACGCCCATCCCGCCCGACGAACTCGGCGACAATCTGACCCTGTACCTGCGGCGCCAGCCGCTGACCGACCTGCTCTCCCTCGACGCGCTCTACCGGATGGTCCTGGACGTCCCCGGCGTGATCATGGAGTTCGGCGTGCACCGCGGACGCCACCTCGCCGCCCTCACCGCGCTACGCGGCGCCTACGAGCCCTACCACCCGCACCGCCGAATCATCGGCTTCGACACCTTCACCGGCTTCCCCGACGTGACCGCGATCGACGCCACCAACCCCAGCGCCGTGCCCGGCCGGTTCAGCCTCACCGATAGCTACGTGCTTCACCTACGCGACGTGCTCGCCACCCACGAGGCGGCCGAACACCTCGGACACATCCGGCGGACCCTGATCTTCGAGGGTGACGTCCGCGAAACACTGCCTTGCTACCTGACCGACAACCCGCACACCGTCATCGCGCTCGCCTACTTCGACCTCGACCTCTATGAACCGACCCGCCACACGATCGACGCCCTCAAGCCCTACCTCACACGAGGCAGCGTGCTCGCGTTCGACCAACTCGCCCACGCCAAGTGGCCCGGGGAGACAGCGGCACTACGCGACGCCGTCGGCATCGGCAACTGCAGCCTGCGCTGTCTGCCTGGTCGTGCCACGCCGGTCTACCTGCGCTGGGGCGAATGAGAACGGTCAGGCGACGCCGGCCTCCAGCAGCAGCGCCTCCCGGTTGGCCAGGATGAACTCCTTCAACGCCGAAGGCTTCAGGTCGATCGCGGCCAGCTTGTCACCAAGCAGGTCAACGCGCTCCAGCTCATAGCCTCCCCGCGATGAATCACCGAACTCAGGTCCGGTCCTAGTCGACTGGTCGAGCCTGGTCAGCCGGGCCACGAAGAAGTGCTGCACCGCCACACCCACCTCCGACGGCGAACTGAACAGGAACACCTGCGAGGCGCCCGAGGCTTCCGCCCCCAGCTCCTCGGACAGCTCACGGTACAGCGCCGCCTCCAACGAAACGTCGGTGTCCTCGACACCACCCCCAGGGGCCGTCCAGTACGGCGCCTGACCCGACTTAGTCCGCTTGATCAACACCAGCCGGCCGTCGGCATCGATCAAGATCGTCCGCGCCGCGCGCCGCCCCACCGTCACCGTCAACTGTTCCGTCACGACGCACAGCATACGTTGAGCCTCCACCTACGCCCGACGAGCGGGCAGGACCTCACCCCGCCGCCGCGGAGGCCCGGACACCCATCGCCAGCGTCTCGTCCAGCCATGCCAGGAACGCCGATGTACTGCCATCGAAGTGCTCGCGCACGCGCTGCTGGATCGCGCCGTTCTCGTGGCCAGGCACGAAGTCCCGCTCCGTCTGCTGCCCACACCCGTAGCCACAAGCCCGCACCCGCAGATCCGTCTCGCCGGGCAGGTGCCGTAGGTGATGGAGTTCTGCGAGACATTGCCCCCGGGCGGTCCCGGCCAGCGATGTCTCGACTTGGCTCAGCGCCGGCGTGCCTGCCACCCAGGGTTGCCGAAGGGGCCGGGCATTCCGTCGAGGCCCTACTGTCCATCTACACCACGTGCATCGACGGCAACGCCGCTCAGCACCGAGTCATGATCGACGCCACCCTCGGCGACCGACCCAGCCGAAAACTTGGCCGCGCTTTTGCCAGAAGGGGGCCTCCATCTAGGCATCCTTGACGGTGGTCGTGAACCATGGGGCTGGCAGGGACTTACCCGCCGTCGTACGCGGAGCGCACCTAGTTCGACGAGACTGGGAGTGTCTGGACTACCGGGACTGGCTGCGCTGGCCGAACGGGTTCTGTTGTCTTCACTGCAGGGGCGCCGTCGCGTGGCGGATTGCGGACTCGAGGTGGAGGTGCAGCGGGTGTGACCGGGAAGGTGTCGGCGAAGGCGGGCACTATCTTCGATAAGACCCGGACGCCGGCTGACTGTGTGGTTCACCCGGCCTGGGGATGGTCGCGGACGAGGTCGGGGTCTCGGCGTCCCAGGTCCAGCGAGAGGTGGGCTGGGGTCGTACCAGACGGCGTGAGCGATGCCGCACCGCTAGCGGTCGGTGATAGTCGGTCCCGGCCGGAACAGGCTGCGTGGTGATGTCGAGGTCGACGAGTCGTTCCTGGCGGTCAAGCCGGGCCGCGGGGCGCTGGGGCAGGTGCTTTTCGCGGGGGGCTGTCGAACTTGACCGCGCGGCTTCGGCGGCGCCCGGCTCGGCGTCATCCCTGACGCCAGCGCGGTCAGCCTGAGCGCGTTCCTGGACGCCAGCGTCGAGCCCGGCAGCCGCGTGGTCACCGACGGCTGGTCGGCCTTCCCTCGCGCCACCCGGGACAGCTACGAGCACACCGGTGTCTCGGTGGCCGCCTCCGGCCTGGCCGCGGACGAGGAGCTGCCGGCGGTCCACCGGGTGTTCTCCCTGGTGAAGCGCTGGCTGGTGGCGCAATGCAGGTCTCAGTCAGCCCCGAGCACTTGCAGGCCCACTTCGATGAGTGGGTGTCCGGTTCAACCGGCGACAATCGCGCAGTCGGGCCCGCGCTCTTCCACGCCCTCCTACGCCACGCGGTTGGCGGCGAACCCGTGACCTACCAGTCGCTTCTAACGGGAATCGGACATCGACGTCTGGCGGTCCGGGCCAAAGACGGCGAGGGCCCCTCCGACTCGCTCGGAGGGGCCTTCGCGCCCGGTAGCCCCGACGGGATTCGAACCCGCGCTACCGCCTTGAGAGGGCGGCGTGCTAGGCCACTACACAACGGGGCCGGGAGTGACGGACACTACCGGATGCGCTCCGGCAGCGGCCAATCGCTGGGGTACTAGGACTCGAACCTAGACTAACTGGACCAGAACCAGTCGGGCTGCCAATTACCCCATACCCCATGGAGTTCACAGCCGCGGGATCTGTGTGTGCTGTCCCAGGGCCGCAGGAGAGATTACCCGAGCCGAGCGCCCAGGGCCAAAACGCCACCGACCCGGCCAGACTACTTCGCGCCGAGCTTGCAGAACCTGCCCACCACAGACGTACATAAGCGCAACCTCGGCGGGAGGGTGGGGGCAGACGCCCACGTCACCCACTCGACCGAAGTGCAGACCAGCTGCGCGCCACGACTCCTTCGCGCCGAGGTTGCACTTGCCCACCACAGACGTACATAAGCGCAACCTCGACGCGAAGGTCTGGGACATAAGCGCAACCTCGACGCGAAGGATGGGACCGGCAGTCAGGGCTGCACGGTGTAGTGCAGGATGGCGAAGTCGCCGACCGTCTCCACCTGGTCGAGCCGCATCGGTGCGTCGACCCTGGCCGGCAGCAACGGAGCGCCCCCGCCCAGCGTGACCGGAGCGACGGCGAGCACGATCTCGTCGAGCAGACCGCGCTCGGCGAACTGCGCGACGAGGTCGCCGCCTCCGACCAGCCACACGTTGCGCTCGCCGGCGGACGCGACCATCGCGGTGTGCACCTCGGCGACGTCGTCACGCGTGAACACGATGTCGGCGCCTTCGAACCGCGGCAGGTCGCGGTGGGTGAAGACCCAGGTGGTCCGGCCCTCGTACGGCCAGTGGTCGTGCTCCTCGGCCAGGATGAACTCGTACGTCGACGCACCCATCGCGAGCGCGCCGACGTCGGCGAAGAACGACTCGTAGTGCTCCCCCAGCCCGGCCGTGCCGTTGAACTGGAACAGCCAGTCGAGCTTGTTGTCGGCATCGGCGATAAAGCCGTCGATGCTGCCGGCGACGTAGTACTGCGTGCGTGTCATATGCCCACTGTGCACGACGGCACCGACGGGTCGGGTCAGCCATCGGGAGGGCCGGCCGTGACGTTGGTCAGCGCCTTGCGTCGTGACCACCACAGCACCAGCGCGGCAAACACCAGCAGGTTGGCGATGTCGGAGATCAGCGTGTCCCAGCCTGCCTCGGAGAGGTTCAACGTGTCGTTGATCCCGCCGGCCGCCGCCGCCAGCAGCAGCACAAACACGTTGTTGACGATGTGCAGCGCGATGCCGGCCTCGAGCCCCCCGGTGACCATCACCAGGGCACCGGCGACCAGCCCGAACAGGAACCGGTCGGTGAACAGCGGGAGGTTCTGGGAGCCGTGCGCCAGCGCGAACAGCAGCGACGTCAGCACCAGCGTGAACCACCGAACCCGGACCAGCGCCCCGAACGCCTGCAGGAGGTAGCCGCGGAAGGCGTACTCCTCCGCCGCACTCTGCAGCGGCTGGGTGAGCACGATCACCACAAGGAAGGCGATCGTGGTCGTCGTGGACACCGACTGTGAGTCGTCGGTGTCGACGGGCACCGTGTCGCTGCCGAGGATCAGCGACGACCCGACCGCGAACAGCACAAGCGCGACCACGGCAAGCCCGATGAACTGCAGCAGCAGACGCCAGCGCAGCCCCGGGCGCACCGACGACAGCCAGCGCGGCCGCATGCCGTGGAAGAACCGGATCGCCATCCAGGTGATCGGGATCAGCGCCGCGAGCGACAGGTTGATCGCGAGCAGGCTGCTCGGCGTGATGGTGGAGCTGAGGAGGTCGTTGAAGAAGCTGCCCGCATGGTCCGGCGAGAAGACGGCCAGACCGGCGCCGACCGCGCCCGAGACCAGCAGCGGGCCGACGAGGACGCCGGTCGAGACGACGAACAGGATGCCGACGATCGGCCGCCACGGGTGGTAGCTCGGGGTGCGCAGGATCCGGTGGTACGGCTCCGGCCCGGCGTGGGCGTGCGACGGCGGCGCGGCCCGCCCCCAGCCCGGTGGTGGAGCCGGTGGAGGTGCCGGCGGTCCACCGTGCCCATACGGATCGCCGTAGCCGCCCGACCCACTCATCTCCGCTCCCCCGACCTCAGCGCGTCTGCGCGTCCTGTGCATGTTGCAGCCGCGCCAGCGACCGCTCCCGACCCAGCAGCTCCAGCGACTCGAACAACGGCGGCGAGACGCGCCGGCCGGAGATCGCCACCCGCACCGGCCCGAACGCATGCCGCGGCTTGAGCCCCATGCCCTCGACCAGTGCCTCGCGCAGCGCCTGCTCGATGGCCGGCGTCGACCAGTCGGTGACCGCGCCGAGCGCGTCGTGCGACGCCTTCACGACCGTCAGACCGTCGGAGCTGAGCACCTTGGCCGCGTCGTCGGGGTCGATGCTGAACGCGTCCTCGGGCACGAACAGGAAACCGAGCATCGGCACAGCCTCGCCGAGGGAGGTGATCCGCTCGTGCACCAGCGGGGCGGCGTCGGCGAGCAACGCACGCTGCTCGGCGGTGACGGTCTCGCCGAGCAGGCCGGCCCGCTGCAGTACGGGAATGAGCCGCTCGGTGAGCTCGTCGACCGGCAGCTGCCGAAGGTGGGAGGCGTTGATCGCCTCGCACTTCTTCGGGTCGAACCGGGCGGAGTTGGGGTTGACCCGCCGGATGTCGAACGCCTCGACCATCTCGTCCATCGTGAACACGTCGCGGTCGTCGGCGATGCTCCAGCCGAGCAGCGCGAGGTAGTTGAGCAGGCCCTCGGGCAGGAACCCGCGTTCGACGTACTCGTCGAGGCCGGAGCCCGGGTCGCGCTTGGACAGCTTGCGGTTGCCCTCGCCCATCACGAACGGCAGATGGCCGAACCGGGGTGCGCCGTTGCCGATGCCGATGGATCTCAGCGCCTCGTAGAGCGCGATCTGGCGCGGCGTCGACGACAACAGGTCCTCGCCGCGGAGCACATGGGTGATCTCCATCAGCGCGTCGTCGACCGGGTTGACCAGGGTGTACAGCGGGTGGCCGTTCGCGCGGACCAGCACGAAGTCGGGCACGTGCTCGGGTTGGAAGCTGATCTCGCCGCGCACCAGGTCGTCGAACGTGATCGTCCGGTCGGGAATCCGCAGCCGCATCACCGGCTCGCGGTCCTCGGCGCGGAACGTCGCGACCTGCTCGTCGGTCAGCGCGCGGCAGTGCCCGTCGTACCCGGGCGTGCGACCGGCGGCCCGGGCCGCCTCGCGACGCTCGTCGAGCTCCTCCTGGGAGCAGAAGCAGTGGTACGCCGCGCCGGACTCGAGCAGCCGGGCGGCGATGTCGGCATACAGGTCGAGACGCTCGGACTGGCGGTAGGGACCGAACGGGCCGCCGACCTCCGGGCCCTCGTCCCAGTCGAGGCCGAGCCAGCGCAGCGAGTCGATGGCGTAGTGGTAGGCCTCCTCGGTGCTCCGCGCCGTGTCGGTGTCCTCGAGGCGCAGCACGAGCGTGCCACCGTAGTGGCGCGCGAAGGCCCAGTTGAACAGCGCCGTCCGGATCCCACCGACGTGCATGGATCCGGTCGGCGACGGCGCGAACCGGACCCGTACCTGCTCGGGGGCGAGCTCGCCGAGGACGGGATCAGTCACGGGAGACCACCTTGTTGTCGAGAGTGCCGATGCCCTCGATCGTCACGGCGACCTCGTCGCCCGGCTGCATCGGGCCGACGCCCGCCGGCGTGCCGGTGAGGACGACGTCGCCCGGCAGCAGCGTCATCACCGACGTGACGTAGGCGATGATCGTCGGCACGTCGAAGATCATCTGGCTGGTGCGGGCGGACTGC
Source organism: Propionibacteriales bacterium (assembly GCA_009379735.1). Lineage (GTDB taxonomy): Bacteria > Actinomycetota > Actinomycetes > Propionibacteriales > Nocardioidaceae > WHTB01. The sequence continues at coordinate 42,667 of WHTB01000001.1, forward strand.
CGCTCCTGGTCGCCGAGGTCGGTCGTGATCGCGAGGTCGCTGACGTCGAGGTCGGTCTCGATCCACGGCCCGAGCGGGCAGAACGTGTCGAAGCCCTTGGCCCGGGTGAACTGCACGTCCTGCTTCTGCAGGTCGCGAGCCGTCACGTCGTTGCCGACGGTGTAGCCGTAGATCACGTCGGCCGTGCGGTCGACCGGGACGTCGCGGCAGATCCGGCCGATCACCACCGCGAGCTCGCCCTCGTAGTGGACGTCGCTGCTCTGCCGCGGGTAGACGATCGGGTCGCCGGGACCGATCACGGACGTGTTGGGCTTGAGGAACAGCAACGGCTCGTCGGGTACGTCGTTGCCGAGCTCGGCAGCATGGTCGACGTAGTTGCGCCCGACGCACACCACCTTGCTGCGGGGGATGACCGGCGCCAGCAGCCGAACGGCGTCGAGCTCGAAGCGCTGCCCGGTGAACTCGACACCCTGATACAACGGGTCGCCGACGATCTCGGCGATGATCTGTTGGGACCCCGAGGACTCGATGACTCCGAAGCCGGGCTCCTCGCCCGCGGTAAATCTCGCGATACGCATGATGCGTCGAGCCTACCGGCGGGCCCGACGACGAGCCGTCACTACCCTTGGTGCCTGTGGACGCGCAGATCACCGCACCGTCGCCGATGGTGCTCGACGAGCCGACGTGGCGCCGCCGCCGGGCCGCCCACGAGGCACGCGTCGATCCGTGGCTCGCCCCGCACCTCGAGCGGCGCCGGCGTGGCGAGAAGCATCCCGTGGAGGACTTTCTGTTCACCTACTACGCGAACCGGCCGGCCGCGCTGCGGCGCTGGCATCCGGGTCCGGGGGTGGTGCTGGCCGGCGCGTCGCCGCTGCGCGGCACACGCGGGTACGTCGAGGGCCGCGACGGCGTGCGGCTGGACCCGGCGTACGTGCGAGACAGGGCCGACGTCGTGCGCCGTACCCGCGACCTGATCGTCGCCACCCGAGACCGCGCACCGTCGTTCGGCTGCCTCGGGCTGCACGAGTGGGCGATGGTCTACCGGCAGTCGCCCGACCAGATCCGGCATGCCGCGTGGCCGTTGCGCCTCGGTGCCGCCGGCACGGACGCCGTCGTGGAGGGTCACCGGATCCGCTGTACGCACTTCGACGCGTTCCGCTTCTTCACCGACCCGGCGCGGTCGCTCAACACCGTGCAGCCCGGCCCGTCGGACCGGGTCGAGCACGAGCAGCCGGGCTGCCTGCACGCCACCATGGACCTCTACAAGCACGCGTTCGTGCTCGCCCCGATGACGCCGTCGGAGCTGGTGGCCGACTGCTTCGAGTTGGCCCGCGACGTACGCACGCTCGACATGCGGGCCTCGCCGTACGACCTGACCGGACTGGGGTACGAGCCGGTGCGGATCGAGACGCCGGAGGGCAAGCTCGAGTACGCCGAGGCGCAGCGCGGGTTCGCCACCCGGGCGGCGCCGTTGCGCACGCGGCTGATCGACCTGTGCGAACGGCTGCTGAGTGGCGCGACGTGACCGGACGCATCACGCCTGCTGAGTCAGCGCTGCTGGCGGCGCAGGCCGTACGTCACGGCGTCGCAAAGCGCCTCCCAGGACGCCTCGACGATGTTGTGGCCGACGCCGACCGTGACCCACGACGTCTGCTCGCCCGAGGTCTCGATCAGCACCCGGATCACCGCGTCCGTGCCGTGCCCCTGGTCGAGGATCCGCACCTTGTAGTCGGTCAGCTCGAACTTGCCGACCTCCGGGTAGACCTGCCCGATCGCGGTCCGCAGCGCATGGTCGAGGGCGTTGACCGGACCGTTGCCCTCCCCCGTCACGACGATCCGCTCGCCGCCGGCGCGCAGCTTCACCGTCGCCTCGGACAACGCCTCGTCGCCCGGCCGGCTCTCGGTGATGACGCGCCACGACTCGACCTCGAAGTACGACGGCCGGGTGCCCTCCATCTCCTCGACCAACATCAGCTCGAACGACGCGTCGGCGGCCTCGAACGTGTAGCCGGTCGACTCCAGCCGCTTCACCCGCTCGGCGACACGGGTCAGCCGCTCGTTGTCGCCGGCCAGGTCGAAGCCGAGCTCGCGGCCCTTCAGCTCGATGCTGGCCCGGCCGGCCATCTCCGAGACCAGCAGCCGCATATCGTTGCCGACGGTCACCGGGTCGGCGTGCTGGTAGAGGTCCGGGTCGACCTTGATCGCGCTCGCGTGCAGCCCGGCCTTGTGGGTGAACGCGGACAGGCCGACGTACGGCTGCCGCGACGTGGCCGGCACGTTCGTCACCTCGGCGACGGCGTGCGCGATCCGGGTCGCCTCGCGCAGCCGGCCGCTCGGCAGGACGGGGCGGCGCTGCTTGATCTCGAGGTTCGCGACGACCGCCACCAAGTCGGCGTTGCCGGTGCGTTCGCCGTACCCGTTGACCGTGCCCTGCACATGCGTCGCGCCCGCGGTGACCGCGGCCAGGGTGTTCGCGACCGCGCAGCCGGTGTCGTTGTGACAGTGGATGCCGACCCGTACCCCCGTGGTCGCATGCACGTCCCCGACCACGTCGGTCACCTCGGGCGGCAGCATGCCGCCGTTGGTGTCGCACAGCGCGACCAGGTCGGCGCCCGCCTCGGCCGCCGCCTGCAGGACTTCGAGCGCGTACGGACGGTTGGCGCGATAGCCGTCGAAGAAGTGCTCCGCGTCCAGGAACACCCGCTGTCCCTCGGACCGCAGGTGCTGCACGGTGTCGCGGACCATCGCGAGGTTCTCGTCGAGGGTTGTTCGCAGCGCGGCCTCGACGTGCCGGTCGTGGCTCTTCGCGACCAGCGTCACGACGGCGGCCCCACTGTCGCGCAGCGCGGCCACCTGCGGATCGTCGGCCGCCGCGACACCGGCCCGACGCGTCGCACCGAACGCCGCGAGGGTCGCACTCTGCAACGTCAGCTCGTCCTTGGCCCGCCGGAAGAACTCGGTGTCCTTGGGTACGGCGCCCGGCCAGCCGCCCTCGATGTAGCCCACCCCGAGCCCGTCGAGGTGCCGCGCAATCGTCAGCTTGTCCTCGACCGACAGGTTGAGGCCCTCCTGCTGTGCGCCGTCGCGCAGGGTGGTGTCATACACATGGAACGCGTCCGTGGGCTCGAAGCCCCGGGCGTCGGGGAGGCTCGTCACGAGATGTCCTTTGCCGGATCCGTTGTGGAGAAACGAAAAAGACCCCTCGAAGAACGAGAGGTCTGCGCGTCAGGCGGTGGCCCGACGCGCTAGCAGATAATCACCTGCCGTGCGGTCATGCGACGAGGATGTCATAGCGTCCCGTTCCGCGGAAGTACATCTTGCGATCCGGACGATTGGTACGGGCGCGTAGCCTGGCTCACCGTGGCCGACACCATCGTGATCCCCGTGCCCGAACGGCTGCTCGCCGTCTACGTCGTGACGACGTCCTCGCCACCCGACGAGCTCGCCGAGCACAGTGCCGGCGGGGTCGCCGTCGACGTCGTACCCGTGGACGTCGCTCCGCTGCCGCCGGCCGCACTGCTGCGGGCGATGGGGGCGAGCACGGAGGCGCTGGCCCGGCTCGGGTCGGCCACCCAGGCCGTGATCGTGCAGAGCGTCGGTGCTCTCGGTTTCCCGCCCAGCCCGGAGATCTCGGCGTACGTCGCCGCGCAGGCCGTGGCCGACGCCTGTGACGGCACGGTCGTCGACACCGTCATCCCGCGTGTGGTCGAGACCCCACGTGACACCGGCGACGGCTTCCGGCTGTCCGACTGGGTGGTGCTCCCCCACTCGCCCGAGGACGACGGCCGGCTGTGGTTCACGACCAAGGGGCTCGCCCGGTTCGGCCTGCCGGAGCTGCAGAGCCACGGGGTGCCCGACGGCGCCGGCAACGCGTGGGGAGCCGTGCTGACCGGCGTCGCCCAGGTGCTGCTCGAGCAGCTCGGTGCCGCGCTGGCTGCGGACGCGACCCTGGCGTTCGTCGAGCTGCCGGCGGTGCAGCGGATCAGCCTGCGCGACATCGCCGCGGGCTACTCCGACCGGTCCCGCACCTCCGATGACGCGACCCTCGACGTCGAGGCCGAGATCGGGCTGGCGTGGGACCCCGCGATGCACGACGGCGCCGACTCCTTCCTCACCGTTCAGGCGCCGTCAGGCGCAGACGACACCTGGGTCTCCGACGTCGTGCGCACGCTGTTCGGCTCAGCGGTATAGCGGCACGGCACCGCTGACCCACTGGTCCTGCGTCACAGGCCGAGTACGTCCAGGTCGTACGGGCTGTCCTGCGCCGGTGCCCACACGACGCCGATCTGGGTCGACACGATCACGACGACCACGGCGAGCAGCCACAGACCGAGCATCCAGGCGACACCGGCCTGGTCGGGTCGGGCGACCTGCCACAACCGGCGCCGCATGCGGTTGCGGACCCGGCGACCACCGGGCCCCCACCACAGCCCGGCGGTGAACACCGCGCCGGCGGCGAGCAGACCGCGCAGATCCGAGACTCCGGCCAGCTCGGTGAACCCGAACACTGCCAGCGCCGCCAGGCCGGCGCACACCACCAGGGCGACCGTGCCCCACGAGGCGACGAACAGGTGCCACGGCAGGGCCATCGCGCGGACGAACCCGTCGCCGCGCCGGGCCCCGCGCAGGGCCTGCCGCTCCGAGTGAGCGTCGCCGCTGATCGACGCCGTGCGCAGCAGCCAGAGCAGCAGCAGCGTGGTGAACAGCATCAGGTACGGGGCGAGGGCGAACGCGGCCGTGACCACGGCACCGGCCCCGAAGGACGTCGCCAGGCGGAGCAACGGGGCGTACGTCGAGGGGCGGGCCACCGACGGCGCCTGGGCCGGTGCCCGCTGGACCGGTGCCCGCTCGACCGCCGGCTCGTCGGGACGCACCGGCACGGTGTACGGCCGCGTGGGCGACGGCGGCTGGACGAGCGGCGGCGCGAGCACCGGCTGGCCGGGTGGCGCCGGTACGGCAGAGACCGGAGCGGGGCTCTGCACCGGCGCGGTCATCACCTGCGGCGGCGCGACGCCTCGCGGGGCGGTCTGGAGCCGGGCCAGCCGTGCGGCCAGCTCCGGGGCGCTCGGCCGGCCCGCCGGGTCCGGCGACAGGCTGTGCTGGACCAACGGCCGTAGGTCGGTGGGCAGCGCCGACACGTTGTACTCGCCGCGGCGGGCGCGGTCCATCACCGCCATCGCCGGGCCGCTGCCGTACGGCGAGACGCCGCTCGCGGCGAACACCACGGTGGCCGCCCAGGCGTGCACGTCGGCCGCCGGCGTCGGCTCCTCGCCGTACAGGACCTCCGGGGCGAGGTAGCCCGGCGTGCCCATCAGCCACCCGGTCAACGTCAGCCGGGCGTCGTCGCTCAGCTTGGCCAGGCCGAAGTCGATGAGGACCGGCGCACGGCCCTCGAGCAGCACGTTGCTCGGCTTGATGTCGCGGTGGAGCACGCCGGCCCGGTGCACGGCGACCAGCGCCTCGCTCAGCCCGAGCGCGAGGAAGCGCAGGTCCGGCTCGGAGAGCGGACCCTCCTCGCGCACCTGCGTGTGCAGGGACCGACCGGGTACGTAACGGGTGACGACGAACGGCCGCTCGCCCCACGGGTCGGCGTCGTACACCTCGGCGACGCGCGGGCTGCGTACGCGACGCAGCGTGGTGACCTCACGAGCCAGCCGCGACCGGCCCTCGTCGTCACCGACCACGTGGTCACGGAGCACCTTGAGCGCAACCCGCTCCCCCTGCGGCCCACGGGCCAGATGGACGACGCCCATGCCGCCCTCGCCGATCTTGGCGAGCAGCTGGTAACGGCCGATGCGGGGCGCGTCGGCCGACTGAGCGGGTGTCGTCGTCACCCGGACAACGGTAGCCGGGAGCTGTTCAGCAGATGCGGTGCATCCAGCCGTGCGTGTCCTCGATCCGGCCGTACTGGAGGTCGAGCAGGGTCTGGCGGATCCGCGTGGTGACCTCGCCGGCCTCGGCGCCCCCAGTGACCTCGCCGCCGTCCCAGCGCAGACTGCCGACCGGCGTGATCACGGCGGCCGTGCCACACGCGAAGACCTCGCTGATGTCCCCGCTGGCCACCCCGTCGCGCCACTCGGCGATGTCGACGCCGCGCTCCTCCACCTTGTGCCCGAGCGACTCGGCCAGCTCGAGCACCGAGGACCGGGTGATTCCCTCGAGGATGGTCCCACCGAGCTCCGGGGTCACGATGTGTCCGTCGGCGTGGACGAAGTAGAGATTCATGCCACCGAGCTCCTCCACCCAGCGGTGCTCGGCCGCGTCGAGGAACGCCACCTGGTCGCACCCGTTGTCGATCGCCTGCTGCTGCGGGAGCAGGCTGGCGGCATAGTTGCCGCCGCACTTGGCCTCGCCGGTGCCGCCGGGAGCGACCCGGGAGTAGTCCTCGCTGAGCCAGATCGACACCGGCTTCACCCCGCCGGGGAAGTACGCGCCTGCGGGCGAGGCGATCACACAGAAAGTCACATGCTTAGCAGGACGTACGCCGAGGAACACCTCGGAGGCGAACATGAACGGACGCAGGTACAGGCTGCTCTCGCCACCAGTCGGCACCCAGTCGCGGTCGGTCCTGACCAGGGCCTCGGCCGCAGCCACGAAGTCGACCTCGGGCAGCTCCGGCAGGGCCATCCGGGACGCGGAGCGCCGGAACCGGGTGGCGTTGGCGTCCGGGCGGAAGCTCCAGACCGAGCCGTCGGCGTGCCGATAGGCCTTCATGCCCTCGAAGATCTCCTGGGCGTAGTGCAGCACCGCCGTCGCGGGGTCGACCTGGAACGGGCCGTACGCACGCACCTGCGCGTCGTGCCAGCCCTGGTCCGGCGTCCACTCGACGACGACCATGTGGTCGGTGAAGTGCACACCGAAGCCGGGATCGGCGAGCACCTCGTCGCGGCGCTTCGCCGGGGTGGGCGTGGTGGTCGGGACGACCTCGAACGAGAGGCCCGCGACGGTATCGGTGACGGCGTCGGTCATGAGCGCACGTTAGCCCACGGATCGCGGCTCAGGGCAGGGAACCCCGGCTGCCCAGCCGTTGCGCGATGGCGTCGCCGATCTCCGGCGTACGACGCGGGGCGTCGCCGCGGCCGGCCAGGTCCGCGGCGACCGCGTCCTCGACCGTCCGGGCGGCCTCGGCCAGCCCGAGGTGGTCGAGCAGCAGCGCCGCCGACAGGATCGCCGCGGTCGGGTCGGCCTTGGCCTGCCCGGCGATGTCGGGGGCCGACCCGTGCACCGGCTCGAACATGCTCGGCGCGGTGCGGTCGGGGTTGATGTTGCCGCTTGCGGCCAGCCCGATCCCACCCGCGATCGCGGCGGCCAGGTCGGTGACGATGTCGCCGAAGAGGTTGTCGGTGACGATGACGTCGAAGCGGGCGGGGTCGGTGACGAGGAAGATCGTCGCGGCGTCGACATGCAGATAGTCGACACTGACGTCCGGGAAGTCCGCAGCCACCGCGTCGGTGACCCGGGTCCACAGGTGGCCGGCATGGACGAGCACATTGTTCTTGTGGACGAGGGTGAGCCTCTTGCGCGGCCGGGCGGCGGCCCGGGCGAAGGCGTCACGCACGACCCGCTCCACCCCGAACGCCGTGTTGATGCTGACCTCGGTCGCGATCTCGTTCGGGCTGCCGACCCGGACCGCGCCGCCGTTGCCGACGTACGGCCCCTCGGTGCCCTCGCGGACCACCACGAAGTCGACGTCTCCGGGGTCGGCCAGCGGCGAGCTCACGCCGGGGTAGAGCCGGGCCGGACGCAGGTTGACGTAGTGGTCGAGCTCGAACCGCAGGCGCAGCAGCAGCCCGCGTTCGAGCACACCGGACGGCACCGACGGGTCACCGACCGCGCCGAGCAGGATCGCGTCGGCGCTCCGGATCTCGTCGAGCACCTCATCGGGCAGCGTCTCACCGCTCGCGTGCCAGCGGCGGGCACCCAGGTCGTACTCGACGGGCTCGAACTTCACGTCGTGGGCAGCGGACACCACGTCGAGGATCTTGCGGGCCTCGTCGGTGACCTCGGGGCCGATCCCGTCACCGGGTACGACGGCCAGTCGGTAGGTGGTTGCCATGCCAGGAGCCTAGGACGCCGTCTCGAATGACGAGTGCCCAGTCCTGCGATGTGGACGGGCGGGGCTGTTCGTCCCCCGATCGAACAGCCCCGCCCGGGTAGGTGGGACGCCGTGCGCGGCGCTCAGTTGTCGCTCAGTTGTCGTCGGGGCGCTCGCCACCGTTGTCGCGCAGGTCGAGCGAGACCTGGACGGCCTCGCGCGCCTTCTCGTCGACCTCGCGGCGGGTCGGACCCCAGTCCGGATACATCTCGTACATCGGTGATCACTCCACGGTGCATTAGGTACAGCGAGTTGGTGGTCCGGAGCTCCGCCGGAGGCGAACTACGCCTCTCGCACCGTGGGTCTCACGGGAGATGGATGTCGCGGGAAGAGATCAACAGATCAATGTGCGGATGCTCTCACCGGGCTACCAGCGGACGGCCAACGCCGAGACTCCGCGGCAGGGTGTCGGCCTTAGGAGGCCCCGCCGCGGCAGCTAAGAATTACGACGAAGCTCCGCATGATGGGACCATCCTAAAACGGTCAAAGCGCTGTGTCAGCGGAAAAGACCGGACGTCTCGGATCACGAGACACATAGTCGTCATCCGGTCCTGTGGCAGACTCGGCGGGTGAGCGCTCCCCCGGAACTACCTGACCGCGTGAGCCGTGCGCTCGACCTGTCTCGTCGCGAGGGCTTCTTCTCCTCGACCCGGCACGAGACCGGCCGGCTGCTCGCCACGTTAGCGGCCACCCGCGCCGGCACATTGGCCGAGTGCGGCACCGGCTGCGGCGTGGGGTCGGCCTGGCTGAGCAGTGGGATCCGCGGCGACGCGCACATCGTCACCGCCGAGCTCGACCACGCGCTGGCGGAGAAGGTCAGCGAGATCTTCGACGACGACGACCGGGTCGAGGTGCTGCCCGCTGACTGGACGACCCTGCAGGCCTACGCGCCGTTCTCCCTGCTGTTCCTCGACGTCCGCGAGATCAAGCAGAGCGGGCCCGACCGGGTGACCGAGCTGCTCGAGCCGGGAGGCATCGTGGTGCTCGACGACTTCACCCCGTGCGCCGGCTGGCCACCGATCTACGAAGGCCGAGTCGACGTCGTGCGTCAGCAGTGGCTGACCGACGAGCGGTTCACCTCGGTCGAGGTGATGGTGGCCTCCGACGCCGCCGTGGTGGTCGCCACCCGGCGCTGAGCCTCGCCCGATGCCGGTGCCGGTGCCGACCGCCTGGCCCGCTGGACGTCGACCGGCACGACCAGCCGGGGCAGGAAGACCTGCACCAACGGCCCGATGCCCAGGGCGTACAGCACGGTGCCGATGCCGACCACGCCGCCCATCAGCCAGCCGACGGCGAGCACCGTCACCTCGATCGACGTACGCACCAGCCGGATGCTCCACCCGGTCCGCTGGACCAGGCCGGTCATCAGCCCGTCGCGTGGGCCCGGCCCGAGCTGGCTGCCGATGTACATCGCGCCGGCCAGGCCGTTGGCCACGACTCCACCGACCAGCAGCGCCACTCGTGCCCACAGGGACTCCGGCGTCTCCAGCACGGCCAGCGTCAGGTCGGTGACGACGCCGATCACGATGGCGTTCGCGATGGTGCCGAGCCCGGGCCATTGCCGCAGCGGCACCCAGAGCAGCAGCACGACGACGCCGACCACGATGACGACCATGCCGAAGCTGAGCGGCACGTGCTCGGCCACGCCGTAGTGGAAGACGTCCCACGGGTCGAGTCCGAGCTGGCTGCGGATCATCATCGCCATCGACACGGCGTACAGCGACAGCCCGACCATCAGCTGGGTGAGGCGCCGGGGCATCCGGCCGGCACGCAGCTGCTCGAGCGGGGTCAGGGCCGCGAGCCGGGTGGAGGTCGTCGTGGGCGTCGCCATGGCCACCAGCATCCGAGAGATTGGCCTGGTATCAAAGGTCCACTTCTGGGACAGTGGACTGCATGGCTGCCCGACATCTCCCCGCCACCCACCTCGCCGCCCTGCTCGGGTCGGCCGCCGACAGCTCCCCCGCGTACCAGGCGATCGCGGACGGCCTCCGGCTGCTGATCGCCGACGGCCGCATCCTGTACGGCACCCGGCTGCCCAGCGAGCGGGAGCTGACCGCCGCCCTCGGGGTCAGCCGCACGACGGTCGCCCGGTCGTACGCCGAGCTGCGCGACCGCGGCTACCTCAGCTCCCGCCGGGGCTCGGGCAGCGTGGCGACCCTGCCGGGCGGGCCGCAGCCGCCGACCAGCAACGTGCTGATGCCGAGCGGCCAGGACACGTCGTTCATCGACCTGACCTGTGCGGCACCGGCCGCGCCGCCCGGCACCGCCCAGGCGTACGCCGATGCGCTCGACGAGCTACCCGCCTACCTGGCGGGCAGCGGCTACTACCCCACCGGCCTGCCGGTCCTGCGCGAAGCGCTGGCCGAGCGGTTCGCCGAGCGCGGTCTGCCGACCGATCCGGACCAGATCATCGTGACGACAGGCGCGCTGGCCGGGGTGGCGATCGCCGCCCGCACCCTCACCGGCGTCGCCGACCGTGTCCTGGTCGAGACCCCGACCTATCCGAACTCCATCGCGGCCCTGCGACGCTCGGGCGCGCGGCTGGTCGGGGTGCCGGTCGAGCCGTCCGGGCCGGACCCCGACGTGCTCGACGGCGCCCTGCGGCGTACCCGTGCCACCGCCGCCCTGCTGATCCCCGACTTCCACAACCCGACCGGCGCGCTGATGCCCGATCACATCCGGGCCCGCGTGGCACGGTCGCTGCAGGACGCGGGGACGACCGCGATCGTCGACGAGACGATGGTCGAGCTCGGGCTGGGCGACGCCGGCCACGCTGCCCCGATGGCGACGTTCGCGTCCAACACGCTCACCGTCGGCACCGCCAGCAAGAGCTTCTGGGGCGGCCTGCGGATCGGCTGGCTGCGGGCTCCGCACGACCGGGTCGGCGCCGTCACCGAAGCCCGGCTCAGCCTCGACCTCGGAGCACCGGTGCTGGAGCAGCTCGTGCTCGTCCACCTGCTGCGTCAGCGTGAGGCGTTGCTCGCGGCGCGGCGGCAGCAGCTGACCGCGTCCCGCGCGGCGTTGGCGGCGGCGCTGGCCGACCAGCTGCCGGACTGGCGTTTCGCCCTTCCGGCCGGAGGTCTGGCGCTGTGGTGCGAGCTGCCCGAGCCACTGTCCAGCGCCCTCGCCGCAGCGGCCGAACGGCACGGGGTGCTGCTGGCGTCCGGGCCACGGTTCTCCGTCGAGGGCGGGCTCGAGCGGTTCATCCGGCTTCCGTACACGCTGGAGCCCGACACCTTGCGCGAGGCCGTCGGGGCGATCGCGGTGGCCTGGTCCGAGGCCCGCCGACGGCGCAGTGCCACCAGCCGCCGCCGCCCCTGGGTCGCCTAACCCCCGTTGAGTGTGACGTTTTCGACGCGACACGCCGGCGTGTCCGTCGAAAACGTCACACTCAACGGGATGGGTCAGTCGGTGAGGTCGACGGTGCGCACCGACTCTGCCGAGATCGCGGTGGCGATCTCGTCCAGCACCGGCGGCGGGATCGCGGAGTCGACCGTCATGGCGACCAACGCGTGGCCGCCCTTGCGGTCGCGGCTGACCTGCATCCCGGCGATGTTGACGTCGGCCTCACCCAAGATGTTGCCGACCGTTCCGACCATGCCCGGACGGTCGGCGTACCGCAGGAACGCCACGTGGTCGGTGGGGTCGATCTCGATGTCGAACCCGTCCACTTCGACCAGCCGCTCCTTCTGGTGGATGCCGACCAGGGTGCCCCCGACGGAGACCTGGCTGCCGTCGGCCAGCGTGCCGCGCAGCGTCACCAGGTTGCGGTGGTCGGGGCTCTCGGGGTCGGTGACGAGCCGGACCTCGAGCCCGCGCTCCGCGGCGAGCAGCGGCGCGTTGACGTACGACACCTGCTCCTCGACGACGTCGCCGAACACGCCCTTGAGGGCAGCCAGCTCGAGCACCTTGACGTCGTACTGGGTGATCTCGCCGCGGACCTCGACGTCGAGCTGCTGGGCGACGCCGCCGGCCAGGGCGGTGAAGATCCGGCCCAGCTTCTCGGTGAGCGGGATGCCGGGGCGCACGTCCTCGGCGATCACGCCGCCCTGCACGTTGACCGCGTCCGGGACGAGCTCGCCGGCCAGCGCCAGGCGTACGGACTTGGCGACCGCGACGCCGGCCTTCTCCTGGGCCTCGTCGGTGGAGGCGCCGAGGTGCGGGGTCGCGACGACCGACTCGAACTCGAACAGCGGCGAGTCGGTGCACGGCTCGGAGGCGAACACGTCCACGCCGGCGCCGGCGACACGGCCCTCCTTGAGCGCGGCGTGCAGCGCGGTCTCGTCCACGATGCCGCCGCGCGCAGCGTTGACCACGATGACGCTCGGCTTGACCTTGTGCAGCTGCTCGTCGCCGATCAGACCGAGGGTCTCCGGCGTCTTCGGCAGGTGCACCGAGATGAAGTCAGCCTGCTCGAGCAGCTCGTCGAGCCCGACCAGCCGGACCCCCATCTGCGCCGCACGGCCCGGCTGGACGTACGGGTCGTAGGCGACGACGTTCATGCCGAAGGCGGACAGCCGCTGGGCCACCAGCACGCCGATCCGGCCGAGTCCGACGATGCCGACGGTCTTCTCGTAGAGCTCGACTCCGGAGTACTTGCTGCGCTTCCACTCGCCCTCCTTGAGGGCATCGTTGGCGGGGGCGATGTGGCGGGCGGCGGCGAGCAGCAGGCCGACGGCGAGCTCGGCGGCGCTGATGATGTTGGACGTCGGAGCGTTGACGACCATGACGCCGCTCTGCGTCGCGGCCTTCACGTCGACGTTGTCGAGACCGACGCCGGCGCGGGCGACGACCTTGAGCCGGGTGGCGGCCTGCAGCGCCTCGGCGTCGACCTTCGTCGCGCTGCGCACGAGGATCGCGTCGGCGTCGGCGATCGCGGGCAGCAGCTCGGCCCGGTCGGCGCCGTTACAGGTGCGGATCTCGAAGTCAGGGCCGAGCGCCTCGACCGTGGCCGGGCTGAGCTCTTCGGCGATGAGTACGACGGGCTTGCTCACGGAGACGTCCTTCAGCTGTCGTTTCGTTGGAGTGATCTGCGCACGACACTGTGCCCGCGCCGCCGAGTCTAACCGACCTGCACCCGTCGCCTGGTGTGGCCCGCCCGGTGGGACGTCAGCGGGCCGACGAGCCCTCGGTGTAGTCGGAGTCGTGCGACTTCACCCAGCTCATCAGCTTGCGCAGGTCCCGCCCGGTCTCCTCGATCGGGTGCTTCTGGGCGGCCTCGCGGAACGCCGTGAACTCCGGCGCACCGGCGTCCTGGTCCTTGATGAACCGCTCGGCGAACGCGCCCGACTTGATGTCGACCAGCACCTCACCCATCCGCTGCTTCACCGACTCGTCGATGATCCGTGGTCCCGACACGTAGTCGCCGTACTCGGCGGTGTCGGAGACCGACCAACGCTGCTTGGCGATGCCGCCCTCGTACATCAGGTCGACGATCAGCTTGAGCTCGTGCAGGCACTCGAAGTACGCCACCTCGGGCTGGTAGCCCGCGTCGACCAGCGTCTCGTACCCGGCCTGCACCAGCGCCGAGGTGCCCCCGCACAGCACCGCCTGCTCACCGAACAGGTCGGTCTCTGTCTCCTCGGTGAACGTCGTCTTGATGCCGCCGGCGCGCAGCCCGCCGATGCCTTTGGCGTACGAGAGGGCGAGGTCCCACGCCTTGCCGGACGCGTCCTGCTCCACGGCGAGCAGCACGGGTACGCCGCGCCCCTCGGAGAACTCGCGCCGGACCAGGTGGCCCGGCCCCTTCGGCGCCACCATCGCGACGTCGACCCCGGCCGGCGGCTTGATGTAGCCGAACCGGATGTTGAAACCGTGCCCGAAGAACAGCGCGTCGCCCTCGACCAGGTTGGGCTCGACGGCCTCCTTGTACAGCCCGCGCTGCACATGGTCGGGCGCGAGGATGACGATCAGGTCGGCCTCCTCGCAGGCCTCGTACGGCGTGACGACCCGCAGCCCCTCGGCCTCGGCCTTGGGCCGACTCTTCGAACCCTCGAGCAGGCCGACGCGGACATCGACGCCCGAGTCGCGCAAGGACAGCGCGTGCGCATGTCCCTGGCTGCCATAGCCGAGGACGGCGACGTTGCGCCCCTGGACCAGGCCGAGGTCGGCGTTGTCGTCATAGAACATCTCTGCTGCCACGGGGGCGCTCCTTCAGGTGTAGGTGCGTTCTCAGGTTGTCGGGTACGGGCGCCCGGTCAGGCCGGCTGGCTGACGGGGCGCAGGGAACGGTCGGTGATCGAGCGGCCGCCTCGGCTGATCGCGACCATGCCCGACTGGACCAGCTCGCGGATGCCGAACGGCTCCATCACCTTCAAGAAGGCGTCGAGCTTCTCGCTGTTGCCGGTGATCTCCACGGTCACCGCCTCGGTGGCCACGTCGACCACCTTGGCACGGAACAGCTGGATGGTCTCGAGCACCTGGCCACGGGTGGCGGCGTCGGCGCGGACCTTGACCAGCAGCAGCTCACGCTGGACCGTCGAGGACGGCTCGAGCTCGACGATCTTGATCACGTTGACCAGCTTGTTGAGCTGCTTGGTGACCTGCTCGAGCGGGAGGTCCTCGACGTTGACCACGATGGTCATCCGGGAGATCGTGCTGTACTCCGTCGGGCCGACCGCGAGCGAGTCGATGTTGAAACCGCGGCGGGAGAACAGCGATGCCACCCGGGCCAGCACACCGGGCTGGTTCTCGACGAGGACGGACAGGGTGTGTTTGCTCATTACTCGTCAACCTCGAAGTCGGGCGCCATGTCTCGCGCGATCTGGATGTCGTCGTTGCTGGTGCCCGCGGCGACCATCGGCCACACCATGGCGTCCCGGTTGACCAGGAAGTCGACCACCACTGGCCGGTCGTTGATCGACATCGCCTTCTCGATCACCGCATCGACGTCGTCGGGCTTCTCGCACTGCAGTCCCACGCAGCCCATCGCCTCGGCCAGCTTGGCGAAGTTGGGGATGCGTTCCTGCGTCCGCGCGTGGTGCAGGTCGGTGCTGGAGTAGCGGCTGTCGTAGAACAGCGTCTGCCACTGCCGCACCATGCCGAGCGCCGAGTTGTTGATCACCGCGACCTTGATCGGGATGCCCTCGACCGCGCAGGTCGCCAGCTCCTGGTTCGTCATCTGGAAGCAGCCGTCGCCGTCGATCGCCCAGACCGTCGTGTCAGGGTTGCCCTGCTTGGCGCCCATCGCCGCGGGGACGGCGAAGCCCATCGTGCCGAGGCCGCCGGAGTTGACCCAGTGTCCCGGCTGCTCGTACGGGATGAAGTGCGTCGCCCACATCTGGTGCTGCCCGACGCCGGCGGTGTAGATCGCGTCCGTACCGGCGATCTCGCCGATCCGCT
The DNA here is from genome assembly GCA_009379735.1 of Propionibacteriales bacterium. GTDB lineage: Bacteria > Actinomycetota > Actinomycetes > Propionibacteriales > Nocardioidaceae > WHTB01. The sequence continues at coordinate 58,103 of WHTB01000001.1, forward strand.
TGATGACGTACTGCGGCGCCAGCGAACCGTCCTCCGGCTCGTCGTAGCCGAGCGGGTAGCGGTCGCACCACGACCGCGTCACCTGCAGCCAGCCCGAGTAGTCGCCGCGCCGGCCGTTGTCGTGCTCGGCCTTCAGCGCCACCACCAGGTCGGCGATGGTCTCCCGTGCGTCGCCGACGATCGGCACGTCGGCCACCCGGTTCTTGGAGATCTCCGCCGGGTCGATGTCGGCGTGGATGACCTTGGCGTAAGGCGCGAACGAGTCCAGCCGGCCGGTCACCCGGTCGTCGAAGCGGGCGCCCAGCGAGATGATCAGGTCGCTTCGCTGCAGCGCCGAGACGGCTGCGACGGACCCGTGCATGCCCGGCATGCCGAGGTGCTGGCGGTGGCTGTCGGGGAACGCGCCTCGGGCCATCAGGGTCGTGACGACGGGGATACCGGTCATCTCGGCGAGGACCCGGAGCTCCTTGGCCGCATTCGCCCGGACCACCCCTCCACCGACGTACAGGACGGGGCGGGACGACTCCAGAATCAGCTTGGCGGCCTCGCGCACCTGCTTGCCGTGCGGACGGGTCACCGGACGGTAGCCGAGCAGCGCGATCTGGGTCGGCCACTCGAACGTGGTCATCTTCTGCAGGGCGTCCTTGGCGACGTCGACCAGCACCGGCCCGGGCCGACCCGTCGACGCGATGTGGAACGCCTCGGCGATCGTCCGCGGGATCTCGGCGGGGTCGGTGACGAGGTAGCTGTGCTTGGTGATCGGCATCGTGATGCCGCGGATGTCGGCCTCCTGGAACGCGTCGGAGCCGATCGCCCCGGACGGCACCTGGCCGGTGATCGCGACGATCGGCACGGAGTCCATGTGCGCGTCCGCGAGTGGGGTGACCAGGTTGGTGGCGCCCGGCCCCGACGTCGCCATGCACACGCCCACCTTGCCGGTGGTCGCGGCGTACCCCTGCGCCGCGTGCCCGGCGCCCTGCTCGTGACGGACGAGGATGTGCCGGATCTGCTCGGAGTCGAAGAGCGGGTCGTACGCCGGGAGGATCGCGCCGCCGGGGATGCCGAATACGGTGTCGACCCCTGCGTGTTCCAGAGCGCGGATCAGACTCTGTGCCCCGGTCACCTGCTCACTCATCGTGGCCTTCCTCATGTGGTGTCGAATCGTCGCAACAAAAAACCCCTCGACCCGGATGGGTGGACGAGGGGGACGCGCTGCCTTTCGGTGGTGACCGCGGGCTAGGCGCGCCTTCTGATTACGACGAGGAGAGACTGCACAAGAGAAGATTCGCGCCGTTGGTCCGAGTGCGTCAAGCAACGCCCCTGCATGTCTCGCCATCTGGACTCTGCGTCCAGACTCCGGCGCTCACGACGCCTCCCACAGCGCGGCCTCGAGCACCGTCGCCTACGTACGGGCGGCGGGGTCGTAGTCGTAGGCCGGGAGACCGTCGATGCTGACCCGGTTCTTCCGGTGCCGGTACGCGATTTGCCCGTCGGCGCCTTTGCGGTCCATGTGGGCCGGCAGCAGGTCGCGCTCACCCACGTAGTCCATCAGCGGCACGCCGTACCCGCAGGACGTCGACACCCGCTCAACGTCGACGACCACGACGGCGCGGGCGCCACGCTGCTCGTCGAACCGCCCGACCCACCCGTCGTACTCGTCGTCGTACAGCGTGACGACGCGGCCGAGGCCGTACAGCCGGACGACGTTCGGCGGACCCTCGAAGGCGCAGAACATCAGCGTGATGCGGCCGTTGTCGCGCAGGTGCGCGATGGTCTCCGCGCCGCTGGCCGTGATGTCGAGGTACGCGACCGTCCGCTCGTCCACCACGGTCAAGGTGCCGTCGATGCCCTTCGGGGACACGTTGACCCGGCCGCCGGAGCCCGCCGGCGCTGTCGCGACGAAGAACAGCCGCTGCGACTCGATGAACTCGCGGGTGCGACTGTCGATCTTCTCCAGCACGGTGCCCACCCGTACTCCCCTCGTCGTCTGGAGCTCCATTGTCGTCAACGCCGGTGCCGGCTCGACGGCCGGGAGCAGACTGGTCGGCATGACACTCGACAACGACCAGCTGGACCGCGCCCTCGACCGCGCCCACCACCATGCGTACCGCTGGCTGCTCAGCGTCGACGAGCGAGACGTCCCACCGAGCGCCTCGGTCGAGGAGGTCGCCGCCGCGCTCGGGCCCGACCTGCCGGACGGACCCACCGACGCGGCCAAGGTCGTCGACCTGCTGGCCGAGGCGTGCGAGCCGGGACTGACCGCGATGCCGTCCGGCCGGTTCTTCGGCTTCGTGATCGGCGGTACGCACCCGGCGGCGCTCGGCGCGGACTGGCTGGTCAGTGCGTGGGACCAGAACTGCGTGATGCGGCGGGTGACCCCGGCCCACACCGCGGTCGAGGAAGCGGCCGCTCGCTGGCTGCTCGACCTGCTCCGGCTGCCGACCGGTGCCGCGGTGGGGTTCGTCACCAGCGCGACGATGGCCAACTTCACCGGGCTCGCGGCCGGCCGGGACGCGCTCTTGCGGCGTGCCGGGTGGGACGTGACCGACGGCGGGCTGACGGGCGCACCGCGGGTCCGGGTCCTGGTCGGCGAGGAGCGGCACGAGAGCATCGACCTGGTGCTCCGCTTCCTCGGTCTGGGCCGCCCGACGCTGGTGCCGGCCGACGCCGAGGGCAGGATCCGGCCGGACGCGCTCGGCGCCGCGCTCGACGAGTACGACGGACCGACGATCGTCTGCCTGCAGGCCGGCAACGTCCACTCGGGCTCGTTCGACCCGTTCGCCGAGTGCGTCGCGTTCGCCCACCGCCACGATGCCTGGGTCCACGTCGACGGCGCGTTCGGTCTGTGGGCCGGTGCCTCACCGACGTACCGGCACCTGGTCGAGGGCTGCGCCGGCGCGGACTCGTGGAGCACCGACGCGCACAAGACGCTGAACGTGCCGTACGACTGCGGCATCGCCGTGGTCCGCGAGCCGGCCGACGTCCGTGCGGCGATGGGCATGGAGGGCGCGTACCTGATCCGGGACGACACCGGTGACCCGTTCGAGAAGGTGCCCGAGCTGTCGCGACGAGGGCGGGCGTTCCCGGTGTGGGCGGTCCTGCGCAGCCTCGGCCGGTCCGGGGTCGCGGACCTCGTCGACCGGCTGTGCGCGCACGCCCGGTCGTTCGCCGACGGGCTGACCGCGCTGGACGGCGCCGAGGTGGTCAACGAGGTGCCCTTCACCCAGGTCTGTGCGACCTTCGGCGACGACGACCGCACCCGGCAGGTCGTCCAGCGGATCCTCGCCGACGGGACAGCGTGGATGAGCGGTTCCCGCTGGCACGACCTCGAGGTCCTGCGGATCTCGGTGAGCAACTGGTCGACCAGCGACGACGACGTGGCGCGCAGCCTGGCCGCCCTCGCCCGCGCGGTCGCCGACTGACTCCGCGGTCGCTAGCGGCGCTGGAACGCCAGCGAGGCGAGGACCAGGTCGCCCCAGGCCTCGCCGACGCTCTTGAACAGCCGGGGCCGGCCCGGCTCGACCGGCACCCGGCCGTTGACCAGGTCAGCAAGCTCCCCGTCGATCGCCTCGTCGAGATGCACGCCGTCGGCGATCGCCAGCAGCACGTCACCCGACTCGACCAGCGCCGACGCCCTGGTCTCCACCACCACCGTCGCCCGTCGTACCAGCGCAGTGTCGACCTCACGTGCGTCCGGTTCGTGCGACCCGACGGCGACCACGGTGGCGTCGGGTCGCAGCAGCGCGGAGTCGAACAACGGCTCCCGGGCCGTCGTGCAGCACGCCACCAGGTCGGCATCCGGCAGCGCCTCCACCCCACGCTGGTCGCGGCCGACGACGGTGACCTCGCGGATCGGGCGCACGCAGCGGAGCGCCTCGACATGGCCGTCGGACTGCGGTCCACGGCCGAAGACGACGAGCCGGGACGCATCGGGTACGGCGAGACGCCGGGCCGCGACGGCCGACACGGCAGCGGTGCGCAGCTGGGTCAGCACGACCGCGTCCTGCAGTGCGAGTGGGGACAGGCTGGTCGCGTCGAGCAGCAGGTAGACGCCCTGGATCCGTGGCGCCTCCCCCGCGGTCGCCCGCACCGACGTCAGCTTGACGCCGGCGTGAGCTCCGGCCTCGGCCGGCATCAGCAACAGCTGTCCGGCGGCTACGTCCACCACGGTGCGCAGCGGAGTGTTCCCCGGAGCCGTCCCGTCGAGCAGGGCCCGCTCGATCGCGTCGACCGCATCCGGCCAGCCGACCAGGCGGCGCAGCTCCTCGCCGTCGAGGTACGGCAGCCCGTCGGCCATCATCGAGCCCGGCGCTGCGCGGCGAACTCGGCGTACCAGCGCACCACGTCGGGCGCGTCGACGCTGTCGAGGCTGGCGGCGCGCTCGAGGGAGGCACCTTGCAGCAGCCGCTTGACCGGCACCTCGATCCGCTTGCCGGTCAACGTGTGCGGCACGCCGGGCGCCTGCACGATCTCGTCGGGCACGTGCCGCGGCGAGGCCTGCCGCCGGATGGTGTCGACGAGCCGCTGGCGTAGGGAGTCGTCGAGTGTCGCGCCCTCGGCGAGCACCACGAACAGCGGGAGGTAGTAGCCGCCGTCGGGCAGCTCGACGCCGACGACCAGGCTCTCCTCCACCTCGGGAAGCCGCTCGACCACGTCATAGATGTCGCTGCTGCCCATCCGGACCCCGTGCCGGTTGAGCGTCGCGTCGGAGCGACCGGAGATCACCACGCCGCCGCGCTCGTTGATCCGTACCCGGTCGCCGTGCCGCCACGCCCCGGGCCACTGCTCGAAGTAGGACTCGCGGTAACGCTCCCCGTCGATGTCATTCCAGAAGAACAGCGGCATCGACGGCATCGGTGCGGTGATCACCAGCTCACCCTCGTCCGCGGTCGGCCGACCCTCGTCGTCCCACACCTCGGCCTTGACCCCGGCCCACCGCGCCGTGATCTCGCCGGCGTGCACGGGGAGCGTCTCCACCCCGCCGACGAACGGCGCGCACACCTCGGTGCCGCCCGACGCGGAGTCGAGACGCACGGACGGCGACACGTGCTGGTAGATCCAGCCCCACTCGTTCAGCGGCAGCGGGGAGCCGGTGACCACCAGCGTCTCCAGGGCCCGCAGGTCGAGGTCGCGACCCGGCTCGAGCCCGGCCTTGCGTGACACCGTCACGTAGCCGGCTCCGGTGCCCATCAGCTTGGCGCCGGTCCGGCTCGCGACCCGCCACAGGGCATCGGGCTCCGGATAGGTGGGGCTGCCGTCGTACAGCACCAGCGTCGCGCCGGCGAGCAGCCCGCTGACCAGCGCGTTCCACACCATCCACGCCGTGCTGGTGCTGAAGAAGAACCGGTCGCCCGGCCGCAGGTCGAAATACAGCCGGAGCCACTTCAGATGTTCGACCAGGATGCCGCCGTGTCCCTGCACGACGCCCTTCGGCAGCCCCGTCGTTCCGGACGTGTAGAGGATCCAGAGCGGGTGGTCGAACGGCACCTGCTCGAAGACCGGTTCGGCGGCGTCGCTGACCACGTCGGACCAGGTCACCGAGGCGACCGGCGCCGTCTCGTCCGGGAAGAGGTACGGCACCCAGATGACCTGCTCGACGCTCGGCAGCGCCGCCGCGACCTGAGCCGCCACGGCGCGGCGGTCGAGGCGACGACCGCCGTAGCAGTAGCCGTCGGACAGCAGCAGCACCCGGGGCTCGACCTGGCCGAGCCGGTCGGTCGCCGCGTCGGCACCGAAGTCCGGTGCGCAGCACGCCCACACGGCACCGGTCGCCGCGGTCCCGAGCAGGGCGACGGCGGCCTCGGGGATGTTGGGCAGGAACGCCGCGACCCGGTCGCCGGGGCGAACGCCCATGGCCCGCAGGCACGCGGCGAACGCACCGACCTGGTCGTGCAGCTCGGCCCAGGACGTCTCGCGCTCGGCGCCGTCCTCGCCGACCGCGACCAGGGCGGGGGTGTCGCCGCGCCCGTACCGCAGCGCGTGCTC
>WHTB01000018.1 GCA_009379735.1 Propionibacteriales bacterium
CCTGGTCGTAGTACGGCGCCAGCTCGGACCGCCAGTCGGTGATGCCGCTCCAGGCCGGGTCGGAGTAGAACGCTTCCAACGGCTCGTACAGCGTGTTGGCGTAGACCAGCGAGCCGCCGCCGACTCCGGCACCGGACAGGATCAGGCAGTCCTTGAGTACGTCGATCCGCTGGATGCCGTACATGCCCAGCGTTGGGGCGAACAGGAACCGCCGCTTGTCCCACGACGTCGCGGGGTACGTCGACTCGTCGAACCGCGCACCGGCCTCGAGGACGCCGACCCGGTAGCCCTTCTCGGTCAGCCGCAGTGCGGTGACGCTGCCACCGAAGCCGGACCCGAGGACGAGGACGTCGTAGTCGAACGTCATGGACGTCGCGTCCGCCGGCGCAGCAAGCGCAGCGAGGCGCCCATCAGCTGCGCGTAGCGCCGGTCACCCATCCCGAGGACCGGTGCGATCGGGATGACCCGCTGGGTGGCCACGGTCTGCGACTCGGTGTAGCGGTGGATGCCCTCGGTTCCCTGCCGGCGACCGAGCCCGGACTCCCGCATGCCGCCCATCGGCGTGTCCACGCTGCCGAACGACGCGGCGTACCCCTCGTTGATGTTGACCGAGCCGGCCTTGATCTGCCGGGCGATCGCCCGGCCACGCTTGCCGTCACGCGTGAACACGCTGGCGTTGAGCCCGTAGCTGCCGGCGTTGGCCCGCTCGACCGCATCGGCCTCGTCGTGGAACCGGTAGAGCGACACGACCGGGCCGAACGTCTCGTTGCCGAAGCAGGTCATCGACGGGGACACGCCGCTGAGCACGGTCGGCTCGTAGAACAGCGGGCCGACGTCGGGCCGGGGCCGGCCGCCGGCCAGCACCGTGGCGCCCTTCGCGACCGCGTCGTCGACATGCGAGCGCACGGTGTCGAGCTGTGCGTCGGACACCAGCGAGCCCATGTCGCCCGCCCAGTCGAAGGATGCCGAGAGTCGGATGGCGCCGACCCGCTTGAGGAAGCGCTCGACGAACCGGTCGTACACCTGGTCGGCGACGTACATCCGCTCCATCGAGACGCACAGCTGGCCGGCGCTGGAGAAGCAGGCCCGGACCGCTGCCTCGGCGGCCCGGGAGGCCACCCTGCGGCCGGTCGCCGTCGAGCCGGTGAAGCAGACGTAGTCGGCCCGGTCGATGATCGCGCTGCCGACGACCTGGCCGGGGCCGTGCACGACCTGCCACAGGTCACGCGGGAAGCCGGCCTCCTCGAGCAGCCCGATGCCGGCCAGCCCGGTCAGCATGGTCTGCGAGTCCGGCTTGTGCACGACCGCGTTGCCGGCGAGCATGGCCGGCAGCCCGTCGGAGACCGCCATCGTCAGCGGGTAGTTCCACGGCGAGATGATCCCGACGACGCCCTTCGGGACCCGGTTGACGTCGACCCGGGTGAGCGCGGGCAGCACGCCGAGGCGCCGCTGCGAGTCGAGGTGCCGGCGCGCCGTACGAGCGTAGTAGCGCGCGGTCATCGCGACGTGCGCCACCTCCTCGAAGGCGTGCTTGCGCACCTTGCCGGACTCCCACTGGACCAGGTCCATCAGCTCGTCCTGCCGGTCGAACACCAGGTCGTGCAGCCGGAGCAGCGCCTCGACCCGCTGCTCGATCGAGGTCTGCGCCCAGCGCTGCTGCGCCTGCCGCGCGCTGGCGAACGCGGTGTCGACATCGGCGTCGCTGGACAGCGGCAGCGTCGCTACCGGCTGGCCGGTGAACGGCGCGTGCGTCGTCACGGACTCGCCGGACGTGGACACGATCCGTTCGGCCAGCCGACGGGCGACGGCCGGGTCGACGGCGAACGTCGCGGTGGGGTCGAGCTCGGGGTCAGCCGGGCCGGCGGTGGGGGAACCGGGTTGCGCACTCATATACCGAGAGTACGTACAGCGGCCGCTCGCTGGCTACCCATCGGTAATGGATCTGAGACCACCTGGCGCCGCACACCGGGCCGGCTACTGGACGACGACCTCGACCCGCTGGAACTCCTTGAGCTCGGTGTAGCCGGTGGTGGCCAGAGCCCGGCGCAGCGCGCCGACGAGGTTCATCGTGCCATCGGCGATCCGGGACGGCCCGAACAAGATGTCGGCCAGCGACCCGACCGTGCCGATCTCGACCCGCTCGCCACGCGGCAGCTCCGGGTGCCAGGCCTCGGCACCCCAGTGAAACCCGCGGCCCGGTGCCTCGCTGGCCCGGGCCAGCGGCGACCCGACCATGACGGCGTCGGCACCGCAGGCGACGGCCTTCGCGACATCGCCGGACCGGCCGACCGACCCGTCGGCGATCACGTGCACGTAGCGGCCGCCGGACTCGTCGAGGTAGTCGCGGCGGGCGGCGGCGACGTCGGCGACCGCGGTGGCCATGGGTACGGCGAGGCCGAGCACCGTTCGAGTCGTATGCGCCGCCCCGCCGCCGAAGCCGACCAGTACGCCGGCCGCGCCGGTGCGCATCAGGTGCAGCGCCGCCTGGTAGGTCGCGCAGCCGCCGACGATGACCGGGACGTCGAGCTCGTAGATGAACTCCTTGAGGTTGAGCGGTTCGGCCTGGCTGGACACGTGCTCGGCCGACACCGTCGTACCCCGGATGACGAACAGGTCGACGCCCGCGTCGACCACGGTCTTGGCGAACTGCTTGGTCCGCTGCGGCGAGAGCGCGCCCGCCACCGTGACACCGGCCGCACGCATCTGGCGCACCCGCTCGGTGATCAGCTCGGGCTGGATCGGCTCGGCATAGATCTGCTGCAGCCGCTGGGTGGCCTGCGGGCCGCGCAGTGCCGCGACCTCCTCGAGCAGCGGGTCGGGGTCGGCATACCGCGTCCACAGGCCCTCGAGGTCGAGCACCCCGAGACCACCGTGCTTGCCGAACTCGATCGCGGTCTCCGGCGACATCACGCTGTCCATCGGCGCCGCGAGCACCGGGATCTCGAACCGGTAGGCGTCGATCTGCCAGGCCACCGAGACCTCCTCGGGGTCACGGGTGCGCCGGCTCGGCACGATGGCGATGTCGTCGAAGGCGTAGGCGCGGCGGCCACGCTTGGCGCGACCGATCTCGATCTCCATGCGGGTCCTTGCTTCCTGGGCGGCGTGCGCGGTCGGTGGAGAGTCTGCCTCAGCGGCCCGCGTAGTTGGGCGCCTCGACCGTCATCTGGATGTCGTGCGGGTGACTCTCCTTGAGCCCGGCCGACGTGATGCGGACGAACTGGCCCCGCTCCTGCAGCTCGGGGATCGTGTGCGCACCGACGTAGAACATCGACTGCTGCAGGCCGCCGATCAGCTGGTGGGCCACGGCCGACAGCGGGCCACGGTACGGGACCTGGCCCTCGATGCCCTCGGGCACGATCTTGTCGTCGCTGGTGACGTCGGCCTGGAAGTACCGGTCCTTCGAGTACGACGCTTTGCCGCGCGAGGCCATCGCGCCGAGCGAGCCCATCCCGCGGTAGTTCTTGAACTGCTTGCCGTTGACGAAGACCAGCTCGCCGGGGCTCTCCTCGCAGCCGGCCAGCAGCGAGCCGAGCATGACCGTGTCGGCACCGGCGACCAGGGCCTTGGCGATGTCCCCGGAGAACTGCAGCCCACCGTCCCCGATCACGGGTACGCCGGCCGGGCGGCACGCCAGCGCCGCGTCGTAGATCGCGGTGACCTGAGGTACGCCCACCCCGGCGACGACCCGGGTGGTGCAGATCGAGCCGGGGCCGACGCCCACCTTGACGGCGTCGACACCCGCGTCGACGAGCGCCTGGGCGCCCGACCGGGTCGCGACGTTGCCGCCGATGACCTGCACGTGCTTGGTCGCCGGGTCACTCTTCAGCCGGCGCACCAGGTCGAGCATCAGACGGGCGTGTCCGTTGGCCACGTCGGGTACGAGCACGTCGACGCCGGCCTCGACGAGGGCGGTCGCCCGCTCCCACGCGTCGCCGAAGTAGCCGATCGCCGCACCGACGACCAGCCGGCCGTCGGCGTCCTTGGTGGCACCGGGGTACTGCTCGGACTTCACGAAGTCCTTGACCGTGATCAGCCCGGTGAGCCGCCCGTGCTCGTCGACCAGCGGCAGCTTCTCGATCTTGTGCTTGGCCAGCAGCGCGGCGGCGTCCTCGGAGGCGATGCCGACGGGCGCGGTCACGATCGGCATCGGGGTCATGACCTGGCGGACCAGCCGCGTCGACCACTCGCGGCTCGGGACGAAGCGCAGGTCACGGTTGGTGATGATGCCGAGCAGGACCCTGTCCTCGTCGACCACCGGGAGGCCCGACACCCGGAAGCGCCCACACAGCTCGTCGAGATCCTCGAGCGTGACGTCCGGCGGCACGGTGACCGGGTTGGTGATCATCCCCGACTCGGACCGCTTGACCAGGTCCACCTGGCCGGCCTGGTCGTCGACCGAGAGGTTGCGGTGTAGGACACCCATCCCACCCTGCCGCGCGATCGCGATCGCCATCCGTGCCTCGGTGACCGTGTCCATCGCGCTGGAGATCAGCGGCATCGAGACGTCGATCCTGCGGGTCAGCCGTGAGGTCGTGTCGACCTCGCTCGGCACGACGTCGGTCTCGCCGGGCAGCAGCAGGACGTCGTCGAATGTGAGGCCGAGGGCGGCGAACTTGTCGGGCACTCCGGTGGGCGTCAGGTCCATGTCACCTCTCACGCAGGTGGTGCGGTCAGGCGCCCGGCGGGAACGCCGAAACCAGCAGGGGCAGGGGGCGTGAGCGCCAGTCTATCCTCGCGGCGGCAGCCGACGGACCCGGTGGTCGCCGGGGAGCCGGCCCAGCTCAGCCAGTGGGTCAGACGGGTTCTGACGTGGGCTCGCCGGTGGGTTCTCCGGCGGACTCGTCCGTCGTCGCGCTGGACGTCTCGCCGTCGGTGCTGTCGGCCGGTGCCGCGTCCAGGTCGGTGCTCGAGGAGGATGTCGGGATCTGCGTATCCGTCGACGAGTCGGAGCCGTCCGCCGAGTCGCTGGTAGTCGTTTCGGCATCCTCGGGCTCGGCGTCGGGGTCGGTCCCGTCCGGGTCGGTCCCGTCCGGGTCGGTCCCGTCCGGGTCAGTCCCGTCCGGGTCAGTCCCGTCGGGGTCAGTTCCGTCGGGGTCGGTGCCGTCGCTCGGCGGCGTGGTCGGAGTCGTGGTCGGAGGCGTGGACGTACCTGGCTCGGTGGTGGGCGGCGTGGACGTACCTGGCTCGGTGCTGGGGGGCGCGGACGAACCCGGCTCGGTGCTACCCGGCGGCGGTGCGGCCGGTTCGGCCGGGCGCGGCGTCGTGGCCTCCGGCTGCGACTGTGCGGCGCTGTCGGACGGGCGTGCTTCGGCGTCCCACCGGGAGTCGGGCATCCATACCCGCGGGACCGTGGCCCGCTCGATGCTCGGCATCCAGGCCGCCTGGCGGATCAGCTCGGCGATGGCATCGACCGTCGACTGCGCGCTCGAGTTGGGGTCGGCCAGCACGTCGACGCTCTCCTGTGCGGGCACCTCGACGACGCCGTACGGCAGGTCGTGCTTCGGCGGCATCTTCTCCTGGTGACCGCTGAACTGGTTGAGCACCGTCTCGACAGGACGCAGCGGGTCACCCGTCATCGCGGCCGAGACGCCGCCGGTGGAGAGTACGCCCACCGCGGCCACGCCGGCCGCCAGCGAGCGCAGCGCGAACCTGCGGTCGGTGACCGAGCGCAGGTCGAACGCTGCGGGAATCTCGACCATTGGCGGCAGCGGCGGGTCCTGTGCCAGCGCCGCCAGCGCCAGCAACGGGTCGACCGCCGGGTCGTCGGAGAAGGAGGTCTGGCGTGAGCCGAGCGCATCGAGGAGCGCGTCGGTCGCGGCGAGATCGGCGAGATCAGGCACGGTCGCCCCCTCTCATCGACGCGGCGAGCTGTCGCAGTCGCGTGATGGCACGATGCTGAGCAACCCGCACCGCGCCGGCCGTCATGCCCAGCGAACGTCCGGTCTCCTCGGCCGTCATGCCGGCTGCGACCCGCAGCACGACGACCTCGCGCAGCTTCTCGGGCAGCTCGTCGAGCAGCATCATCGCCTGGCGGAGGTCCGCGGCGTTGAGGGCGTGCTCCTCGGGAGTCGGCGCGTCGTCGACGTCGTCGGGAAGGTCGTCGGTGGGCCGGTCGCCGCGGACGATGCTGCGCTGGACGTCGGCGACCTTGCGAGCCGTGATGCCGTACACGAACGCCTCGAAGGGTCGTCCGCGGTCCCGATAGCGGGGCAGTGCCTTCAGCACGGCGATACAGGCCTCCTGCGCAACATCGTCTGCTGCGTGCAGCCCGCCCGCGTACGTCGCCAACCGGGCACGGCAGTAGCGGTGCGAGATCAGCCTGACCCGCTCCATCAGCTGGTCAACCGCCCCTCGCTCACCCTCCTGGGCATCGAGTGCCAGGCGGCTGAGCTCACGTGCGTCGTCGACTTCGGCGGCGCGGACTGTCATCTGACCCCCAAGGCAGAGCCTGCGGCGTCACGTACCGCAGGCGTGTCCATTGTTACCCGAACGGCGACGGATGGGGAAGCGATCGCCCGATGCTGTCCGCTCGGCGACCAGGCCAGACCGCCAGAAAGCGGGCATTCGCGCAAACTTCGCACTGACCGCGACCGCCCACGCACGCTGAACATCGATGCCGCAGGCCCCGCACTCAGCACGAGTGCGGGGCCTGCGGTCGGGTTGCGGAGTCGCCGGGTCGGTCAGTGGCCGTGCCCGTGCCCGTGACCGGCGGCCTCGGGCTCGTCCTCCTCCGGCCGTTCGACGATCAGCGTCTCCGTCGTGAGCAGCATCGCGGCGATCGACGCGGCGTTGGTGAGCGCCGAGCGGGTCACCTTGACCGGGTCGATGACACCGGCGGCGACCAGGTCGCCGTACTCGTCAGTCGCGGCGTTGTAGCCGTTGCCCTCGCCGGCCTCACGGACCTTGGAGACCACGACGTAGCCCTGGACCCCGCCGTTCTCGGCGATCCAGCGCAGCGGCTCGTCGGCGGCCTTGCGGACCACGTTGACGCCGGTCCCCTCGTCGCCGGACAGGCCGAGCCCGTCGAGCGCAGCGGTCGCGTGCACGAGGGCCGAGCCGCCACCGGCGACGATGCCCTCCTCGATCGCTGCCCGTGTTGCCGAGACGGCGTCCTCGATGCGGTGCTTCTTCTCCTTGAGCTCCACCTCGGTGGCGGCGCCGACCTTGATCACGCAGACCCCGCCGGACAGCTTGGCCAACCGCTCCTGCAGCTTCTCGCGGTCCCAGTCGGAGTCGGTGTCCTCGACCTCCCGCTTGATCTGGGAGACGCGGGCGCTGACCTGCTCGTGGTCGCCCGAGCCGTCGACGATCGTGGTGTCGTCCTTGGTGATGACGATGCGCCGAGCACCGCCCAGGACCTCGACGCCGACCTGGTCGAGCTTGAGGCCGACATCGGCCGACACGACCTGCGCGCCGGTCAGGATCGCGATGTCCTGCAGCATCGCCTTGCGGCGGTCACCGAACGCCGGCGCCTTGACCGCGGCAGCGTTGAAGGTGCCGCGGATCTTGTTGACCACCAGGGTCGAGAGCGCCTCGCCCTCGATGTCCTCGGCGATGATGAACAGCGGCTTGCCCGACTGCACGACCTTTTCGAGCAGCGGGAGCAACTCGTTGACGGCCGAGATCTTGCCCTGCACGAGCAGGACGTACGGCTCGTCGAGCACCGCCTCCATCCGCTCGGCGTCGGTCACCATGTACGGAGAGATGTAGCCCTTGTCGAACTGCATGCCCTCGGTGAACTCGAGCTCGGTGCCGAGGGTGTTGGACTCCTCGACCGTGATCACGCCGTCCTTGCCGACCTTGTCGAAGGCCTCGGCGATCAGGTCACCGATGTGCGAGTCACGGGCCGAGATCGTGGCGACCTTGGCCATGTCGTCCTTGGACTCGATCTCACGAGCGGACTTGAGCAGCGCGCCGGTCATTGCCTCGACCGCCGCGTCGATGCCGCGCTTGAGTGCGACCGGGTTGGCGCCGGCGGCCACCGCGCGGAGGCCCTGGTGGACCATCGCCTGGGCCAGCACGGTCGCGGTGGTAGTGCCGTCACCGGCGACGTCGTTGGTCTTGGTGGCGACTTCCTTGGCCAGCTGAGCGCCAAGGTTCTCGAACGGGTCGTCCAGCTCGATCCCACGCGCGACGGTCACGCCGTCGTTGGTGATGGTCGGGGCGCCCCACTTCTTGTCGAGGACGACGTAGCGGCCCTTGGGGCCGAGCGTCACCTTGACGGTCTCGGCGAGGGCGTCGACGCCACGCTCCAGCGCGCGCCGGGCGTTCTCGTCGAACTCCAGGATCTTGGGCATCGGGTATTTCCCTTTCACGACCACGCCCCGAGGGCCCGAGTGGGCCGCCCGGGGCGGTGGTCAGACGTGAGCGAACTCAGATGATGCGGGTGGTCACTTCTCGATGACGGCGAGGACGTCGCGCGCGGAGAGGATGAGGTACTCCTCGCCGTCGTACTTGACCTCGGTGCCGCCGTACTTCGAGTAGATGACCTTGTCGCCAACGGCCACGTCCAGCGGGACGCGGTTGCCGTTGTCGTCGACACGGCCCGGACCGGTCGCCAAGACCTCGCCCTCCTGGGGCTTCTCCTTGGCGGTGTCCGGGATGACCAGGCCCGAGGCCGTGGTCTGCTCGGCCTCGAGGGCCTTGACGAGGATCCGGTCCTCGAGCGGCTTGATGCTGACCGACACTTGTCGACCTCCCCTTTCACGGGACGAGAGAGGTGCACATCCTGAAATCAGATGCTTGCGGTTTGCTGGGTTTGTGCGATCCGGACTCACGTCGTCGCGGGTGCCGTGCGGCCTGATCGCGCTGGCACACTCACCTGGAGAGTGCCAATGCCCAATCTAGGCGGTGCTTAGCACTCGGTCAACCTGAGTGCCAGCGACCACGGGTTTGCGAGGATGGCTACGTGCACATCGCGACGCTCCAGGCGCTGCTCTCCCCCGGCGGCCGGGCGCTGCTCGGACAGCTCGAGCAGGAGTACGACGGAGGCTCGGCGCTGGCGCTCTCGGACCGGCTACGACGCGAGCACCCCGCCGAGCTGGTCGCGGCGGCGATGACCCAGCTCGACCTGCGGCGCCGGGCCCGCGACAAGTTCGGCGCCGACGCCGACGTCATGATGTTCACGCCGGACGCCCTCGAGCAGGCCACCCGGCGGAGCGTCGCCCGGCACCGGGCGGGCCGGCTGCGCACGCACGGCGTGGCCAGCCTGCTCGACCTGGGCTGCGGCATCGGCGGTGACCTGCTCGCCGCGGCGCGGGCCGGGATCGGTGTGGTCGGGGTCGAGCGGGACCCGCTGCGAGCCGAGCTGGCCCGGGTCAACCTGGCCGCCCTCGGGTTGCGCGGGGAGGTGGTCGCCGGCGACGTCGTGGACCAGGACCGCGGCGGGTTCGACGCGGTATTCGCCGACCCGGCGCGGCGTGACGCGACCCGCCGCGTGTTCGACCCGGAGGCGTACTCACCGTCCTGGTCCTTCATCCGCGAGCTGCAGGCCGGGGCGTCGTGCGTGAAGGTCGCACCGGGCATCCCGCACGACCTGCTCGACGACGCGATCGAGGCGGAGTGGGTGAGCGACGGCGGCGAGCTGAAGGAGGCGGCGCTGTGGTCCGGGCGGCTGGCCGGGGTGCGCCGCCGCGCGACGGTGCTGCCGTCGGCGGCGACCATGACCGAGACCGACAACCCGGGTGGGGCGGTGGTGGGCGGGCCACAGGCGTTCGTGTACGAGCCGGACCCGGCGGTGATCCGGGCCGGACTCGTCACGGCGGTCGCCGCGCTCGTCGGCGGCACCCTGCTCGACCCCCGGATCGCGTACGTCACCGGGCCACGTCGCGTCGACACGCCGTTCGCCCGCGGCTACCAGGTGACCGACACCCTGCCGTTCCGCGAGAAGGCGCTGCGCGCGGCGCTGCGCGAGCGCGGCATCGGGGTGCTGACCATCAAGAAGCGCGGGGTCGACATCACGCCCGAGGTACTGCGCAAGCGGCTGGCGCTGCACGGAGACGCGACCGCCACCATCATCATCACCCGACTGTCCGGGAAGGCCGCCGTCCTCCTGGTCGACCCCCTCCCCACCCGGTGAGTGGGACGAATTCGACGCGACACGCCGGCGTGTCCGTCGGAAACGTCCCACTCACCGGGGTGAGCAGCCGTCTCGGGTGACGCCGTCGACCTTGACCGGGAGCCGGCCGGGGGCGGGCCGCTTGCCAAGGAGTACGTCGACCAGGGCCCGCATCGCCCCCGGGGTCTCGCCGTACGTCGCGATCCGCACCGGCGCGCTGCTGTCACCAAGGGGGTACGGCGTGTCGGTCGCGACCACCACATCGGCGCTGGCGCGTCCACCCTCCGGCCCGATGAAGGCGACCGAGTCGCCGCCGCCCGTCCTGAGCCCGGCCGCGCGGGCGGCGTCCTCGAACCGGCGGACCGCGGTCGGGTCGCCGCGGGGCTGCACCGAGTCGCCGACCAGCCTTCCCTTGCACGGGCCGTCGGTCACCGTGACCGCGGCCGCAGAGGCCTGCTGCGAGATCCGGTCGTGGCGACTGAACGGCTTCGCGGCGGTCGCACCGACGTGGATGAGGTGGGCGACGACCCGCTCGGCAGCCTGGTCGAGCCGCGCCGTAGACAGCGTGCCGTCGCGTACGGCGTCGACGATGGCGTCCTTGGCCGTGACCGGGTCCGCCGGCATCAGCAGCAGGTCTACGCCAGCGCGCAGCGCGGCCACCGGCGCCTCGGCGTCGCCGTACTCCTGGGTCAGGCCGGCCATCTGCATCGAGTCGGTGACGACCAGCCCGCGGTAGCCGAAGTCGTCGCGCAGCACGCCGCCGACGACCTTGCGGGAGACCGACGACGGTGTGCCTGGGTCGATCGCGCGTACGTCGATGTGGCCGACCATGATCGCCGGTGCCCCGGCCGCGGCCGCTCGTTCGAACGGCACGAAGTCCCGCTTGTCCAGCGCCGCGCGGGACGCATCCTGCACCGGCAGCTGGCGGTGGCTGTCGGCCGGCACGCTGCCGTGCCCGGGGAAATGCTTGATGACGGGCAGGATCCCGGCCTGCTGGTATCCCGCGACCGATGCCTCCACCACGTCGGCGACGAGCGCCGGACTGCTGCCGGCCGAGCGCGAGCCGATGGTCGGGTCGGACGGACCGCTGGTCACGTCGGCGACCGGGGCGAACACCGCCGTGAAACCGATCGCCCGCAGCTCCTGGCCGCTGGCTTCGGCCGCCCGCCGGGCGAGGTCGGTGCGGCGGGCCGCGCCGTAGGTCATCAGGGCGGGGAACTTCGTCACCGTTTCATCGACCCGGGCGATGCCGCCGCCCTCCTGGTCGACGCTGGTGAACACCGGCCAGGGGCGCCGGTCGGCCCGCTGCAGCCGTCGGAGGCCGGCCCGGAGGTGGTCGACGGAGCGAATGTTGTCGGAGAACGTGACGACGCCGGCGAGGTGCTCGCCGCGGACCAGGTCGACCGGTGGGGCGGTGCCGCCGTACGACGCGACGATGACCTGGCCGGCGCGCTGGTCCAGGCTCATCGCGTCCACCGCCCGCTCGGCCCGGCGCCGCTCGGCTGCGGTCACACCGGGCGCGCGGCGAGTCGGGTCGGTGCCGGTCCGGGTCGAGCTCGGGCTCGGGGTCGGGCTCGGCTCGGCGGCGGCTGTCGCACTCGGGCTCGACTCGTTGCGCGGAGCGGTGGCGCGCTCCCCGGACGACGAGCAGCCGGCGACCAGCACGGCGACCAGCACGGCGATCAGGATTGGGGCCAGCAGGACGGCGCGACCCGAGGAGCAGCGGACAGTCATGACGTCCCCACTATGCCGACTTCACCCCCCGAACCGTCATCGGACCCGACATTTCGGGCGTCGAAATGTCGGTTCAGGGGGTGAAGTCGAGACGCTTAGGCGACCACCTGGGTGACGGGCATCGAGGAGTCGGCGGGCAGGTCGAGTGTTGACGGTGTACGGCCGCGAGCGACCAGCTCGGACCCCAGTGCCGCCACCATCGCGCCGTTGTCGGTGCACAGCCCGGGCCGCGGCACCCGGACCCGGATGCCGTGCCGGGACGCCCGCTCCTCGGTCAGCAGCCGCAGTCGTGAGTTGGCCGCGACCCCGCCGCCGATCAGCAGGTCCTCGACACCGATCTCTCGGCAGGCGTCGACCGCCTTGCGGGTCAGCACGTCGCAGACCGCTTCCTGGAAAGACGCCGCGACGTCGGCCACCGGCACCGGTTCGCCGGCCCGTTCCCGTGCCTCCACCCAGCGGGCGACCGCCGTCTTAAGGCCGGAGAACGAGAAGTCGAATCGGTACCGCTGCAGGTCGCGGCCGGAGGTCAGCCCGCGCGGGAAGTCGACGTATGCGCTGTCGCCGTCCCGCGCGACCCGGTCGATGTGCGGCCCGCCCGGGAACGGCAGGCCGAGCAGCCGCGCCACCTTGTCGAACGCCTCGCCGGCCGCGTCGTCGATGGTCGCCCCCAGCGGCCGCACCCCGGTCGTCACGTCGTCGACCAGCAGCAGCGAGGAATGCCCGCCGCTGACCAGCATCGCCACACAGGGCTCGGGTAGCGGACCGTGCTCCAGCTGGTCGACGGCCACATGCGCGGCCAGGTGGTTCACGCCGTACAGCGGCCGACCGAGGCCGATCGCCAACGCCTTCGCCGACGCGACACCGACCAGCAGCGCGCCCGCCAGACCCGGACCGCTCGTCACAGCGACGGCGTCGACGTCGTCGATCCGTACCCTCGCCTCGCGACAGGCCCGCTCGATCGTCGGCACCATCGCCTCGAGATGCGCCCGGCTGGCGACCTCCGGGACCACACCGCCGTACCGGGCGTGCTCCTCCACCGAGGACGCCACCGCGTCGGCGAGCAGCGCGTTGCCGCGCACCAGACCGACCCCGGTCTCGTCGCAGGATGTCTCGATGCCCAGCACCAGCGGCTCGTCACTCACGCGGGCCATTGTGCCGGGACTTGGCAGAATCGTCGGCGTGGGCATGGGGACGGGTGTCGAGGCGCTGCGGCAGGAGTACGACGACCCGTTCGTGCGCTGGCAGGTCGACCCGGCGGCGGTCGCTGCCGTACACCGTCACGGCGGAGCCGTGCTGGTCGAGCACAGCCACGACCGCTTCGGCGTGCCGGTGACCGGACCAGTCCTCCTGGGACTCGGCCCGGCCGGGGACCTCGGTCGTCTGCTCGCCGACGCCGAGGACCGTCTGGACGAGGCTCCGCTGCGGCTCACGATCGAGCGGCACGCCCTCGACGCGCTCCCGACGCGGTGGGCGTACGACGACGGCGCGAAAACCTGGGACTGGATGTGGACCACCACCCGGCCCGTGCCGCAGCCGGGCGAGGACACCGTCGAGGCCCTGCACGACACCGCCGAGATCAACGCCCTGCTCGACCTCGCCAACCCCGACACCCACGGGCGGCCCGACGACGCCGGGATGGTCCAGTGGCTGGGTGTACGCGACCGTGGCGGTGCCCTGCTGGCGGCGGGGGGGCGGGTACGGCTCGGCACCGGGTACGCCCACCTGCGTGGCATCACCACCGTCCCGGCAGCCCGCGGCCGAGGTTTCGGCTCGGCGATCAGCGCCCGGCTGACCCGGGCCGGCCTGGCCGCCGCTGGCGTCTGCACACTCGGCGTCTACTCCGACAACACCGGTGCGATCAGGATGTACCGGCGGCTCGGGTACCGCCGAGGACACACCTTCGTCAGCGGTCCCCTGGTCGACACCTACGTCGACCCGGGTGGCATCCTGGCGCCATGACCGACCACACCGAGGCGTACTTCACTGCGGCGTCGTCCGCCGTTACCCTGTTGGCAAATCCGGCCGTGGCCGCCGCGTGGACTGAGCCGAGCGCCCTGGCCGACATGACCGTCGGCGGGCTGGCCGTGCATCTGGCCGGCCAGGTGACGGGCTTACCCCCGCTGCTGACCGGCGCGCCGGCGACCGAGCAGGTCGTCCGGGTCCTCGACCACTACGACCGGGCGGCCTGGATCAACTCCGGGCACGACTCCGAGGCCAACACCGGCATCCGGCGCAACGGCGAGACGGGCGCCGCAGACGGCCCGGAGGCACTCGTCGCCCGGACCGAGTCTGCGCTGACGATGCTGCGCGGGGTCCTCGCCACGACACCCGGCGACCGGCCGATGCGGATGCCGTTCTGGGGCCCGTACTCGCTGACCCTCGACGACTTCCTGACCACCCGGATGATGGAGATCGCGGTCCACTCCGACGACCTCGCGGCGAGCGTCGACGTCGCAACCCCCGACCTCCCCCACGAGGTGGTCGACACCGTCGTCGACCTGCTGAGCCGGCTGGCCGTGCTGCGGCACGGCCCGACCGCCGTGCTGCGCGCCCTCACCCGGGCCGAACGCGCCCCTGCGACCATCGCGGCGTTCTGACACCCGCGCCGCCGCTGCCCACTGCCCGTCGTCCGGCCGGGTTACGGCGCCGCCGGCTCAGGCACCCGTTGCATCACCAGCGCATCGCCGCCGTCGGCGTAGTAACCACGCCGGCGGTCGATCCGGTGGAACCCGGCCGACTCGTACAACGCGACGGCGGCGGAGTTGTCGGCGCGCACCTCGAGCAGCACCCGGGGGTACGAGTCGAGCGCCAGCGCGGACAGCAGCCGGCGGCCGATCCCGGCCCGCTGGTGGCGCCCGTCCACCCCGACACGCTGCAGGTCCGCGGTGTCACCGACCACGAAGAGGATCGCGTAGCCCACCACGGCGTCGTCGATGACGGCCACCACGCAGCGACGCAGCTCGTGGCCGAGCTCGCCCTCGACCAGCGCCGGAGACCAGCCGTCCCGACCGAACAGCTCGGCCTCGAGTGCGCTGACCGGCGCGACGTCAGAGGGTCGAGCGGCGCGGACCCTCACGACACTGGTTTGCGCGCTCGCGGCTCGGCGACGTCGGGGTGGCGGAGGTAGAGCGGCTCGACCGGGAGCGTCGGCACCACGCCGCGTACGACCACTTCGGCGAGGACGGCGGCCGACGGATGCTCGGGTCCTACCGGCCTGACGAACGAGTCCGGGTACAGCAGGGCACCGCGTCCGACGACCGGTGCGTCGGTCGCGATGTCGGCCGGCTTGGCGACATGCGGACCGTCGACCCGGGTGACCCCGTCGGCGTAGCTCGCCCAGTAGACCTCCTTGCGGCGCGCATCGGTGGCCACCAGGAACGGCTCGGCGACCTCGGCCGCGGCCGCGAGTACGTCGAGCGTGCACACGCCCGAGACGGGTACGCCGAGCACCATCGACAGCGTGCGGGCGGTGACCAGGCCGACCCGCAGGCCGGTGAACGGGCCAGGTCCGACGCCCACCGCGATCGCGGTGATGTCGCCGCGGTCGGCGTCAGCGTCGGCCAGCACCGCGGCGACACCGGGCGCGAGCAGCTCGCCGTGCCGCCGCGCGTCGATCACCGTGTGCTCCGCGAGCAGGTGTGAGCCGTCATGCAGGGCAACGGTGACCGCGGGGGTCGCGGTGTCGAACGCCAGGAGCAGCACGGCGTCAGCCTAGGGCTGTCCGTAGGGAGGTGCCCAGCGAGCTGCCAAGCCAACGCGGCCCGACCGGGGTCACCTTCACGTGGCGGCCGTCGGAGTCGTCGTGGTCGCCTCCCCGGTGCCGTCGGATGACGACGTCGAGCCGGTCGACGGACAGCGACTCGGCCCTCCCCTCACCCCATTCGACCACGGTGACGGCGTCGTCGAGCGACATCTCGAGGTCGAGGTCGTCTAGCTCGTCTGCACTGCCCAGCCGATATGCGTCGACGTGCACGAGCGGCGGGCCGTCCACCAGTGACGGGTGCAGCCGGGCGATCACGAAGGTCGGCGACGTGACCGGGCCACGGACCTGCAGGCCCTGTCCGACGCCCTGGGTGAGCGTGGTCTTGCCGGCGCCGAGCTCACCGGTGAGCAGCACGACGTCACCGGCCGCCAGGACGGCACCGAGCCGGGCCCCGAGGTCGCGGGTGTCGTCGGCCGTGGGTACGTCGAGCTCGACCGGAATCGCCTTGCTGTACACGATCTTCGGGCCGGACCGGCTCGCCTCCAGGTAACCCCGCCGGAGCCAGAACTGTTGCGTGGCCGGCAGCTCCACCCGGGCCGTGAGGCTCACCGTGTCGTACCCGCGCTCGGCAGCGACCTCTTCGGCACACCCGACCAGCGACGACGCGACACCACGATGCTGCAGCCGGGGATCGACACCGACGCGGCGCAGCCACAGCTCCGTGCCGTTCGGCTGGAACAGCAGGGCGCCGGCCGGCCGGCCGCCGACTCGCGCGAGCAGCCCACCATGCTCGGCCAGGGTCGCGGCGACAGCCGCCCGGGTCTCGTGCAGGGCCGACGACGGCGGGTCGAGGTACGGTCGCGCACCGAAGGCCGCATGGATCACGTCGACGACCTCGTCCGCCTCGTCCGCGCCGGCGTCGACCACATGCAGGTCGGTCACTGGTGCGCCTCGGCGTCGGCGCGTCGCAGCAGGTCGGCCAGCGCGCGGTTGACCTCGTCGGCCCGCTCGAGGATGACCATGTGACCCGCCCCCTCGAGTTCGCACAGCTCGGCGGACGGGAGCAGCTCACGCAGCTTCCGGCTGTGCTGGACCGGCGTGATCGCGTCCCGCGTGCCGCACACCACCAGCGTGTGTATGTCGTACAGGGCCTTCAGCGCGTCGTACTGCTCGTACACGGCGAAGTCGGGGAAGAAGTCCGCGACGACGCTGACCGGGGTCCCGGCGAGCATCTGGTCGGTGAAGTCCACCAGCGCCGAGTCGACCGCTCCGCCGAACGCGTACCGCGCGGTCAGTAGGTAGCCGAGGTCGCTGCCGGCCCGGCGGCCCGACTCGACCAACCGGGGCGCGCGGGCAAGGGTGGCCACGACTCCCGGGGTCAGGCGCAGCGCGGCGCGACCCGGCAGCCCTGGCAGCCCGAGCCGGACCGCTCCCAGGTCGCCGGCGCTGGTCGAGATGAGGCTCACCGCGACGACCCGGTCGGTGAAGATCTCCGGGTGCGCATGCGCGAGCGCCATGATCGTCATGCCGCCCATCGAGTGGCCGACGAGGACGAGCGGGCCCTCCGGGGCGACGGTCTCGATCACCTGGAGCAGGTCCTCGCCGAGCTGCTCGATGGTGCTCAGCTCGCGCTCGGACCGGCCCGACCGGCCGTGCGACCGCTGGTCGTAGAACACGGTCCGCCGGTACCCACGCAGCGCCAGCCGCTGGTAGTGCCAGCAGTCGAGGTTCAGGGCGTAGCCATGCACGAAGATCACGGTGGGTGCGGCGGCGCGGGCCTCGTCGACCTCGACGTGCAGGTCGACGCCGTCGGCCGTGCGTACGGTGACCGGCGTCCCGCGCAGCGCACCGAGGGGTGCGTCGAGGGGCCTACGCGGACGACGCGGCCGGTCGACGAGGCGGCGCTCGGCGATCGCCCCGGCGGCCGCGCCCATCGCCAGCAGGCCGACCGCCGTACCGGCGGCCCCGGCGACCTTGCGGAGGCGTGACCCGTCGCTCACTGCGGGTTGCCCCCCACGTACCGGCGGGTCACCCGGCCGCCGATCCGGCTGACGATCTCGTAGCTGATCGTGCCGGCGGCCGCGGCCCAGTCCTGGGCGGTCGGCTCACCCGACCGGCCGGTGCCGAAGAGCACGACCGGGTCGCCGGCCGCGGCGGCGTCGCCGTGCAGGTCGACCACGAACTGGTCCATGCAGACCCGTCCCGAGACCGTCCGCCGACGCCCGGCGACCAGGACAGGGCCGACCCCGGAGGCGTGTCGCGGGATGCCGTCGGCGTACCCGACCGGCACCAGACCGAGCGTCGTCGGCTGCTCGGTCACGTAGGTGTGGCCGTACGACACCCCGGCACCCGCGGGGACCTGCTTGACCATGGCCAGGCGGGTCTGCAGCGTCATCGCCGGCACTAGACCGAGGTCGGCCGACGTCGCCCGGTCAGGGATCGGGGAGAGGCCGTAGACGGCGAGCCCGGGGCGCACCAGGTCCCACCACGCCTCCGGGGTCGTGAACGTCGTCGGCGAGTTGGCCAGGTGCCTGACCTCGGGGGTGAGCCCGGCCGCGTCCGCCGCATCGACGGCGCGGGCGAACTCGTCGACCTGCAGCTTGACCGACGGGTGCTCCGGCTCGTCGCCGCAGGCCAGGTGCGACCACACCCCCGTCACCCGGACCCGGCCCTCCAGCTCGGCGCGCCGTGCCGCCTCCACCAGCCCGGGCCAGGAGTCGGCCGTCGCGCCCCCTCGTCCCAGACCGGTGTCGGCCTTCAGTTGAAGCCGGGCGGCGCGGCCGAGCTGTCGCGCGGCGGCCATGATCTCGTCGAGGTCTTCGGGTGAGTACGCAGTGACGTCGATGTCGGCCTCGATCGCGGCGGCGTAGTCCTCGCCCGGCACGGTGAGCCAGGACAGGATCGGCTCACGGTCGCCGGCCCGGCGCAGCGCCAAGGCTTCGTCGAGGGTGGCGACGCCCAGCCACTCCGCGGCGCCGGCCCGAGCCGCGCGGGCGGACTCGACCAGGCCGTGGCCGTACCCATCGGCCTTGACGACGGCCATCACCGGCGAACCCTGGGCATGGCGGCGGATCGTCGCGACGTTGCCGCTGATCGCGGCGAGGTCGATGACGGCCTCCGCGCGGGTGACGCTCACCGGCTCATTCCACCGGGTCGTAGGCGCAGGAGTCGGTCGCCTCGACCGCCTCGTCGGGAGACTCGGCGTCGCCGCTGGGCGCATCCGTCGGCTCCTCGGACGGCTCCTCGGAAGGCCCTGCCGACGGCTCCTGGCTGGCGCCCTCGCCGCCCTTCGGCTTGGTCTTCTTCGGCGGCGGTTCGAGGGCCTTCTGGACGGCGGCATGGACGTACTCGTAGTCCGGGTTGCCCGGGTCGAACTTGTCGGACGAGCGGAAGACGACCGAGCGCAGGCCGCGGTCCTTGACCTCCATCGACAGGTCGACAAAGGCCGGCAGCAGCTTCTGCGGGATGTCGGTGCGGATGATCTCCTTGCCGGCCGACGCGAGACTCTGGTAGCGGCGCAGCAGGTTGGCCGGGTGGGCCTTGTCGACGATCGCGTCGATCATGCAGCGCTGGCGTTCCATCCGGTTGTAGTCGTCGAGACCGTAGCGACCGCGGGCGAACCAGAGTGCCTTGCGGCCGTTGAGCCGCTGGTCCGGCCCGGGGTCGAGGTAGCCGGTCGGCTCGACCCCGAGGTCGGTGTTGCCGCCGATCGGGATCGGCTGGTTGATGTTGACCGTCACGCCGCCCATCGCGTCGACGATCTGCTCGAACCCGTCGAGGTTGACCAGCATGTAGTAGTCGACCTCGATGCCGAGCACTCCGCTCACGCCCATCTTGAGCGCATCCGCGCCCTCGTTGTCGGTCCTGCCGACGGCACCGGGGTGGTTGGCGGGGACGTTGCGGTAGATCGCGTTCAGCATGAACTCGCCAGGGTCGCCGTCGCCGGTGAAGCCCTCGGGGTAGATCTGCTGAAGCTCCGAGCCTTCGGGGAAGGGCACGTTCATCAGGTTTCGCGGCAGGCTGAACAGCACCGTGTCACCGGACTTGGTGTCCATGCTGGCGATCATCACCGAGTCGGTGCGGATGCCCTCCCGGTCAACCCCGCCGTCACCACCGAGCAGCAGCAGGTTGACCCGATCGCGGTCTCCCCACGGGTTCTTGGCGGTCACGCCCTCCGGCCTTGTCGCGCTGTCGGTGTGCTTGAAGATGTGGCTGACCAGGTCGGCCTGCACGTACGAGTAGCGGGCACCCACCGCGAGCGGCGCGGCCACGAGCAGGCACAGCATGAGCACGAAGCCGCCACCGACGAACGCGTGCAGCCGGGGCTGATGACGCGGCTTGACCATGCGGTAGGTCGCCACCACGATCGCGACCCAGGCCACCAGCAGGACGAGCAGGCCGGCGGTGACGAGGAGGAGCTTGCGCGGGTCGACCGCGACTCGGATCAGGGTGTCGACGTGACCCGCGGCGTACCACCCGCCGGCCACCGCAATGCACAGCGTCGGGAGCAGCACCAGCAGGCCGAGGTAGCGACGACCCACGAAGACGAAGCCGCTGCCCGGCAGCACCGCGCCGAGCGCGGTCACGCCGAGCGTGCCGGGCAGGCTCTTCGTGTGGTGCAGCGCGGCACGGCGCCGTCGCCGACGCCGCGAGGGCGTGCGGCGGTCATCACGTCGAGGCAGAGTCTGTGTCATCCATCGTCCGTCGTAGGCAGCGGTCACCCGCCACCTGGAGGTTGGGCAGCGATTTCAGGGTAGCCCGGTCGGGCAGCCAACACGAAGTCAGCCACCGGCAGGCAGTGACACCGGTCACGGCAAAACCATGGTGACCGGGACGATTCCGGCACCAGCGTCACCGATCGTGCAGAACGGCAATCTCGACGTGAGGGCTCCACCCACTCGCACCGAGGTTGCACATCCGTCCACTCCCTCCCGCCGACGTTGCGCGTATGACCGGGGTGGGTCACGGCGTGTCGAAGAGCAACAAACAGTCACGGGGCGCGGAGGTCGCGGACGGCCTGCGGCACGGCGCGGGCGACCGCACCGGCGGTGAGGGGCCCACCGGCGGAGGCCCGGGTCGCAGCCGCCCCGTGCAGCCAGACCCCGACACTGCCGGCGTCGAACGGCGCGAGACCTGCGGCGAGCAGCGCACCGCACAGCCCCGAGAGAACGTCGCCGGCCCCGGCGGTGGCGAGCCACGGCACGCCGGTGCTGTTGACCCGGACCCTGCCGTCAGGAGCCGCGACCAGGGTGCGCTCCCCCTTGAGCAGGACGACGGCGTCGAAGCGGGTCGCGGCTTCCCGAGCGTGCCGCAGCGGCGCCCGCTCGACCGAGGACCGCTCGGTGCCGAGCATCCGGGCCAGCTCCCCGGCATGCGGGGTCACCAGCGCCGGCACCCCCAACGGCCCCTCGACGTGCACCAACGCGTCGGCGTCCAGGAGCAGGGGTACGCCGGCGCGGGCCAGCCGGTCGAGCGTCTGGCCCGCCTCCGGACCGCCACCGGGTCCGACCACCCAGGCCTGGCACTTACCCTCGCCGGGCACCACCTCGGGATGCGCGGCGTGCACGGCCCGGGCGGCCGTCGCGTCGCCCGAGAACCGGACCATCCCGGCCAGGCCGGTCGAGGCGCCGGCCACGGCGAGCACCGCCGCGCCGGGATACTCCGTCGAGCCGGCGGCGACCCCGACCACACCGCGGGTGTACTTGTGCGCGTCCGGAGCAGGCCGGGGCAGCAGCGTGGCCACGTCGCCGGCTTGCAGCGACTCGACCGCCGCGGCCGGGAGGTCGAGGCCGATGTCGACGAGGTGTACGGCCCCCGCAGCCCGCGCCGCCGGCCCGACCAGCAGCCCGACCTTGTGCGTCCCGAACGTCACGGTGACGTCGGCGGACACGTGCGCGGCCGGCGTCTCACCGGTGTCGACGTCGATGCCGCTCGGCACGTCGACGGACACGACCGGAACCCCGGGGAGACGACCGAGTGCCCGCACCGCCTCCGCGTGCAGGCCGGGTCGACCGCCGATCCCGACGATCCCGTCGACCACCAGATCGCTGCGGCCGGGCTCGCCCACCACCCGGCCACCGGCACGGCGCAGAGCGGCCAGACCAGCGGCGTGCGTACGCTCCCCGGCCAGCAGCACGGCGTCGACCCGCGCACCCCGGCGGGCCAGCGTGACACCGGCGAACAGCGCGTCGCCACCGTTGTCGCCACCACCGACGAGCAGCGTCACCCGCGCGCCGTACGTCGCACCGAGGAACTCGCTGCAGGCCCACGCCAGCCCGGTCGCGGCCCGCTGCATCAGCGCGCCTGCGGGCAGCCGTGCCAACAGCGCCGCCTCGGCCGTGCGCACCTGCTCGACGGTGTGGGCGCTCCGCATCAGCCCTCCAGCACGACCATCGCCGACGCGATCCCGGCGTCGTGGGACAGCGACACGTGTACGGAGCCCACGCCGAGCGCCTCGGCCCGGGCCGCGACGGACCGCGACAGGTGCAGGGACGGCCTCCCGGAGCCGTCGGTGCGTACCTCGGCATCGAGCCAGTGCAGATCGGCGGGCGCGCCGAGCGCCTTCGCCAACGCCTCCTTCGCCGCGAACCGCGCGGCCAGTGACGCGATCGGCCGCTCCTGCTCCAGGGGGGTGAACAGTCGCTGCCGCAGTGTGGGCGTACGCGCCATCGTCTGCTCGAAGCGGTCGACGTCGACCACGTCGATGCCGACGCCCACGATCATCGCCCGACCACTCGCCCGATCACGTGCCGGGTCACTCGACCGTGACGGACTTGGCGAGGTTGCGTGGCTGGTCGACGTCGTGACCGAGCGCGGTGGCGAGCTCGCAGGCGAACACCTGCAGCGGGACGGTCGCCACCAGGGGCTGCAGCAGGGTCGGCACCCGCGGCAGCCGGATCAAGGTGTCGGCGTACGGGACCACGACCTCGTCACCCTCCTCGGCCAGCACGATGGTGCGCGCGCCACGGGCCCGGATCTCCTGGATGTTGTTGACCATCTTCTCGTGCAGCTGGTCGCGACCCTGCGGGGGTACGACGACGAAGACCGGGAGGCCCTCCTCCATCAGCGCGATCGGCCCGTGCTTCAGCTCGCCGGCAGCGAACCCCTCGGCGTGGATGTAGGCGAGCTCCTTCAGCTTGAGCGCCCCCTCCAGCGCTACCGGGTAGCCGGCGTGCCGGCCGAGGAAGAGCACCGAGCGCGCCGTCGACAGCTCGCGGGCGAGCTCCTCGACCGGGCCGATGCCGTCCAGGAGCTTCTGCAGGGCGGCCGGGACGGCCTCGATCTGGTCCATGATCTCGGTTATCTCGTCACCGAACTTCGTGCCGCGCACCTGGGCGAGGTAGAGGGCGAGCAGGTAGCACGCGACGATCTGGGTGAGAAAGCCCTTCGTCGACGCGACGCCGATCTCGGGACCGGCGTGGGTGTAGATCACCGCGTCGGACTCCCGCGGCATGGTCGAGCCGTTGGTGTTGCAGATCGACAGCACCCGCGCCCGCTGTTGCCGGGCATGCCGGATCGCCTGGAGGGTGTCCATCGTCTCGCCCGACTGGCTGATCGCGACCACCAGCGTCGAGTGGTCGACGATCGGGTCGCGGTAGCGGAACTCGCTGGCCAGCTCGACCTCGCACGGGATCCGGGTCCAGTGCTCGATGGCGTACTTCGCCACCAGGCCGGCGTAGAAGGAGGTGCCGCAGGCCAGCACGATGATCTTGTCGACCTCCCGGAGCTCGTCGTCGGACAGCCGCATCTCGTCCAGCTGCAGCGTGCCCTCGCGCGTGAACCGGCCGAGCAGCGTGTCGGCAACGGCCCGCGGCTGCTCGTAAATCTCTTTGCGCATGAACCAGTCGTAGCCGCCCTTCTCGGCGGCCGAGAGGTCCCAGTCGACGTGGTACGCGGTGCCCTCGACCGGCCGCCCGTCGAAGTCGGTGACACGTACCCCTTCACGGGTGATCGTGACGACCTGGTCCTGGCCGAGCTCGAGGGCCTGCCGCGTGTGCGCGATGAACGCCGCCACGTCGGAGGCGAGGAAGTTCTCGCCGTCACCGAGACCCACCACGAGCGGGGAGTTGCGGCGTGCCCCGACGACCCGCGACGGGTCGGCGGCGGCGGTCGCCACCAGCGTGAACGCGCCCTCGAGGCGACGGCAGACGGACTGCATGGCCGCGGTTAGGTCGAGCCCCCGGTCGAGCTCGAGCGCCAGCAGGTGCGCGACGCACTCGGTGTCGGTGTCGGACGCGAACTCGACCCCGGACTGCTCGAGCTCGGCGCGCAGCGCGGCGAAGTTCTCGATGATGCCGTTGTGTACGACGGCCACCCGCCCGGCGGCGTCGAGGTGCGGGTGCGCGTTGCGGTCGTTCGGTGCGCCGTGGGTCGCCCACCGGGTGTGCCCGATGCCGATCGAGGCGCCGGGAAGCGGCTGCTCGTCCAGCACCTTGTCCAGGTTGGCGAGCTTGCCGGACCGCTTCCTGGCATGCAGCCGGACGGCGTCGCACAGCGCCACCCCGGCGGAGTCGTAGCCGCGGTACTCGAGCCGCCGGAGCCCCTCGACGACGACGCCGAGCGCCTGCTGGTCACCGACGTACCCAACGATTCCGCACATGGGCCTCAGCCTACCGAGCGTCCACCGCGTGCCTGACCGGAACACCCGCCCCGCCACAATGGGGGCATGCCCGACTCGACGCCGTACCTCGAGCTCGACCGCTCCGCGTGGGCGAAGCTGGCCGACTCGATGCCGTCGCCGCTCACCTCCGACGAGGTGCAGCGGCTGCGGGGACTCGGCGACGCGCTCGACCTGGACGAGGTCGTGGAGGTCTACCTGCCGCTGTCGCGGCTGCTGAGCCTGTACGTCAGCCACGCCGGGATGCTGCACCGGGCGACGGAAGGCTTCCTGTCCGACCCGCAGCCGCCGCGCACGCCGTTCGTGATCGGGATCGCCGGCTCGGTGGCGGTGGGCAAGTCGACGACCGCTCGGCTGCTGCGTGAGCTGCTCGCCCGCTGGCCCGAGCACCCGAACGTCGCCCTGGTCACGACCGACGGCTTCCTGCTGCCCAACGCCGAGCTCGAGCGCCGCGGCATCCTCAACCGCAAGGGGTTCCCGGAGTCGTACGACCGCAAGGCGCTGCTGAAGTTCGTGATCGACGTGAAGTCGGGTCTCGACGAGGTCGAGGCGCCGGTCTACTCACACCTCGGGTACGACGTCGTGCCCGGCGAGTCGGTCACCATCAAGCGACCAGACATCGTGCTGCTGGAGGGCCTGAACGTCTTGCAGCCCGCCCGCGTACGCGACGACGGACGCACCGGCCTCGCAGTGTCGGACTTCTTCGACTTCTCGGTGTACGTCGACGCGCTGTGGGACGACGTCCGCCGCTGGTACGTCGAACGGTTCCTGCGGCTGCGTGAGACGGCGTTCCGCGACCCCGCGTCGTACTTCCGGCGCTACGCCGGGCTGACACACGACGAGGCGGTCAGCCAAGCCGAGGCGCTGTGGGACAGCATCAACGGACCCAACCTGTCGGCCAACATCGCACCGACCCGGGGCCGTGCGTCGCTGGTGCTGCGCAAGGACGCCGACCACTCGGTGCGCTGGGTCCGTCTCCGCAAGATCTGACGGCGCCGGCTTCGAGTCGCGTGTCACTAGGCCCGCGGCGCCGGGCCCACGACATGACACGCGACTCGAACGACCGAGCGTCAGACGGCCACCGTGGTCGGACGCGCACGGATCACGAGCGTCGCGACCACCACCGCCGCCGCCAGCATCAGGGCCGCGACCAGGAACGCCGCGTCCGCGCCCTCGACGAACAGGTGCCGGGCCTGTTCGGCCGGACCCGCGCCGACCAGGGGCCGCTCGGCTGCGTTGCGGCTGGCCGACCCGAACACCGTGACGAGCACGGACAGCCCGAGCGAGCCACCGACCTGCTGCGTGACGTTGACCAGTCCGGACGCCGCGCCCGCCTGCTCCGGTGGCACCCCGGCCAGGCCGGCCGCAGTGAGCGGGACGAAGGCGATGCCGTTGCCGATCCCGAGCAGCACCAGCGGTCCGAGCACGTCGACGTACCCACTGGCCTCGGACAGCTGCGAGAGCCAGAGCAGGCTCAGCGCGGACAACGCGACCCCGGCAATCGTCACCCGCCGGTCGCCGAACCTCTCCATCAGCACCCGCGCACTCGCTTGCGAAGCGATGAACAGTGCGATGGTGACCGGCAGGAAGCCCATCCCGGTCTGCAGCGCCGAGTAGCCGAGCACGTCCTGGAGGAACTGGGTCAGGAAGAAGAACATCCCGGTCATGCCGGCGATCAGCAGCAGCCGCGCGACATGGGCACCGCTGCGCGTCCGGTCGGCAAACAGCCCGAGTGGGGTGATCGGCGCCGCTGCCCTGAGCTCCACGAGCACGAACGCAGCCAGCAAGACGGCCCCCGCCGCGAACGCGCCGACGGTGGTCGCGCTGCCCCATCCGGATGTCGCCGCGTGCACGAAGCCATACACCAGCGCGGTCATCCCCAACGTCGAGGTGAGCGCACCGGTCAGGTCGAACCGGCCAGCCTGGCGCGGGGTCTCGGTGATCACCGCGGCGATGCCGAACAGCAGGGCGACACCGATCGGGACGTTCACGTACATCACCCACCGCCACGACAGCCACTCGGTGAGCATCCCGCCGGCGATCAGACCGATCGCGGCGCCACCGACGGACACGGCGGTGTAGAGGCCGAGGGCACGGGTACGCTCACGCCCTTCCCGGAACATCGACATCAGCAGCGCGAGGGTCGCGGGAGCGGCGAGCGCGGCGCCCACGCCTTGGACGGCACGGGCCCCGACCAGCCAGCCGGCGGTAGTGGCGAAACCGCCGAGCAGCGACGCCGCGGTGAAGATCGCGACCCCGGCCAGGAAGGTGCGGCGACGGCCCAGCAGGTCACCGGCGCGGGCGCCGAGCAGTAGCAGGCCGCCAAAGGCGAGCGTGTAGGCGTTGAGCACCCAGGACAGTCCGGACGGGCTGAAGTCCAGCGCCTGCTGCATGTTCGGCAGCGCGACGTTCACGATGCTCATGTCGAGGATCACCATCAGCTGGGCGACCAGGATGACGGCTAGGACGACCGTGCGACGACGGCCGGTGGGCGCGCCCCGGGGTTCCCCTGCGAGCGGTCGGACGAGGGTGGGCGTAGCGTTGGCAGACACCTAGATTGCTCCTTGCGGTACAGTGATGGGAAGAAACGGAGGCCTCCTCCGAGTACGATACGGAGGCTACCTCCGGTTAGCAAGGAATTAACGGCGCTGGAGGTGTGACGTGGCGACGACTGGGTCGGCTCCGGCCGCCTCGGTGCCCCAACGCCCGATGCGAGCCGACGCGCGGCGCAACTACGACCGGCTGCTCGACGCGGCGCGGACTACCCTCACCGAGGTCGGCTCGGACGCCCCGCTCGAAGAGGTGGCGCGGCGGGCCGGCGTCGGCATCGGCACGCTGTACCGGCACTTTCCTCGTCGCCTCGACCTGCTGGAGGCGGTCTACCGCAAGGATGTCGAGAAGCTCGCCACCAGCGCCGAGCGCCTGCTCGCGGCCGCCTCCCCGTGGGACGCGCTGGAGGGCTGGCTGACCGAGTTCATCGGGTACGCCACGACGAAGCGGGCGCTGTTCCACGAGCTGGTCGACGCCGTCGGCCGCGACTCCGAGCTGCTCACCTACTCACGCCAGGTCATCACGACGTCCGCGACGTCGGTGCTGGCCCGGGCCCAGGAGGCCGGGGTCGCCCGGCGCGACGCCGAGCCGGGCGACCTGCTCCGGCTGGTCGGCGGCTGCACGATGATGGCCGACCTCGAGCCCGACCAGCAGGCCCGGATGCTCCGCATCGTCCTCGACGGACTCCGCGCGTAGGACGACGAGGCGCCCGCCCGACAGATGGCTGTCGGGCGGGCGCGTCGGGTCAGGACCGAACGTCAGTCCGACTCGGTGTCCCAGCCATAGTCGGGCAGCTCGAAGAAGTCGTCGCCGTCGAGCGTGTCCACCTCACCGCTGGCCATCGCGGCGATCATCGACTCGACCCCAGTCCGGACGCTCTGGATCAGCATCCCGTGCAGCTTCTGCCCGAGGTCGTCTGCCTGGCCGCGCACCTCGAACAGCACGGTGGCCGACCCGTTCATGGCGAACGCCGACCGACCCTGACCGGCGAACTCCCGGGCGTCGGGGTGGAAGTAGCGCCCGACCGCGGCGGCCGGCGACTGGTTGCCGTAGGCCGCCTTGATGCCGTTGGCCGCCGCCAGAGCGTAGCGCCGCGAGCTGTCCTGGTCGAGCAGCGGCCACTGCGCCTTGTAGGCCGCGCCGTCGTTCACGCCGAGCGGCGGGTAGTCCAGCGCCACCGAGATCAGCCGGCCGTCCTGCTCGCTGCCGCCGGTGAGCCGGTCACACGGACCCATGTGGTGCAGGTCGACGACCGCGTCCACCATCCCGAACTCGTCGCGCAGTCCGACGTACACGTCCCGGATCGCCTCAGACTCCGGGGACAGGAAGAAGCCGGCGTCCTCCTGTCGCCCGGGGAGGTCACCCGGCTGTGGCACGTAGTCGAGGTCGGGGTTGAAGTCGCGGTTGAGGTCGAACCCCGGCAGGTTGATGCCGTCGCTCTGCAGCGAGTGGTACCAGGCCCGCGGCGCGCCGGCCAGCTGCGGGTGGCGAGCAACGACCTCGTCCCAGGAAATGTCGTTGCGGCGCCGGTTGAGCTCGCCGCCGTCCGGGTTGACCATCGGCATCGCCACCAAGGTCACCGACTGCAGCAGCTGCTGGGTGGCCGCGTCGTTGCTGCTGCCCAGGTCCCTGAGGATGCCCAGCAGGGCCTCGGTGCCGGTGCGCTCGTTGCCGTGGATCGCGCTCTGCACGAGTATCACCCGGTCACCGGTGCCGACGCGTGCGGTGTACAGCCCGCGACCTTTCTGGGTCTCCCCGACCTTGTCGACCTGGACGCGTCCCTTCGAGGTCTGCTCGATCTGGTCGAGCTGGTGGACCACCTCGGCGTGGTTCGACCAGCCCTCCCAGCTCGGGTCGTCGGCGGTCTTGCAGCTGCCCTGCCCCGGCTCTCCAGGAGCGGCGTACGACGCTCCACCGGGCGCGACGCCGAGGATCAGCGGTACGGCGGCGGCAAGCGCCAGCCTGGTTCTGTTTCGACGGTTCATCTTCGGTTGTCCTTTCGTGGGTGCGTGGACGGTCACATCTCGCCGCACTGGCCGCTGTCCGCGAACGGGAGGGCGGCGTAGCCGGACGAGTCGTACGACGCGAGCTGGCCGGAGGCAGCGGCCTCCAGCACGGCCGTCGTCGGGATGCGGAACAGGTTCTCCAGCTGGCCGTTGCTCTTCTGGCCGACCGAGCGCACCTCGTAGAAGATCGCGCCCTGCGTCGGCGGGTCGGTCACCGGCTGCTCACCGGCCGGCGCGGTGCCGCCCAGCAGCATCCGTGACAGCGCCGCGTTGGTGATGTCGATGTCGGGGTACTTCGCCACGTTGACGGGGCCGAAGCTCTCGAGCGCGTCCACGCTGACCATCGCCATCGCCCGGTTGGTCGCCCACTGCTGCTCGGTCATCCGGGCCGGGTCGATCGACCGTGCGCCGATCTGGAACTGGTTGAGGTCGTCGGTGCCCTCGACCCGCGGTGCCTCGCTCATGTGGTGGAGATCCAGCGCGTACGTCGGTGCGGTGTTTCGCCAGAGCTTCCAGAACGCGACGGACTCCTGCTGGGCGAAGTTCTCCCAGTCGCGGTTGAGGTCGATCCGGTTCGGCGTCGTGCTCTGCCGGATGTTCGCCTCGGCGCCATCGGGGTTGTACATCGGGATCACCACGACGGTCAGCCGGTCCCGCAGGTTCTGTGCCCACGGGCTGGTTGAGGCCATCCGGTCCAGCACCTGGAGCACCGCCTCGGTGCTGTGTAGCTCGTTGCCATGGATCCGGGCCTGCAGCCAGAACGTCGCCGGACCGTCGCCGACGGTGGCGTAGAGCAGGTCGCGGCCTTCACCCGAGGTGCCGGCGCTGTCGACCTCGACGACCCCGCCGCTGGTGCGTTCGATCCGGTCGAGCGCCTGGACGACGTCGTCGTAGCCGGCGACGCTCGCCCGACTGACGTTCTGGTTGTCCTGGAGGCAGGGGCCGCCAGGATTGTGGGGTGGGTCGGCGACCGCCGGTACGACCGTGGTGCTGAGGCCAGCCAAGACGGCGGCCGCGGCGGACAGGGCGAGAGCTCGTTGCATACGAAATCTCCTCACAGGTGCGACGTGTGACGGGAACAGATATACGCCCACCGGCTGTGCTTGTCACCTGACGTTCCGTGTCGAGGTGCGAGATCGCAACGGCCGTACGTCGAATTGCCCCATTGGGGGTCTCATGTCGGAGGCGTGGGGTCACCGGTGACCGGGGCAGGTCGGCGTTAACGTCCGAAGACCAGCGCCGTGGAGCGCCGTGGAGCGCTCCAGGCTTCGGACGTTACGCCGCGCGTGCTCTACCTCAGAACACGGTTGCAGCGCGCGAAGGTTCGCCAGCTTCAGGGCGACGCCGAGGCGGTGCCCGCGATGCTCCGTGAGCACCAGGGTGCCGCCCTGGTAGACCAGCGGCGACGGATCGGCCGGTGCGAGCAGGTCGCGATCCGGTAGCCGTCGAGCTCCGCGCGCGCCGCGACCGCGCCCTGCTCCGCCAGCACGGCGTCGTCGAGCGGGAGGTCCAGCACCTGATGCGGCTCAACGAGCTCGCGGCTCAGACCGCACGCCGCGGCGAAACCCGCGCCAGGAGACGACGACCCGACCGTTCGATTACCTGCGCGTAGATGCGGCAGCGACCAGTGGCCCGCGCGGTCTGCAGGGCATGGTCGAACAGCGCGCGCCCGACGCCGCGGCGCCGGTGCTCCGGAAGGACGCCGATGTGCACCTCGAGCAGGTGGGTGTTGTCGGGCTGGAAACCTACCCGCATCTCGTCCAGCCCGATCGGCGTCGAGTACGCCCGACCGACCGCGTCGGCCACCGTCAGCACGCGATGGAACTCTGCAAACGCGGCCTCGTCGGAGACGTCGACGTCCGTCACCTCGAGGTCAGACCGCACGCTGCCACTCCCCGAACTGCTCGACCGGGCGGAACCCGAGCTGTTCGTTGACCGCCACCATCGGACCGTTGACCTCGGCGTTCCAGGTGTGGATCACCCGCACGTCCGGGCATTCGTCCTGCATCGCGCGCTGGTTGGCGAGC
>WHTB01000247.1 GCA_009379735.1 Propionibacteriales bacterium
CGTCGAGAACCCGGTGCGGGGCCAAGAGGTGGTCTGCGTCTACGAGTGAGTGCTGGTCATCGGCCGAGCAGGTCGACCGGTCTCACGACGACCCGGCACGGCCGGTCTACGGCGCATCGGTCGGTGGCGGCGGCGTGGGCAACCTCGACGTACCCCTCGCCACGGTCCTCCCACACCGTGAGCGAGGGTGCGTCGGGGTCGACCGCCCAGTACGACGGGCAGCCTGCCGCCCTCGAAGCGCGACCGTTTCAGACTCAGGTCGAGCTGGCGCGTGCTCGGTGAGAGGACCTCGACGGCGAGGACCGGGGCCGTCGGCAGGGCGCCAGCCGTGAGGTCGCGTACCTCCACGGGCTCGACGCGCCCGCGCTGCGCGAGCTGGTGCGTGAGCTCGCTGCCCGCGACCCCGCGGTCGACCAGCTGCTGGACACCCGTGCGGCGGTCGCGACCGGTGATCCGGACCTGATCGGCACCAGCCTGGTCGAGAGCGTCAACGACGTGTTGAGCAACTGGGGATTCGTCGACTACCGGCGCTCATTCGATGTCGCCCGAGAGGCGGGCGACCTGCTCGACGAGCTGGCCGAGCATCTCGACGGCGGTGCGGCCGCGGCCGTGGAGCCGGCCCTTCGGCGCGCGGTGACCAGGCTGCGCAAGCTCACCGAGAACGCCGACGACTCCGGGGGCATGCTCGGTGACGCGTGCCAACAGGCTGCCGACCTGCACGCCCGCTCGTGCCGGATGGGACGGCCCGACCCGGTCTAGCTGGCGCGCTGGTTGGTGAAGTTCCGCGGCGAGTCGCAGGGCTGGCCGGAGCTGCCCCTGTCCGGGTACGCCGCCGCGCTCGGCGAGCAGGGGCTACCGGTGTACCGCAAGGCGGTCGCGGAGAACCGGCTCGGCAGTCAGGGCGGCGGCTACTGGCTCGACCCGGCCGACGTGGCCGAGACCTACCTGGCGGCTGGGCGGGTCGACGACGCGTTCGCGGTGCTCCGACAGACCTTGGCCGGCCATCCTGGCCTTCCATCGTTGGCGTTGCTGCTCCGGTTTGCCGAGCCGCTCGGCCGGGCGGAGTCCGAGCGCGCGTGGGCCTTGTCCACGCTGGAGGAGCAGGCGGCGGGACGGTTCGGGACCGGTGCCGTCCTGGTCGAGATCGCGCTGGCCGAGAAGGACCTCGACGCGGCCTGGGCGGCGGCCGAGCGGTTCGGCGCCGGGTACCGATGGCAGGAGCTGGCGAAGGCCAGCCGCACCAAACGTCCACGGGCCGCCGCCGACCTGTACCGCCCCGGCATCGAGGACCGGCTGACGCACCCGAACTCCAAGCTTTATCCCGGGATCGCCGCCGACCTGGCGACCATCCGCGACCTCTACCGGAAGGCCGGCGACGAGGCCGACTTCGGCGCGTACGTGGCCGGCATCCGGGCGACCTATGGCAACCGTCCGGCGCTGATGGCGGCTCTCGCCAAGCGTCGGCTGTGAGCTGACACTTGTCAGACGTTCCATGCGCTCCGGCGCACGAACTGCCTGACAACTGTGGCAGGCCGCGACCAGACGGCGGCCAGCGAGCTGCGAGAGGGCAGTTTCGCCGCCTGTCCGAGGCGACGGTCGCGGCGACAGCGTGCGGTGACAGGCGTCGTCTTGAAGACACCTCTTGGTCGGGGGTTTCACCCCTCGACGAGGCCGGCAGGCTGGATATCCACGGGATACGGGAGCCGCGCGGCGTACGTCTGGTCCCCGACCACGTGGGCGGCCTCGGTGTAGCGGCGGTCATGCAGATCCCAGGCAGTCAGGGATGGCTCGTCGGGATCGACGACCCAGTACGACGGGCAACCGGCTTCCTGGAATCGGGAGCGCTTGAGTGTCCGGTCGAGGCGCCGGGTGCTGGGCGAGAGGACCTCGACGGCGAGGACCGGAGCGGTCGGCAGATCGCGCTCGGTCACGTCAACGCGACGAGCCACGAGCACGTCGGGCTGCATCACCGTGTCTGAAGCGAGAACGACATCCAGCGGGGCAATGAACACCTCGAGCTCAGCCGGGCAACCTTCCCGAAGGAGCACAGCCAGCGAAAGCACGACTCGTTGATGGCGCGGTGCCGGTGCCGGGGTCACGACGAGATTCCCGTCGATGAGCTCGTAGCGGTGCCCGTCATCGGGCATCGAGTCGAGGTCGGCGCGGGTGAACGGCCGGCTGCGCGGCAGTGTTGTCACGGTCTCCATGGTGCCTCCTCCAAGACATGGGCACCAAGCATGCTCGCTTCGTCGGATGGGCCGCAGGCGTTATCCACAGCCGGGTACGTCGGGCCGGGTCTGGTCGCGCCGTCCAATCGCTGCAAGGATCGGGTCACGTCACCGCCGAGGAGGCACGCATGAGTGTGTACAAGGTCGTCGAGATCATCGGCACGAGCAGCACCGGCTGGCAGGACGCGGCAGTCAACGCGGTCAAGACCGCCGGCTCGACGCTGCGTGACCTCCGGGTCGCCGAGGTCGTGCAGCAAGACCTCGACCTCGCCGGCGACGAGATCTTGTTCCGCGTCAAGCTCGCCGTCTCGTTCAAGTACGAGGGCGAGTAGTCGATACCGCTCGTCGACACAGCGCAGCCGGATGACCGCTGACGACGTCGTCTATCTCGTACCCCACACCCATTGGGACCGCGAGTGGTACGAGCCGTTCCAGCGCTTTCGACTCCGGCTGGTCCGGCTGGTCGACGAGGTGCTCGACCGGGCCGAGGCGGAGCCCGGCTTCCGCTTCACGATGGACGGGCAGATGGCTGCCGTCGACGACTACCTCGAGGTGCGCCCCGACAACCGTGAGCGGGTGGCGGCCCTGGTCCGGCAAGGCCGGCTTGCCGTGGGCCCGTGGCAGATCCTGCTCGACGAGTTTCTCTGCTCCGGCGAGAACATCGTTCGCAACCTCGAGACGGGGTGGCTCGCGGCTGAGGCGCTCGGTGCGGTGATGCCGGTCGGCTACCTGCCCGACATGTTCGGCCACTGCGCGCAGATGCCGCAGATCCTGGCGCGCGCCGGGCTGCGGCACGCGTGCATCTGGCGCGGGGTGCCGGCGACGGTCGAGACGCATGCCTTCCGCTGGCGAGCGCCGGACGGGTCGTCGGTGCGTACGGAGTACCTCCCGGGCGGGTACGGCAACGGCGTCGCGCTTTTCGCCCAGCCCGACCGGTTGGGGGAAGCCGTCGCCGGCCACCGGGACCGGGCTCTGACGTGGTTCGGCGACGACCCGGTGCTCGCGATGTTCGGCACCGACCACTCGACCCCGTTGCCCGGGCTGATGGGCCTCGTCCGCGGTCTCGACGAGGATGGGTCGCCGGTCCGGCTGTCGGTCATCACCCTCGCCGACTACATCGCCGGTCGTGACGCCGACGCCGGCGACCTGGTGGACGTCACCGGTGAGCTGCGCAGCCACGCCCGTGCCAACGTGCTGCCCGGCGTGATCTCGGTGCGCGGCCAGCTCAAACAGGCGATGGCGGCGGCCGAGCGGATGGTCGAGCGTTACGCGGAGCCGATGGCGGCGTTGTGGTCGCAGGCCGACGTCGGCCGGTTCCTGGAGCTGGCCTGGCGACGGCTGGTGGACTGCTCGTGCCACGACTCCGTCACCGGCTGCGGAGTGGACGAGACCGCCGTGCAGGTGGCGGCGCGGATCGCGGAGGCCGAGCAGCTGGGTCAGGCGGTCCGTGACCAGGTGCTCGGCGAGCTGGCCGCGGAGGTGCCCGCCGACGGGCACGTCGTCGTGAACCCCTCGCCGTTCGAGCGGACCGGCCTGGTCGAGCTCGACCTCGCGGCTGGCGAGCACGCTCCGCGGTCCCTCCAGGTCGCCGGTGCCGGTCCGGTCCCGATGCAGGAGACCGGCCGCCCACCGACCGCGCCGTGGGAGGGCAGGGTCGATGCGGACGAGCCCCGACGGCGGGTCCTCGCCGCGGTGACGGTCCCGCCGCTCGGCACGGTGAGTGTGGTCCCCGCCGTAGCTACCGCCGAGGTCGGCGCCCCGGTCGAGGTGGTTGGTGCACGAGGGATCGCCAACGACCGCGTGCAGGTCGAGGTGGACACGGCCGGCACGCTGACCGTGCGGTCCACCGACGGCACAGTCCTGACCGGCGTCGGCAGGCTGGTGGACGGCGGCGACCGGGGCGACTCGTACAACTGGGGCCGGCCGTCCCACGACCGGCTGGTCGACGAGCCGTCGGAGGTGGCGGTCGACGTCCTCGAGCGCGGTCCGCTGCGCGCCGTGCTGGCGGTGGTCCGCGTCTACCGCTGGCCGGTCGGGCTCGACGCGGCCGACCACGACCATCGGTCGGGCACGCTGGCCGAGGTCTCCGTGCGGACGCTGGTCGAGCTGCGCGCCGGTGAGCCGTATGTACGGCTCGCCGTGTCGTTCCGCAACCCGTCGGCGAACCACCGGCTCAGGCTGCACGTCCCGCTGCCCGTACCCGCTGACCACTCGGCTGCCGAGGGTCAGTTCGCGGTGACCCGACGCGGGCTGACCGCCGAGAGTGGCCACGGCGAGGACCCGGTGCCGACGTTCCCGGCGTCGTCGTTCGTGTCGGCCGGGGGAGCGCATGTCCTGCTCGACCAGGTCACCGAGTACGAGCTGGTCGACGGTGGCCGGGAGCTGGCCCTGACGCTGCTGCGCTCGGTCGGGATGCTCAGCGTCGACGTGCATCCGGGCCGGGAGGAGCCGGCCGGCCCCCAGCTCCCGGTCCCCGCGGCCCAGCGGGTCGGTCAGGTCGTCGAGGCCCGGCTCGCCGTGCTCGCGCACGCCGGTGACTGGAGCGCGGCCGATGCGCTGGTGGCCGCCGAGGCGTTCCGGCACGACCTGGTCGCGACCGCGGGCACCCGGCTCGACGCTCCTGCGGCGGTCGGCGTACCAGACCCGCGGACCGGGCTGTCGGTGCGCGGTGACGGCGTGGTGATGACGAGCCTGCGCCGGCGCGGGGGTGGGCAGGAGCTCCGGCTGGTAGCGATGACCGACCAGGCCACGGTCGCCCGCATCGACGGAGACTTCGGGGCCGTGGGTCGGGTGGACCTGCTCGGCAGACCGCTGGAGGAGCCGTCCACCGGTGCCGCCGGGACGCTCGAGCTCCCGCTCGGCCCGTGGGAGATCGCCACCGTGCAGCTCCATCCCTGAAGGTTCAGGCGCCGAGCTAGTTAAGGCGCAGAGTCGACGCCAAGACTCCCGACATACGCGCAACTTCGGTGCGAATGGTGGCGGTGTTCGGCCCGGTCCCCACCCTCCCGCCGAGGTTGCACGAATGTCGGCCGGCTCGACGCGAGGACTCCCGACATACGCGCAACCTCGACGCGAATGGTGGCGGTGTTCGGCCCGGTCCCCACCCTCCCGCCGAGGTTGCACGAATGTCGGCCGGCTTGGTCAGGCGCAGAGCGCGACGACCTCGGCCAATGGCGTCTCGAGCCGATGCGGTCCCGGCGCGCCGGCGAACCGCGCGAGCGGGCCACGCACGACGCGGCGCCTCCCCTCGACGTCCAGCAGCGAGGTGCCGTCGCCGCGACCGCGACCAGCTCGTCCTCGACCCGCAGCAACACCGGTGCGTCGTAGGCCGCGCTGATCGCGGTGCGCCCGGCGGCGAGCGCCGCCAGCACCACGGCCGGACGGTCCGCCGGGTCGCCGATCTCGGCGCAGGCCACCCACGTCACCGGCTGACCGATCGGGCGGCCCTGGTCCGGCCGGTGGAAGTCGCTGCCCCCGACCGGCACCGTGGCCGAGCCCCAGGCCGCCCACCAGGCCAACGGTCCCGACCACCTGCGGTCCAGCCAGGTCCAGTGCCAGACCTCGGCCAGCGGCGGCCGCTCGGACAGGGGGTGCTGCCAGCCGTGGTCGGAGGCCAGCGGGTGGTTCACCGACAGCAGCCCACCCGCGTCGCGTACCCGGGTCAGCCAGTCGTCGGCCGGGCGGCGGAAGTCCACCCACCCGATGTCGCCGAAGGCGTTGGCGTGGCCGCGGTCGGTGGTCAGCTCCTGGCCCGGCAGCAGGCCGATCCGGTAGCGCGCGGCCGCGGCCGGCAGCTCGGGGTGGTGGCTGACGGTGTTGTGGTCGGTCACGGCGAGCAGGTCGAGGCCGGCCGCCACGCCGCGGGCCGCCAGCTCGGGCACGGTGAGCTGCCCGTCGGAGTGCACGGTGTGGGTGTGGAAGTCGGCGGCCAGCCAGGTCAGGCCGTCCGGCGCCGGGAGGTCCCGGCGCGGCCTTCGCTCCGGCACGGGCGGCGGCGTCGGGTCGGAGGGTACGGCCGACTCCGCGGGGACGGTGATCGCCAGCTCGACGTCGAGCCAGTCGAACGGCACGCGGTGCAGCCCCAGCACCACCGCCCAGGGTCCGGCGTCGAGCGGACCGGCGAGGTAGCCGGGCGTGCTGCGGTGCCGTCCCACGACGAACGAGCTGCGCGCTCCGCCGGACCAGCCGCGAAACAGCGCGGGTCCGCGACAGCCCAGGTCGACGACGCCGGCGGACCGGTCGTACCTCAGTGCGACCTCCAGCGACTCGGCCTCCCGCGGCAGCTCGAACCCGACCTCGAGGTACGGCGAGACGGCCCGGTGCTCCGGCGTCAGCCGCAGCCGCCGGACCTGCGTACTCACGCTCGTGCGCCGGCCGTGTCGATCAGCTCGCCGTCGGCGTCGAAGAGCAGGCTGTGCCGCGCGGTGACCCGCACTGCGCCGTGGTCACCGACGGCCGGCGCCGCCTCCTCCTCGACGACCGCCTGCAGCTGCTCGTCGCCGATGTCGACGGTGACCAG
>WHTB01000133.1 GCA_009379735.1 Propionibacteriales bacterium
CCGAACCGGTCGAGCGCCTTCCCGGCCCGGCCGAGCCGGTAGTAGAGGTCGAGGTACTCCATCAGCGCGGCCTCGGGGTCGATCGCCAGCGCGAACACGTCACCGCCTCCGGGGGCGACCGCGATTCGCTCCTCGGAGTACGGCAGCGGCGCGACGTCGAACAGCTGGGCGATGCCCTGTCGCCCCTCGGCCTCGCACAGCAGCACCTTCTTGCCGCCGGAGGCCAGCGCGAGCGCCAGCGCGGCCGCGACCGTGGACTTGCCGGTGCCGCCCTTGCCGGTGACGACGTGAAGTCGCACGTGTGCTGGTGCCACACCTCGAATCTACCGGCGGGTTGTCAGTGCTAAACCCGTGGCGACGGTGCGCGATGTGACGGACAACTCAGGTGATGGCGGCGGGTTGCTCCAGGGTGGGATGGGTACGTCGGGCCGACGCCGCCAGGAAGATCCCGGTCACCACGGCGAGGCCGCCGAGGCTCTGCACCAGGCTGAGCGACTCGCCGAACCACGCCCAGCCGAGGATCGACGCCCCGACCGGCTCCAGCATCGCGACCGTGGTCACGGTGGTGGCCCTCAGGTGCTGCAGCGCGAACAGCTCCACACCGAACGGCACCAGCGTTCCCAAGACGACCACCCAGCCCAGCAGCATCCAGATCGGGGCCGACCACGCGTCGAGTGCTCCGAGCAGCGAGGTCGTCGCACTCGCCTCCGCCCAGCCGAGCCCCGTGACCGGGCTGACCAGGTTGAACGCCACCGCCGCCGTGACGAACGCCCAGAAGATGACGGTCAG
Source organism: Propionibacteriales bacterium (assembly GCA_009379735.1). Classification (GTDB taxonomy): domain Bacteria; phylum Actinomycetota; class Actinomycetes; order Propionibacteriales; family Nocardioidaceae; genus WHTB01. Next base: position 790 of record WHTB01000133.1, read on the forward strand.
CGGGTCCTGCCGGCTGACCCCGTGCTCGCCGAGCAGGAAGTACGCCGAGAAGGAGAGAGCCGCGCCGAACCCGGCGACGACACCGACCGGGTCGAGGGTGAAGCCCTGCCAGATCTGGGCGACGACGGCCAGGCCCAGGACGGACAGCGCCAGCGCGAACCACAGCCGTGTCCGCACCTGCTCGCGCTGCACGAACCGCGCGTACAACGCGACGAGCACCGGCGCGGTGTACTCGAGCAGCAGGGCCATGCCGAGCGACAGCCGGTCGATGGCGACGAAGTACGTCCACTGCAGCATCGCGACGCCGGTGAAGCCGAGCGCGACCACAAGCAGCAGCTGGCGGCCTCTCGGTAGCCGGAGAGCAGCGGGTCGGACCGCCATCCCGACCAGCGCCAGACAGATCGCGGTACCCGTGACGCGCAGCGAGGTCAGCTCGGCGGCGTCGACGCCGCTGCGCAAGATGACCCGCGAGACGCCGGCGTTGATGACGAACAGCGACGCGCCGAAGGTGACCAGCAGGTAGCCGAGTCGGTCGTTGCGGGCAGGCATGGGCCGAACTCTAGGACATGTCAGGAACCACCCTGTCGTTTGGTGCTGACCTGCCCGGTGGGTGAGAAGGCGGCCGGGGCGCGGATACTCTGACGCCCATGACCGGACCTGTGGTGCGACCCGCGCTGGACTCGATTCCCACCTATGTGCCGGGTCGCCCGGCCGCCTCCGCGGCCCAGGCGTACAAGCTGTCGAGCAACGAGAACCCGTACCCGCCGCTGCCCGGGGTGTTCGAGGCCGCGGTCGAGGCTGCTGCCGCGATGAACCGCTACCCCGATCTGGGGTGCGCGGACCTGCTCGACGGCCTGAGCCGCCGCTTCGGCGTACCCGTCGACCATCTCGCCGTCGGCACCGGCTCGGTCGCCGTGCTCTACCACCTGCTGCAGGCGCTGGTGTCCGCGGGCGACGAGGTCGTCTACGCGTGGCGGTCGTTCGAGGCGTACCCGATCGCGGTCGTCGCGGCCGGCGGTCGGCCCGTCCAGGTCCCGTTGGACGCGGACGCGCGGCACGACCTCGACGCGATGGCCGACGCGATCACCGATCGCACCAAGGCGGTGATCGTGTGTACGCCGAACAACCCCACCGGGCCGGCCGTGCGCGGGGACGAGCTGGCGGCGTTCATCGAGCGGGTGCCGTCCCACGTGCTGGTGGTGATCGACGAGGCGTACCGCGAGTTCGTCCGGGACGAGAAGACCGTTGATGGGGTCTCCCTCTACCGGGGCCGGGAGAACGTCTGCGTGCTGCGGACCTTCTCCAAGGCGTACGGGCTGGCCGGGTTCCGGGTCGGCTTCGCGATCGCTCCGCCGGCCATCGCCGCGGCGATCCGGAAGGTGGCGCTGCCGTTCGGCGTCTCCCACGTCGCCCAGCGGGCTGCGCTGGCGTCGCTCGAGGTGGAGGACGCCCTGCTGGAGCGGGTCGAGCAGCTCGTCGCGCAACGGCTGCTGGTGCTGTCGGGGCTGCGCGAGGGCGGTTGGGAGGTGCCGGACAGCGAGGCCAACTTCGTCTGGCTTCCGCTGGGTGACCGGGCCGTCGACTTCGCCGCGGCGGCCGAGAAGGCGGGCATCATGGTCCGACCGTTCGCGGGTGACGGTGTGCGGATCACGATCGGCGAGCCGGAGGCCAACGACATCCTGCTCCGCGTCGCCGCCGAGTTCCGCAGTACTTAACCCGCTGACTGGGCGGCTCTGCTCCATTCCCGTTTTGGAACGGGGCCACCCCGTTCCAGACCTAGTGGAACGGGGCGCCCCCGTGCCAGAACGGGCGGGCGGAAAATCGGGTGCGGGCTGTCAGGGGCAGTGGTTACTGTGGTTCTTACCGAAACGAGGGCCGTGCCGGCACGGTCCGCTGACTCGTCGAGGGGGGCCACCCACCACTCATGCCGCCGCACCACTCACGCCCCGCTGACCCGGCGTCTGACAAAGCCCGCGCCAGCGGAGTCCACTCCCTCTGGCGGCTGCTGCCGTACCTGCGGCCGTACCGGGTCGCGTGGGCGATCATGCTCGTCACGTCGATCGTGGGCGTCGGCGTCGCTCTGAGCATCCCGCTGGTCACCAAGGCCCTGATCGACGGCCCGATCGCCGACCGTGAGCTCGGCCCGGTCCTCCCGCTGGGGCTGCTCGCGCTCGGCCTTGGCGTCATCGAGGCGGCGCTGATCCTGTGGCGCCGCTGGATCCAGGCCCGCGCGGTGATCGGCATGGAGACCGCGCTCCGCAACGACCTGTACGCCCACCTCCAGCTGCTGCCGATGGCGTTCCACAGCCGCTGGCAGAGCGGGCAGCTGCTGTCGCGGGTCACCGTCGACCTGTCGGTGATCCGCCGGTTCATGGGCTTCGGCCTGCTGTTCTTGATGATCTGCATCCTGCAGCTGGTCGTCACGATCGCGCTGATGATCCACCTGTACGCCCCGCTCGGCCTGGTCGTCGCGGTGTTCGCGGTGCCGATCGTGCTGCTCTCGATGCGGTTCGAGCGCAAGTACACCGTGGTCTCGCGCAAGGTCCAGGACGAGCAGGGCGACCTCGCCACGCTGGTCGAGGAGTCGGCCGTCGGCGTACGCGTGATCAAGGCGTTCGGCCGCCGCCGGCACGTGTACGACACCTTCGACGACGCAGCTCGCACCCTCTACGGCACGTCCATCGACAAGGTCCGGCTGTCGTCCCGGTTCTGGACGATGCTCGAGGTCATCCCCAACCTGTCACTGGTCCTGGTGCTGCTGCTCGGCGCGCTCGCGGTGGGCCGCGGCGACATTACCGAGGGCGCGCTGGTCGCCTTCATCACGCTGATGCTGCAGCTGATCTGGCCGGTCGAGGCGCTCGGCTTCATCCTGGCGATGGGCCAGGAGGCGATGACGGCGGCCGACCGGGTGCTGGAGATCTTCGACACCGAGCCCGACATCACGGGCGGCGAAGCCGAGCTCGCGGACCCTCGCGGGCACCTGCGCTTCGAGGGCGTCGGCTTCACCTTCCCCGACTCGGACGACGTCGTGCTGCGCGACGTCTGGCTTGACGTCGCACCCGGCGAGACCGTCGCGATCGTCGGTGCCACCGGGTCCGGCAAGACGACGCTTACCGCCCTCGTGCCCCGCTTGTACGACGTGACGGACGGGCGGGTCACGGTCGACGGCGTCGACGTCCGCGACCTCACCGTCGAGTCGCTGCGGACGGTCGTCGCCACCGCGTTCGAGGAGCCGACGCTGTTTTCCATGAGTGCAAGGGAAAACCTCACCCTCGGCCGGCCCGACGCCACCGACGCCGAGGTCGCGGCTGCGGTCGAGGTCGCGCAGGCCGGCTTCGTGCACGAGCTGCCGTGGGGTCTCGACACCCGGATCGGCGAGCAGGGCCTCTCGCTGTCCGGCGGTCAGCGCCAACGGCTCGCGCTCGCGCGGGCGGTGCTCGCGCGGCCGCGGATCCTGGTGCTCGACGACACCCTGTCCGCGCTCGACGTCCACACCGAGGCACTGGTCGAGGAGGCGCTGCGCCGGGTGCTCCGCGACGCCACCGGCATCGTCGTAGCCCACCGGGCCTCCACCGTGCTGCTGGCCGACAAGGTCGCGTTGCTGCAGGACGGCACGATCACGCACGTCGGCAGTCACCACGACCTGCTGCGCGACGTACCCGCGTACCACGAGCTACTGGGCCAAGACGCCGAGCCGGACGACGAGTCGCTGCGCACCGAGGGGGCGGTCCGATGACGACCGACCAGGCCTTGTGGCGGGGTGTCGCCGACGAGGAGCATGAGGAGCAGTCGGCCCAGACCACGTTGCGGCTGCGCGACCACTCGCGCCGCCTGCTCGGTGAGCTGATGCGGCCGCACCAGCGGGTGCTGTGGTTCCTGCTCGCGATCGTGCTGGTCGAGAACGCCGCCCGGCTGTCGATCCCCTACCTCGTCAAGGTCGGCATCGACTCCGGCATCCCGCCGATCGTCGCCGGCGGCGCACCGCGGCTGCTGCTCACCATCGTGGGCGCGGTCCTGTTCGCGGCGCTGACCCAGGCGATCACCCGGCAGGCGTTCTTGATGATGGCCGGGCGGGTCGGTCAGCAGATGCTGCTGCAGCTGCGCCGGCGAGTGTTCGACCACTTCCAGAAGCTGTCGCCGGCGTTCCATGAGAAGTACACGTCGGGGCGGGTGATCTCGCGGCTGACGTCCGATGTCGAGGCCATCCAGGAGATGCTCAACACCGGCTTCGACGGGCTGGTCACGGCGGTGCTGACGCTGTTCGGCACGGCGGTGTTGCTGCTCGTGCTCGACGTGCAGCTCGGCCTGGTCGCGCTGGCCTGCTTCCCGTTGCTGTGGCTGATCACCTGGTGGTTCAGCCGGCAGTCGACGAAGGCGTACCGGCGTACCCGGGAGACCGTCGCGGTCGTCATCGTGCACTTCGTCGAGTCGATGGGCGGCATCCGGGCCGTCCAGGCGTTCCGCCGCGAGCCCCGCAACCAGGACATCTTCGAGACCGTCAACGACGACTACCGGGCGGCGAACCTGCGGGCGTTCCGGCTGGTCGGCCTGTTCATGCCGGGCATCAAGCTGATCGGCAACGTCACCGTCGCGGTGGTGATGGTGTACGGCGCCTACCTCGCCTACTACGGCGACGTCACGGTCGGGGTGCTGGCCGCGTTCCTGCTGTACCTACGGCAGTTCTTCGAGCCCATGCAGGAGATCTCGCAGTTCTACAACACGTTCCAGTCGGCCAGCGCCGCGCTGGAGAAGCTGGCCGGCGTGCTCGACGAGGAGCCGTCGGTCGCCGAGCCGTTCGCGCCGGTCGGGCTGCCGCGTCCGCGTGGAGAGGTGCGGTTCGACGAGGTGCGGTTCGAGTACGTCGAGGGACGGCCGGTGCTGCCCGGGCTCGACCTCATCGTGCCCTCCGGACAGACGCTCGCGCTGGTCGGCACCACCGGGGCGGGCAAGACCACGATCGCCAAGCTGGTCTCGCGGTTCTACGACCCGACGGAGGGTCGGGTGCTGATCGACGGTGTCGACGCGCGCGACCTCGAGGAGGCCGACCTGCGGCGCGCGGTCGTGATGGTCACGCAGGAGAACTACCTGTTCTCGGGAAGCGTGGCCGACAACATCCGGTTCGGCCGACCGTCCGCGAGCGACGCCGACATCGTCAACGCCGCGCGTGCCATCGGTGCGCACGACTTCATCACCGCGCTGCCCGACGGTTACGACACCCAGGTCAGCAACAGCGGTGGACGGCTGTCGGCCGGGCAGCGCCAGCTGGTCGCGTTCGCCCGGGCCTTCCTGGCCGACCCGGCCGTGCTGATCCTGGACGAGGCCACGTCGTCGCTCGACGTACCCAGTGAGCGGCTGGTGCAACGCGCCCTGCGCACCATCCTGGCCGACCGGACATCGCTGATCATCGCGCACCGACTGTCGACGGTGGAGATCGCCGACCGGGTGCTGGTCCTCGAGCACGGTCGGATCGTGGAGGACGGGACGCCGGCGGGGCTGATCCAGGGCGGGGCCGGCCGGTTCTCCGACCTGCACCAGGCCTGGCTCGAATCCCTCGCCTGACCGTCACGGACTCCGATCGGACGCCTCGAAGATCGTCGCGACCAAGTGAACGAAATGGCGGTCAGCCGAGGGGTGGCAATTTCGTTCACTTCGCGCCATCGGCATCAGTGGACCGGTGAAGCTGCGCAACGACCGGCCGAGCGCACCCCACCCGCTTCGCGTCGAGGTTGCGCGTATGCACACCCGGCTCGCAGGTGCGCTGGCCGGCGCGAACCCCGGCTCAGGCAGCAAACTCGTCGGTCACGGCGCGCGGTGAGGGCGGCTCGGGGGTGTCGAGGCGGGGAGGACGGCGGCGCGACGGGCGCTCGGCACCCACCACGACGGCGACCGCGGTCACGACGACGCCGCCGCCGACCAGGATCGGCCAGGTCACCGGCTCGGCCAGGATCAGCCAGCCAAGGAACACCGCGACCACTGGGTTGACATACGCATAGGTCGCCACCAGCGATATCGGCGCGTTGCCCAGCACCCAGACGTACGCCGAGAACGCCACCACCGAGCCGAACACCACCAGGTAGCCCCACGCCCACCACGAGGCCGCGGAGTACGACGACAGCGAGATCCGCTCGCCCATCGTCAGGCCGGCCACCGCCAGGATCGCGCCACCGGTCACCATCTCCCAGACCGTCGTGACGAACGGGTCGCGCGGCAGCCGCAACCGCGGCTGGAACCACGACCCGAACGACCACGCGAGGGTGGCCAGCACGACCAGCAGCGAGGCGCCGATCGGCACCGTCCCACCGACCCCGGTCGACAGCACCAGCCCGGCCAGCCCGCCGAAGCCGAGCAGCACCCCGGCCACCGTCCATCGGCCCGGCCGGTCGCCGGACGCCAGCCGGTAGACCATCACCCACAGGGGCAGCGCGGCGACCAGCAGCGCCGCGATCCCCGACGGGGCGCCGCGGTGCTCGGCGACTGTCACGACCCCGTTGCCGAGCGCCGGTAGCAGCAGCCCGAGCAGCGCCGACCCGGCCAGCTCCGCCCGCGTCACCCGCAGCCGTCGTACCCCGAACCGCGCCGCCAGCAGGGCGCCGAGCAGCACCGCCGCGACAAGGAACCGCCCGCCCGCCGACAGCATCGGCGGCATGTCCTCGACCATCACCCGGATCGCCAGGTACGTCGACCCCCACACGACGTAGACGATGCCGAGCGCGAGCGCGACCAGCAGCGGTCGAGGCAGCGTGTCATGAGTGTCATCCGAGTTCACACCTGACACGGTACGGGGTGGCACGGACGCCTGTCGCGCGAGTTCCGGCCACGAGACGACGCGATCAGGACGTGGACACGGGCTGGCGATCCGAGGCACCGGTCGATTAGGGAACCGGCCCCGTCACTCGGTACCGTATTCGACACGACTGTGGCTGCGGTCACAGTCGCGAGACGCGGGTTGCGTGCGCCACCCTTGCGCGGACACGCGACTCGGACCTCTTGTTCCAGCGACGCCGGCGATCCCGCGCGTCGACCAGACAAAGGAGTGCTGGTGACTGACTCCGTGCACGCAGAATCCGGGACCGCACCCGGAGCAGCTGAGGCACCCTCGACCGAGGGCACCGATCTCGGCGTCGTCTTCGGTCCCGGGAGTCCCGCCGTTTCCGATGAGAGCGGCACCGCGCCCGTCCAGCTGCTGACGCCCGAGGGCGAGCGCCGCGAGCACCCGGACTACTCGTTCGACCTCGACGACGAGGTGATCAAGGGCTTCTACCGCGATCTCGTCCTGACCCGGCGGATCGACGCCGAGGCGACCGCTTTGCAGCGGCACGGCGAGCTCGGCATCTGGGCCCAGCTGCTTGGCCAGGAGGCCGCCCAGATCGGCTCGGGGCGCGCGATGGGCCCGCAGGACTTCGTCTTCCCGACCTACCGCGAGCACGGTGTCGCCTGGTGCCGCGGCGTCGACCCGCTCCACCTGCTCGGCCTGTTCCGCGGCGTCGACCAGGGCGGCTGGGACCCGAACGAGAACAACTTCGCGCTCTACACGATCGTGATCGGCGCCCAGACGCTGCACGCCACCGGGTACGCCATGGGCATGCAGCGCGATGGTGTCGTCGGCAGCGGCGACCCCGACAAGGACGCCGCGGTCGTCGCGTACTTCGGAGACGGTGCGACCAGCCAGGGCGACGTCAACGAGGCGTTCATCTGGGCCAGCGTGTTCAACGCGCCGGTCGTCTTCTTCTGCCAGAACAACCAGTGGGCCATCTCGGAGCCGATCGAGCGGCAGAGCCGCATCCCGCTCTACCAGCGCGCACACGGCTTCGGCTTCCCCGGGGTACGGGTCGACGGCAACGACGTGCTCGCCTGCTACGCCGTGACCCAGGCGGCGCTACGGCGGGCGCGGGAGGGCAGCGGACCCACGTTCGTCGAGGCGTACACGTACCGGATGGGCGCCCACACCACCACCGACGACCCGACCCGCTACCGGCTGTCGGAAGACCTCGAGCACTGGAAGCTCAAGGACCCGATCGCCCGGGTGAAGGCCTACCTGGTCCGCGGTGGGCTGGCCGACGACGCGTTCTTCGCCGGCATCGAGCAGGAGGCCGAGGCGATGGGTGAGCACCTGCGCGAGGGGTGCCGCGCCCTGCCCGACCCGAGCCCGCTCAGCATCTTCGACCAGGTCTTCGTCGAGCAGACGCCCGAGCTGGCTGCCCAGAAGGAGCAGTTCGCTGCCTACCTGGCCTCGTTCGAGGGAGCACACTGAGATGGCCCAGATCACCCTTGCCAAGGGGCTCAACCAGGGTCTGCGGGCCGCGCTCGAGGCCGACCCGAAGGTCATTGTGATGGGGGAGGACGTCGGCAAGCTCGGCGGCGTCTTCCGCATCACCGACGGTCTGCAGAAGGACTTCGGCGAGGACCGGGTGATCGACACCCCACTCGCCGAGTCCGGCATCTTGGGTACGGCGGTGGGGCTCGCGATGCGCGGCTACCGGCCGGTGTGCGAGATCCAGTTCGACGGCTTCGTCTACCCCGCGTACGACCAGATCGTCAGCCAGGTCGCCAAGATCCACTTCCGCAGCCAGGGCAAGATCCGGATGCCGATCGTGATCCGGATCCCGTTCGGCGGCGGCATCGGCGCGGTCGAGCACCACAGTGAGAGCCCGGAGGCGCAGTTCGCACACACCGCCGGGCTCAAGGTGGTGGCCTGCTCCAACCCGGTCGACGGGTTCCACATGATCCAGCAGGCCATCGCCAGCGACGACCCGATCGTGTTCTTCGAGCCCAAGCGCCAGTACCACGCCGACAAGGCCGAGCTCGACGAGTCGGTCCAGCCGGCCGCGCTGTTCAGCTCGCGCGTCGTACGCGAGGGCAGCGACGCGACGCTGCTCGCGTACGGCCCGATGGTGAAGACCTGCGTGCAGGCCGCGCAGGCCGCCGCCGACGAGGGCCAGAGCCTCGAGGTGATCGACCTGCGTACTCTGTCGCCGCTCGACCTGGTCCCGGTCGTCGAGTCCGTACGCAAGACCGGCCGGGTGATCGTGACCCACGAGGCCACGGTCAACCTGGGGCTCGGCTCCGAGATCGCGGCCCGGATCAGCGAGCAGTGCTTCTACTCGCTCGAGGCTCCGGTCCTGCGGGTCGGCGGTTTCGACACGCCGTACCCGCCCAGCCGCATCGAGGACGACTACCTGCCCGACCTCGACCGGGTGCTCGACGCCGTCGACCGCGCACTCGCCTACTGACCGAGGTGCTGAGAGATGACTGACGTACAGCAGTTCAAGCTCCCCGATGTGGGCGAGGGCCTGACCGAGGCCGAGATCGTGACCTGGAAGGTGAAGGTCGGCGACGTCATCAAGGTCAACGACATCGTCGTCGAGATCGAGACCGCGAAGTCGCTGGTCGAGCTCCCCTCGCCGTACGCCGGGACCGTCACCGAGCTGATGGTCCCCGAAGGTGAGACGGTGCCGGTCGGCACGCCGATCATCGCCGTGTCCGCTGGCGCCGCCGCCCCCGAGGCCGCCGGCCAGACCCTCGTACCCACGCCCAAGGACGACGAGGCGGTCGAGCCCGGCCTGATCGGCGGTCCCGCACCGGGCGGCCGCACCGCCGTGCTGGTCGGCTACGGCCCGCGGGAGACCGACGCCAAGCGCCGGCCGCGCAAGGGGACAGCGGCGCCGGCCGGGCCGGGCGAGGCCGTGGTGCAGCAGGACGTGCAGTCGGCGTTCCAGACCGACCACCCCGAGCATGAGGAGGTCATCCTCACCGACGTGCCGCTGTCGCCGGTGACGTCGGCGCAGCCCCGGCCCACGACGGCGTCGGAGCCGGCCGCTCGGGTGCTCGCCAAACCCCCGGTCCGCAAGCTCGCCAAGGACCGCGGGGTCGACCTGGCCCTGGTCACGCCGACCGGGGCCGGTGGTGTCGTGACCCGATCCGATGTCGAGGGCTTCACGGCCGACAGTGCGCCGGCGCCCGCCGCCATCGTCTCGGCTCCGGCGCTGGCTCCCGGTGAGCGCGAGACGCGGGTGCCGGTCAAGGGTGTCCGCAAGATGACGGCGCAGGCGATGGTCGGCAGCGCGTTCACCGCGCCGCACGTCACCGAGTGGGTGACCATCGACGCCACCCGCACGATGGCGCTGGTCGACCGGCTGAAGGGTCACCGGGAGTTCCGCGACGTCAAGGTGTCGCCGCTGCTGGTGGTCGCCAAGGCGGTCTGCCTCGCCGTCCGCCGTACCCCGGAGGTCAACGCTGCCTGGGACGAGGAGGCGCAGGAGATCGTCCTCAAGCACTACGTCAACCTAGGCATCGCCGCCGCCACACCGCGCGGCCTGATGGTGCCCAACGTCAAGGACGCCGACGCGATGACCTTGCACGAGCTGGCGGCGGCGCTGAACGCCCTGACCCAGACCGCGCGGGACGGCAAGACGCAGCCGGCCGAGATGGCGGGTGGCTCGTTCACGATCACCAACGTCGGTGTCTTCGGTGTCGACGCCGGCACGCCGATCCTCAACCCCGGCGAGTCCGGCATCTTGTGC
>WHTB01000050.1 GCA_009379735.1 Propionibacteriales bacterium
GCCAGAACGGCTCCGCGGCAGCGGCCGTCGTGTCGACGACCGCCAGCCGGGCCGTGGTCGCCTCGGGCCAGCGCGACCGTACCCACTCCTCGGCCAACCGCCACACCTCGCGTCCGACGCCTTGCCGCTGCAGCTCCACCCGCACCTGCAGCAGCCCGACGAACACCCGGCCCTCGGACGGATAACCGCGCACCAGGTCGACCACGGCCGCCAACCGCGCAAAGCCGCTGTCCCACGCACCGAGGACGACCTTGGCCTCCTCCGGAAGTCCCTCCGGCCGTATCAAGGTCAGGCTCAACGCGTCCGACGGCCCGGGCGGATGGCCGGTGACCCGCTCGGCGTAGCCGGGGTCACCCTCGATCAGCTCCTGCAGCCGCGGTAGGTCGTCCGGCTCGATCTCACGCAGCTCGAGTACCACGGCCATGGCGCCGACTCTAGTCCGGCCCCCGCACCCCCTAGGCTCTGCGCACATGACGCGCAAGCCGCTGACCGAGCTGATGGCCGCCGACTGGGCCGAGGCCCTCACCCCGATGGCCGGGCAGATCGCCGCCGTCGGCGACTTCCTCCGGGCCGAGCTCGCCGCCGGGCGCCCGTACCTGCCGGCCGGCGACAACATCCTGCGGGCCTTCGGCGAGCCGCTGGCCGGCGTCCGGGTCCTGGTCGTCGGCCAGGACCCGTACCCCACGCCGGGCCATCCGGTCGGGCTGTCGTTCTCCGTCGCGCCCGAGGTGCGTCCGCTGCCCAAGAGCCTGGTCAACATCTTCGCCGAGCTCGCCACCGACGTCGGCGCGCCGCCACCCACCAATGGCGACCTCACGCCGTGGAGCAAGCAGGGCGTGCTGCTGCTCAACCGCGTCCTGTCGGTGCGGCCCGGTAGTGCCGGCAGCCACCGCGGTCGCGGCTGGGAGCAGGTCACGGAGGCGGCCATCGAGGCGCTCGTACGCCGCGGCGGCCCGCTCGTCGCCATCCTCTGGGGCCGCGACGCGCAGACGCTCAAGCCGATGCTCGGCACGGTGCCGTACGTCGAGTCGGTGCACCCGAGCCCGCTGTCGGCGCACCGTGGCTTCTTCGGTTCGCGGCCGTTCAGCCGGGTGAACGCCCTGCTCACCGAGCAGGGCGCGGGACCGATCGACTGGTCCTTGCCCTGATGTCGACAACGCCGGAGCCGGGCTGGCCGCTCGCCATCGCGCTGGTCCTGCTCGTGCTGATCGCGGTCGGCGCGGCGACGCTGGCCGGGCTGCCGATCCGCCGTGACATCACGATCGCGTCGGCGCGGTCGGTCGTCCAGCTGCTGCTGGTGTCGCTGGCGATCACCGCGGTGCTCAGCCATCTCGCCTGGTCGGCCGCGTTTGCGTTGCTGATGTTCGGAGTCGCCGCCTGGACGTCGTCGCGGCGCATCGGCGCGCCCGGCGACATCGTGTGGGTCGCGGTCGCGATCGCCGCGGGGGTCGTACCCGTGCTCGCCCTGCTGCTGGCATCCGGCGTGATCCCGCTGACCGGTGCGGCCCTCGTGCCGACCGCCGGGATCGTGATCGGCGGCGCGATGACGGCGAACACGCTCGCCGGGCGCCGCGCCTTCGACGAGCTGCGCGGTCAGGTCGGCGGGTACGAGGCGGCGCTCGCGCTCGGCATGTCTTTGAGCGACGCGACGCTCGAGGTCGTCCGGCCGTCCGCCCCCGAGGCACTGACTCCGGTCCTCGACCAGACCCGGACGGTCGGGCTGGTCACCCTGCCCGGTGCGTATGTCGGCGTGCTGCTCGGCGGCGGCAGCCCGGTCGAGGCCGGCGCGGCCCAGGTGATGGTGCTGGTCGGTCTCGTCGCCGCGGAGACCCTGGTCGTGCTGGTCCTGACTCGGCTGGTCGCGACTCGCCGCGTACTTTCTCCCGGTTTACGCCATACCCTCCCGGTTTGAGGACCTGCCGTCGGGCCACGCTCGGTGTTTGAGTGTGCGCAGGAGGTCTCGGGTGGTGGGCATTGGCGGCGCATACAGGACGTGGGGCCCTGGCGTCCCACGTCCTGCACGTGCCGGCCGACCCTTGCACGACGCGGGCCGCACGAGGAACACGCGGTTACGCCTCGTGCACGTCGCCGTCCGGGCCCTCAGTCGCCGGACCATCCCCCGGCGCTCGCCCCCTGAAGGACTGGAGTGGATTCATGCGACGCTCTGCGCTCGTCCTGGCCGCCACCCTCACGGCCCCGCTGCTCATCTCGATGGCGCGACCCGCCACGGCAGAGGCAGCAGTCACCTACTCGGCACCGTTGCGAACGGCCGTCGCCGACCTCCCGGTCGCGGTCGAGAACCGCACCGGCTACGACCGCGACCTGTTCAACCACTGGATCGATGCCGACGGCGACGGCTGCAACACCCGCTACGAGGTGCTGATCGCCGAGGCCGACGACCCGCCGACGGTCGGGTCCGGCTGCCAGCTGACCGGCGGACGCTGGTTCTCGTACTACGACCGGGTGTCCTGGACCAACCCGTCCGACATCGACATCGACCACATGGTGCCGCTCGCCGAAGCCTGGGACTCCGGTGCCTCGTCCTGGACCAGCGGCCAGCGACAGTCGTACGCGAACGACCTCGGCGACTACCGCCCGCTGGTCGGCGTGACCGACAACGTCAACCAGGCCAAGGGTGACCAAGACCCGTCGACCTGGATGCCGCAGTACGACAAGTGCCGTTACCTCAGGGAGTTCGTGGCGGTGAAGGTCCGCTGGCGTCTCCGCGTCGACTCGGCCGAGAAGTCGGCGATGACGAGCATCGCCAACGGGTGCACGAACACCACCATCACCGTCACCCGCGCGATCTGACCCGCCGTACCCACCACAGGCCGAGCAGCGGGAGCACTAGCGGCACGAACCCGTACCCACGGCCGTAGACGGACCACACAGTCGCGTCCGGGAACGCCTCGGGCGCGACCAGGCTGGCCGTGCCGACGAGGAGTACGCCGAGCAGCTCGAAGGTGCACGAGACCAGCGCCACCCGCAGCGACATCGCGTTTCCACGGGCCAACGCGACCGTAGCGACGATATAGACGACCGCCGCCAGCGCCGACAGCATGTACGCCAACGGGGCGTCGTCGAAGCGGGTCGCGATCTGCACCGTCGAGCGGGCGGTCGCCGCCAGGGCGAACACGGCGTACACCGCGACCAGCAGTCGACCGGGTCCGCGGGTGCTGGTCGCTTCAGGCACCGGCACCGGCCCAGATCTGCTGCATGCGCACCACCATGACGGCGACGGTCAGGCACCCGGCGACGAGGACGCCCGTACCCCAGCGACTCTTCTCGGCGACCGCCCAGACCACCGCGAGCGGCAGGATGAGGACCGCGGTGAGGAGGTAGCCGACGAACGCCGCACCGTCGACGTCTCGGCTGCTGCCGGCCAGCATGACGATCCCGGCGACGACCTGCACGAGCAGCGCCGCCTCAAGCACGGAAAGCCCATAGAACAAGGGATTGTCGAGCGGTCTGCCGAGCACCACAAGCAGCAGGCTCCAGGCTGCGAGGAGCAGGCAGCCGATGATCAGCAGCACCCCCACGGTGTCGTTCATGCTGCTCCTCGGCCGCTGCGTCGTCCGCCAGCGAGCAGCCTACGTCCCGCGCGTACGCCTGCCACCGGCGCCGCCACGCCTCGGCCGCCGCCAGCCCAAGAACGAGGCGTTCAGGCGAGCGCCGGCGGCCGGGTCGTGTGTTTGCCCACCGGCCGGGCGATGAGATGCCCGGTCACCGGGTCCGGGCCGACCTCGACCCGCAGTCCGTACGCACGGGTGAGTGCTTCGCCGGTCAGCACCTCGGCCGGGGCGCCGCAGGACTCCAGCTGGCCCTCCGACAGCAGGGCGACGCGGTCGGCGACCGCCGCGGCCTGGTTAAGGTCATGCAGCACCACGCCGACGGCGACGTCGTGGTCGTCGGCAAGGTCACGCATCAGGTCGAGAATCTCCACCTGGTAACGAAGATCGAGGTGGTTGGTCGGCTCATCCAGGAGGAGTACGCCGGTGTCCTGCGCCAGCGCGGTCGCCAGCCAGACCCGCTGCCGCTCCCCACCGGACAGCTCGTCGACACCACGCTCGGCCATCTCCGCCGTGCCGGTCACCTCCATCGCCCAGGCGACGGCACGAGGACCGTCCGGGTCACCGTCCCGCCAGCGCCCCCGGTAGGGGTGGCGACCATAACCGACCACGTCGCGGACGAGGACGCCGGACGGCGTGGGACGGCTCTGCCCGAGCAGAGTGACCCGCTGGGCGAACTCCTTGGCGTGCAGCGTCCTCGCCGCGACACCGTCGGCGAGCAGCACGTCGCCGAGGCGCGGCGGGTGCAGCCGAGCGAGTGCGCGCAGCAGGGTGGACTTGCCACTGCCGTTGGGGCCGACCAGCGCCGTGACCTCGCCGGCGCACAGGGTCAGGTCCGCGCCGGAGACGACGTCGTGGCCGGCGTACCCAAGTGTCAGGTCGGCACCACGCAGGCTGGGCGCCGGGCGGGAAGGCTGTGCGGGGGTGGCCACACGTCGAGGTTAGCCTCGCCTAACTCGCCACCACAAACTCGGCGTCAGGAGTCGGACAGCTCCTCGAGCGCCGCCTTCGCTGCGGCGAGCTCGGTCTGGGCCAGCACGATCAGGTCCTCGAGGCCACGGGCACCGAAGCGGTCGCGGACATGCTGCACGGCGTCGACGATGATCGGGTCAGGTGCATGCTCGGTCATCTCATCGATCCTGTCAGAGACCGAAGGCCGACATGGCGCGCAGTCGGTCGGCGTGTCTACGGTGACTGGCGGAGGGCGATCCGATGACCCAGCCGAGCCGCGACGAGCAGCCGGCCGCCGAGATGGTGCGCTGGCGGACGGTCGACGCACTGCGCGGGCTGGTCGACCACTACGACGGCTACGCGTTCGCCGACTCTCCGCCCGGCACCCACCGTGGGCTGTCGTCGCGCTACCTCACTGTCGTGCTGACCCTCGACGGCCCGCTCACGATGACGGCACTCCCTGACCCGCTGCAGGCTCCCGGGAGCTACGACGCCCTGGTCGGCGGACTGCACTCCCGGCCGGCGGGCATCGCGATGGGTGGCCGTAGCGCCGGCATCCAGCTGGCGCTGATACCGGCGGGCGCCCGCGCCCTGTTAGGTCGACCGGCCGCCGAGCTCGGCGGGTTCGTGCTGCCCCTGTCCGACGTACTCGGGGCCGATGCCGAGCGGCTGCTCGACCGGCTCCGCGAGGCGTCCGGGTGGGCCGCGCGGTTCCGCCTGCTCGACCAGGAGCTGGCGAGCCGGATCGTCGACCGGCCAGCCGCGGTGCGTCCCGAGGTCGCGTGGGCGTGGGACTGCCTGCTCATCCGGCGAGGTTCGACGCCGGTCGCCGCACTCGCTGCTGAGGTCGGGTGGAGTCGACGCCACCTGACCGCCCGCTTCGAGCGCGAGTTCGGGCTCACTCCCAAGGTGACCGCGCGGGTGCTCCGGTTCGAGAGCAGCGTCGGCCGGCTGCGCAGCTCTCCGCACCAGCGGCTCGCCGATGTCGCGGCCGACTGCGGCTACGCCGACCAGGCCCACATGACCCGCGAGTGGCGCGGACTCGCCGGGTGCCCGCCGTCGACCTGGCTGGCCGAGGAGTTCGCGTACGTCCTGGTCGGGCACACCGCCGAGAAGAGTTGAGCCCGCCGAAGACAACGCACGGACGCGCAACGACGTGAGCACGCGGGGTACGCGGGGTACGCGGGGCGGCGCCGCATCCGCGTTCCGCCGGGCGGACGTCGGGGTTTGCCCAACTGGTCTTTGACGCGCCCGGGCCCGCCCGCCGGAGCACATACGCGCAACGTCGGCGCGAGGAATCTGGGACATACGCGCAACGTCGGCGGGAAGAAAGCGCACGGATGCGCACTGTCGGCGGGAGGTTTGCTCGGAACGGATGACGTGGTCTCAGCCGTTCGGGCGGCCAGCCGTCGGGCCGTGCTAGTCCGTTCAGTTCGTCCTCCGGCAAACCGTCGTGCCGAGGTTTCGGTCGCCCGCACCATCGGACGATGACCCCTCAATACCGACCTGTGAAGACCGCCGTCCTGGCCAGCATTCTCGCCGTGCTGTGCGCCCTGATCGGCAGCAGCCCGACCAGCGCGGCCAGCGACAACCCGACCGCTCGCGGCAGCATGTGGTCCTACCGCTTCATCACCAAGGCGTGGAACGGCAACCCCGCCCGCTGGAACCCGTGCGCGCCGATCGACTACAAGGTCAACACGCGGTACGCCAACCGTGGCGCCCTGTCCGACACGAAACGCGCTGTCGCCCGGGTGAGCGCGACCACCGGGCTCCGCTTCGTGTACCGCGGCTCGACCCGGGTGGTCCCCGGCAGCCGTCACGGCGACCGGTACCCCAGCGGGATCGACCTCGTCGTCGCCTGGGCGAAGCCCTGGCAGTCCGACGCGCTGCGCCGCTCACCAGGAGCGGCCGGCGTGGGCGGGGTGTCGTGGACGACGGGGTACGACCGGAGCGGGCGGACGACGCCGCGGATCGTGCAGGGGCGGGTGATCCTGAATGCGAACGTGAAGCTGCGGGGTGGCTTCTGGTCTGCTCGCGGCGGGAGCCGCGGCGAGCTGTTGATGCACGAGATCGGGCATGCGGTCGGCCTGACCCATCCGCGCCAGCAGGACCGCTGGCAGATCATGTACCCCACGCTGACCGGCAAACCGGCCCTCTGGGGCGCCGGGGACCGATCCGGTCTGTGGCGAGTCGGCCGGACACGTGGGTGCGTCTACCGGAGCCGGCCGGGGACGACCATGCGAGCAACCCAGTCGTCAACCCAGTCAGCGACGATGCGCTGACGCCGGTCGGGACGCCTCAGGCGACGTGCCGCTCGTGTCGCCACCCGCAGCCTGGGGTGTTGCAGGTCGCGTAGAACACGACCTGATCAGCAGCCGTGCCGGGCACGGTGACCCCCTCCAGGCGCACGCCCCCGTACGCGACGCCACCGCAACGCGGACACGTCGATTCGCTCATGTCGCCCCCTCCCGGTCGGCACCGCCATGGGCTACACCCCCTCTATCGGTCCGGTGGCCACAATCGTTACGGAGCGTGCAACCTTCGCGTGTGTTTGGTTAGGCTAACCTAATCTCACGCGAAGGAAGGGTGCCCTCCCGGTGGACTCCGCAGACCGACCGAACGGCCCGCAGTCTGAGTACGCGACCGACCGCAGGTCCCACCTGCTCAACGGCAGCACGGTCGAGCACTACCTGCGCTCGATGACCCAGTGCATCGAGCGGCTCGCGAGCCGGTTCGCCGACGTCGACCGGCCGTTCTCCGGGATCTCGGCCCCGCAGCTCGACGCGGCGATCTCCGGCATCGACCTGCAACGGCCGGTGGCCGACACGGCCGCGGCCCTCGACGAGCTCGGCCACATCTACCTCCGTGACGCCGTCTACTTCCACCACCCGCGCTACCTCGGACACCTCAACTGCCCGGTCGTGATCCCCGCCGTACTCGGCGAGGCGTTCCTCTCGTCCATCAACTCGTCGCTGGACACCTGGGACCAGAGTGCGGGCGGGACCTTGATCGAGCGCCGTCTGATCCAGTGGACGGCGGCGCACCTCGATCTCGGCGACGCCGCGGACGGCGTCTTCACCAGCGGCGGCACGCAGTCCAACCTGCAGGCCCTGCTCATCGCCCGCGACGAGACGTGCGCCGGCTTGGCGCGCACCGTGCTGACGTCACGGAAGTCGGAGCTGCTGCCCCGGCTGCGCATCCTCACCTCGGAGGTCAGCCACTTCAGCATCGCCACGTCGGCCGCCCTGCTCGGGCTCGGACGGGAGGCCGTGATCTCCGTACCCACCGACCAGGACAAACGGCTGCGGACCGACGACCTGGTGCGCGAGGTCGACCGGTGCCGGCAGGACGGCCTCGTCCCGATGGCAGTCGTCGCCACGGCGGGCACCACCGACTTCGGTAGCATCGACCCGCTCCATCAGATCGCCGACATCTGCGCCCAGGAAGGGATCTGGATGCACGTCGATGCTGCGTACGGCTGCGGCCTGCTGGTCTCCCGGCGACGGGATCTCCTCGACGGCATCGGCCGGGCAGACTCCGTCACCGTCGACTTCCACAAGTCCTTCTTCCAGCCGGTCAGCTCGAGCGCCGTCCTCGTCCGCGACCGGTCCATGCTGGCGCACGTCACGTACCACGCCAACTACCTCAACCCGGCCGGCGGCTCCGACACCCACGCCCCCAACCAGGTGGACAAGAGCCTCCAGACGACCCGCCGCTTCGATGCGCTCAAGCTCTGGCTGACGTTGCGGATCATGGGACCCGACATGGTCGGCGCGCTGTTCGATGACGTGGTGGACCTCGCCGCGGCCACCTGGCGGCTGATGGCTGACGACCCCCGGTTCGAGGTCGTCACGCAGCCGCAGCTGAGCACGCTGGTGTTCCGCTACGTCCCGCCGGACGGGTCACACCCGGACCTGGTCGACGAGGTCAACCTCT
Source organism: Propionibacteriales bacterium (assembly GCA_009379735.1). Classification (GTDB taxonomy): domain Bacteria; phylum Actinomycetota; class Actinomycetes; order Propionibacteriales; family Nocardioidaceae; genus WHTB01. The sequence continues at coordinate 8,457 of WHTB01000050.1, forward strand.
ACGTACGGCAGGCGCTGCTGTCGTCCGGCGAGGCGGTGGTCGCGGCCACAACCGTGGACGGCGCGCACTACCTGAAGTTCACCCTGCTCAACCCACAGACCTCGCTGGACGATATCGCCGACGTTCTCGGCCTGATCGCCGGGCATGCCGAGGAGTTCCTGTCCGACACCGACGACCGCGGGAAGACCCGCGTCGAAGCCAGCTGACCGCATCCACCTTCGGGGAGACCACGTGCTCGACACGCACGACTTCATCGCCATCGGTCTGGGGCCGTTCAACCTCGGCCTGGCCTGCCTGACCGAGCCGATCGACGACCTCGACGGGGTGTTCCTCGAGAGCAAGCCGGGCTTCGACTGGCACCCCGGCATGCTGCTCGAGACGAGCACGCTCCAGACGCCGTTCCTGGCCGACCTCGTCACGCTGGCGGACCCGACCTCGCCGTACTCCTTCCTCAACTACCTCAAGGAGTCCGGTCGGCTGTACCCGTTCTACATCCGGGAGCGCTTCTTCCCGCTGCGCACGGAGTACGACGACTACTGCCGCTGGGCGGCCGGCCGGCTGAGCACGGTGCGGTTCGGGCAGCACGTCGACACCGTCGAGTACGACGGCGAATACGTCGTCCACGCACACAACCCGGCGACCGGAGAGCCGACGACGTACCGCGGCCAGCGGCTCGTGCTCGGCACCGGCACACCGCCGTACGTGCCCGCCCTGTGCCGCGACCTCCCCGGCGACGCGATCCACAACTCCGGTTACCTGACGGCCAAGAGTGCGCTGCAGCAGAAGGGCAGCATCACCATCGTCGGCAGCGGTCAGAGCGCGGCGGAGATCTACCACGACCTGCTGGCCGAGATCGACGACCACGGCTACGCACTCACCTGGCTGACCCGGTCACCCCGGTTCTTCCCGCTGGAGTACACCAAGCTCACGCTCGAGATGACGTCGCCGGACTACGCCGACTACTTCCACCAGCTGCCGATGCCGACCCGCGACCGGCTGGTCGCCGCGCAGAAGGGCCTCTACAAGGGCATCAACGCGTCGCTCATCAACGACATCTACGACCTGCTGTACGTCAAGAACCTCAACCGCCGCTGCCCCACGCGGCTGCTCACCAACACGTCGCTAGTCGGCGCCGCCTACGACCCGGCCGACGGCACGTACACCCTCGACCTGCGGCACGACGAGCAGGGCGAGGAGTTCGGGCTGACCAGTGAGGGACTGGTGCTCGCCACCGGCTACCGGCAGCAGGTGCCGGGTTTCCTCGAGCCGGTCGCGGACCGGATCGGCTGGGACGACGCCGGCCGGTTCGCCGTCCGGCGCAACTACAGCGTCGACACGGCGGGGCGGGAGATCTTCGTGCAGAACGCCGAGCTGCACACCCACGGCTTCGTCGCTCCCGACCTCGGGATGGCCAGCTACCGCAACTCGTGCATCATCCGCGAGCTGCTGGGCCGCGAGCACTACCCGGTCGAGACGTCCATCGCGTTCCAGGAGTTCACCGCGCCGGCCACCGACCGGTCGCGGCTCGCGGGCACGCCCGCATGACCGAGGTCGTGTTCAGGCGTCGCGACGTACGGCTGGGCGAGTTCGCCGTCCGCCACCTCGACCCGCGAGCCGACTCCGTACTCCTGCACCGCTGGGTCACCCACCCCAAGGCGGTGTTCTGGCAGCTGCAGGACGCGGCGGTGTCCGACGTCGAGCGGCAGTACGCGAGTATCGCTGCCGCGACGTCCCACGACGCGTACCTCGGACTGCACGAGGGCCGGCCGGCGTTCCTGGTCGAACGCTACGACCCGGCCCACGACGAGATCGGAGGTGTCTACCCGGTCCAGCCGGGAGACGTCGGCATGCACTTCCTGGTCGCGCCGACCCGTACGCCGGTGCACGGCTTCACCCGCGCGGTGATCGGCACCGTGATGGAGATGCTGTTCGCCGACCCCGGCGCGTGCCGCATCGTCGTCGAACCAGACGTCCGCAACCGACCGGTGCACGCGCTCAACGCCGCCGTCGGGTTCCGTGTGCAGGGGACAATCTCCCTGAGGGACAAGGACGCCTACCTCAGCACCTGTACTCGAGAGCAGTACCTCGCGGCTACCGCCGCCGGGGCCTGCAGCAAAGGAGTGAGCCCGGTTGACCACCCATCAGCCAGACCCACGAACGGCCGTCGCACACCTGACGCCACAGCACTGGGCCCGCGCGAACCGCTCGCTGGTCCGCAAGGCGCTCGCCGAGTTCTCCCACGAACGCCTCCTCACCCCGGAGCTGAGAGGCAAGGGTGAGTACGTCGTCCGCAGTGACGACCGGTCGGTGGAGTACCGCTTCTCGGCCCGGCTGCTCGCCCTGGACCATTGGGACGTGGACGCCGACAGCATCCGCCGGCTCCGTGGTCCGGCCGAGCTCCCGCTCGACGCGCTCGACCTGGTGCTGGAGCTGCGCCTGAGTCTCGGGCTCGACGACCGGGTGCTGCCCGTCTATCTGGAGGAGATCGCCAGCACGCTGGCCAGCAGCGCCTACAAGCTGGCGACATCAAGCCTCGACGCACGCACGCTCGCCCGCGCCGACTTCCAGACCATCGAGGGCGCGATGACCGAGGGTCACCCGTGCTTCGTCGCCAACAACGGGCGGCTCGGGCTCGACGCCCAGGACTACCTCGCGTACGCGCCGGAGGCATCGGCGCCGGTCCGGCTGATCTGGCTGGCGGTGCGGCGCACGCGTTCCACGTTCTCCTGCTCGGCCGGACTCGACTACGACCGGCTGATGGGCGCGGAGCTGGCTCCGGCGACGCGCGCCCGCTTCGCCCGCACGCTGACCGACCTCGGGCTCGACATCGACGACTACTACCTGGTGCCCGTACACCCGTGGCAGTGGTGGAACCGGCTGTCCGTGACGTTCGCCGCCGACGTCGCCCGGCAGCACCTGGTGTGCCTCGGCCACGGTGACGACAGCTACCTGCCGCAGCAGTCGATCCGCACGTTCTTCAACACCAGCGAGCCGTCGAGGCACTACGTGAAGACCGCGCTGTCCGTCCTGAACATGGGCTTCCTCCGTGGGTTGTCGGCGGCGTACATGAAGGCCACCCCCGCCATCAACGACTGGGTCGCCGAGCTGGTCGCCGGCGACGACGTACTCGCGCGAGCGCGGTTCACGGTGCTGCGCGAACGGGCCGCCGTCGGCTACCACCCCGAGCACTTCGAGGCGGCCGCGGCGCCGGGGTCGCCGTACCTGAAGATGCTCGCCGCGCTCTGGCGGGAGAGCCCCGTCCCGTCGGTCCGCCCGGGCCAGCGCCTGGCCACGATGGCGTCGCTGCTGCACGTCGACCGTGACGGGAGCTCCGTCGTCGGGGCACTGATCGACGAGTCCGGCCTCACCGCCGAAGGCTGGCTGCGCCGTTACCTCGACGCGTACCTCGTCCCGCTGCTGCACTGCTTCTACGCGTACGACCTGGTCTTCATGCCGCACGGCGAGAACGTCATCCTGGTGCTCGAGGACGGCGCCCCGGTGCGGGTCATCATGAAGGACATCGCCGAGGAGATCGTGGTGATGGATGCGAGCAGGGACCTACCGGCGGCGATCGAGCGGATCCGGGCGGACATCCCCGACGGGGAGAAGATGCTGTCGATCTTCACCGACGTGTTCGACAGCTTCCTCCGGTTCCTCAGCGCGACGCTCGAGGCCGACGGCACGATGGACGAGGACGCGTTCTGGTCGACCGCCGCGTCGTGCGTCGCCGACTACCAGGTCTCGGCGCCGCGGCTGGCGCATCGGTTCGAGCGGTACGACATCTTCACCGAGCGGTTCCCGTTGTCCTGCCTCAACCGGCTGCAGCTGCGCGACAACACGCAGATGGTGGACCTGGCCGACCCGTCCGCGGCGCTCCAGCTGGTCGGCACCCTCGCCAACCCGCTCGCCCGCTTCTCACCGCGCGCGGCGGCGCGGCGCGGTTCCCGCGATCCCGCGGCCTAGGCCCTAGAACTCTTCGTGGTGGTCGGGGTCGCCACCGAGGCGCCGGTGCTCTCGGGCGCCGACGGCATCCATCTCGGCCGGGCCGAGCTCGAAGCCGAAGACGTCGAGGTTGGCCCGCTGTCGGGCCGGGTCGCCCGACTTGGGAATGGGGATGGTGTCGAGCTGGACATGCCAGCGCAGGATCACCTGGGCCGGGGTGACCTGATGGGTCGTGGCGATCGCACCGATGCCGGGGTCGTCGAGCAGGTCCGAACCCCGGCCGAGCGGGCTCCAGCTCTCGGTGGCAATCCCGTTGGCGGCGTGGAAGTCGCGCAGCTCCTGCTGGGGGAAGAGCGGGTGCAGCTCGATCTGGTTGACGGCGGGGAGGACGCCGGTCTCGTCCGCGAGCCGGCGGATGTGCGCAGGGGTGAAGTTGGAGACCCCGATCGACCGCACCAGGCCGTCGTCGCGCAGCTTGACCATCGCGCGCCAGGACTCGACGTACTGGTCGACACGAGGCAGCGGCCAGTGGATGAGGTAGAGGTCGACGTAGTCGAGCCCGAGCCGCTTCCGGGCCTGCTCGAACGAGGTGAGCGTCTGCTCGTACCCATGGTCGCGACCGGGGAGCTTGGTCGTGACGACGAGGTCATCGCGGGGCACACCCGCGCGGGCGATCCCGCGGCCGACGCCGGTCTCGTTGCGGTAGTTGACCGCGGTGTCGAACAGCCGGTAGCCGAGCCCGGCGGTGCCGACCACTGCCTCCTCGGCGGTCGCGTCGTCGAGGGGGTACGTGCCGAACCCGAGGGCCGGGATCGTCCGGCCGTCGTTGAGCGAACGAGTCGGGACGTCGACCATCGAAGACTCCTCTGCAAACGGGTGCGCGACCCCGTCAGCCTAGTGCGGCTCGCTGTCCGCCTGGACCCGAGACCACGGATCGGCCGCGAGGCGCCCGCGGGCCAGGTCGGCGGCCAGCCGGGTGTGCATACGTGCAACCTCGGTGCGAAGGGTGGGGTTCGCCCGACCGGTCATTGCGCATTGGTCGCGAGCGGCGAGGTGGCCTTGGCGATGGCGACCGCGAACACCGTGAAGCAGGCCGTGGTGATCGCGCAACCCCACCACGTGACGCTCGAGAACATGAAGGCGGCAGTGCCACCGAGGACGGCGACCGGTGCCCACCAGCGCACCAGGCCGGACCGCCAGAGCGCGACCGCCGCGAGGGGCAGCGCGACCAGGAGGCCGACGATCCCCGGTGTCACGAACACGACCAAGCCCCACATCGTGGCGCCCATGTGCTCATTGACCGCCGCGGCTGCCTCCGGGCCGTAGAGCTGGCCGATCGCCGAGTCGTAGTAGTCGATGAACAACAGCCCGGGCAGCGTCGTCATCCCGGCGAAACCGAGCACGGCGGCGATGTTCGCCAGCCAGGCGCCGCGTCCGCGTACGTACCCGGCCAGCAGCAGCGCGGGCGCGATCCAGAACGCGTACGACCAGTGGAAGCCGAGCGACTTGAACTGCAGCGGGTCGGGGTTCTCGGCGTAGAGCTCGTACAGCTGTCGTCCGTCCAGACCCACCGCAGGGTCGGCGTACGCACCGACGACCGCGAACAGTCCGGCCAGGACGGGCGAGGCGATCAGGAACCATCGCCGGACGGCGAGGGCGGCCGGCGTACGGCGGACCGGGCCCGACGTCTCGCGAACGGATGCGGTCGGTGTCGGGCTGACAGCTTTGGTGGTCATGGTGTCCTCCTTGGACGAGTCAACTCGTTCAAGGGTGGGCGGCGTCGATCTCAACTGGATCGGTCGCCCGGATGAAGCTCGGCTCAGTCGTACGACGGATCTTCCGTGCGACCCGGCTCCCCCACGACGACGATCCCGTTCTCATAGGCGAAGATCACCGCCTGGACCCGGTCGCGGAGTCCGAGCTTCGACAACACGTTGCTGACATGGGTCTTCGTGGTCGCCTCGGAGACGTACAGCCGGCTCGCGATGGTGTGGTTCGACAGCCCACGGGCGAGCAGCCCGAGCACCTCGAGCTCACGGGGGGTGAGCCTGGCGAGCCGCTCGTCGTGCGGTGGACGCTGCCGGGCCGGGCGGCGTACGAACGCGTCGATGACCCGCCGGGTCACCCCCGGTGCCAGCAGCGAGTCCCCCGACGCGACCACCCGGATCGCTGCCGCCAGCTCCTCGGCGGGCGCGTCCTTGAGCAGAAAGCCGGAGGCGCCGGCACGCAGGGCCTCGAAGACATACTCGTCGAGGTCGAAGGTCGTGAGTACGAGCACCCTGGTCGGCACCTGCTCGGCGACCAGCTGCCGGGTCGCCGCGATGCCGTCGAGGACAGGCATCCGGATGTCCATCAGCGTGACATCAGGGCTCAGCCGGCGTACGACCTCGACCGCCTCTTCACCGTTGACGGCCTCACCGACCACCTCGAGATCAGGCTCGGACTCAAGCAGAGACCGGAAGCCGGCCCGGACCATGCCCTGGTCGTCGGCGATGACCACCGTAGTCATGAGTCCTCGCGAACGGGCAGGCTCGCGGAGAGCGTCACGCCACCCGTCGGGCCGGTGGAGACATCGATCGTTCCGCCGTACAAGGCAACTCGCTCTCGAACACCCACCAGGCCATGCCCGCCCGTCGTCGGTCCGGAGATGCCACGGCCGTCGTCCGCGACCTCGACGTCGAGCCTCGTCGGTGCGAATCTCACGACCACGGTGGCCCGAGTCGCACCGGAATGACGCAAGGCGTTGGTGAGTGCTTCCTGGACGATGCGGTAGGCCGCCAGGTCGACACCCGGCGGAAGGTCGACGGCAGCACCGTCGGTCGTGATGTCGACCTGCAGGCCCGCTGACCTGACCTGGTCGAGCAGCCGGTCCAGCTCGCTGAGGCCGGGCTGTGGGGTGAGCGAAGGGGCTTCGCCGTCGGTGCGTAGCACGCCGAACAGGCGTCGCATCTCGGCCATCGCCTCCCGCGCGGTTGCCTCGACGTTCGCGAGATCGTGAGCCTCCTTGGCGTGCTCGGGTCCGAGGCGGCGGCGTACGGCTTGGGTCTGGATGGTCACGACGCTGATCGAGTGGGACACGATGTCGTGCAGCTCGCGGGCGATGCGCGTTCGTTCCTCCTGGGCGACCGCCGCAGCCTGGACCTCGCGCTCACGTTCGAGCCGGTCGGCTCGGGCCAGCGCCTCCTCCGTGCTTGCCGCGCGCTGCCGTACGACGCCGCCCACGGCCCAGGGGCCGACCAGGAAGACCAGCGCAGCCGCGATGTCGCTGGGTTCCAGTCCCTCGAGGGCCATCGCCGCGACGAACGGAACCAGCACGATGGCCAGGCCCAGGTAGCAACGCGGGGGTTCGGTGTACGACCCGATGCTGAACGCGACGAGCACCAGGCCGAGCAACGTCGAGAACTGGTCGTTCGGGTTGACGGCGATGTTGGAGGCGATGACTGCCGTGGCCACGACCAGCGGGAAGGACCGACGCCACGCCAAGGTCGCCATCGCCAGTCCGGCCACCACCAGGTGCAGCACGGGCGAACGTACCCCGGAGCTGAACAGGGCCTCCGCCACCGTCAACAGCACGAAGGCGGCGGCGATCAGGATGTCGACTCGCGGCGGCACGAGGAAGCGCGCGTGGGACCCAGCATCCACGGCTAGCGGCTCGGTCTGGCGCACGCAATCGACGGTAGGTCAAGACGAGGGCCGGCACATCGTTCTTGCGAATGAGGTGGCCCCTCCCGCTGAACGACCTGAGCGGAGTACGCCCGCTGGCGTAGCTGAGGTCGAGACTCTCTGCGGACGTACCGACGGGCCAAGGCAACAAGAGTTGCTGCCATGTCGATGCGCACTCGTGCCCTGTCCCTGATCGCCGTCACCGCTGTCGCGGCCACGACCCTCGTCGCTGCACCAGCATCGGCCGGCCCGCACCCACCGGACCCCGGCGTGGTCCGGGTGGACTCCGGGTGGCTGCGCGGCAGCGTCGCCGACGACCACGTGACCTACTCGGCCGTCCCGTACGCCGCGCCCCCGGTCGGAGAGCGCCGGTGACGACCGCCTGTTCGTCCGCGGCCCTGGTCCGGGGTCCGCGACGCCACGACACCGAGCACACCCTGCCCGCAGCGAGGGATGGCGGGGATCATCGGGGCGGAGGACTGCCTCTATCTCGACGTCACGGTGCCGCGGAATGTCCGACCCCGCGAGCGGATGCCGGTGCTGCTGTGGCTGCACGGCGGTGGCTTCGTCTCCGGCGCGGCCCAGGAGTACGACGGCGCGCGGCTCGCCACCTCCGGCCGGCTGATGGTCGTCACGGTGAACTACCGCCTCGGCGCGCTCGGCTTCCTCTCCGCGCCGGCGCTCGACCCCAGCGGCGGGAACTACGGACTGATGGATCAGGCGACGGCGCTGCGTTGGGTGCGCCGCAACGCGGCCAGGTTCGGCGGCGACCCGCACCACGTGACGCTGGCCGGCCAGTCCGCCGGCGCCCGAGCAGTGTGCGCCCAGCTCGCCTCGCCGATCTCGCGCGGCCTGTTCAATCGAGCGATCACCCAGAGCGGCGCCTGCGACAACCAGGTGCCGACCCTGGCGGCGGCCCAGACGTTCGGCGCCCGGGCTACCGAGGAGCTCGGCTGCGCCACGGCTGCCGACGTCGCCGCGTGCCTGCGCCAGCGCACCCCGGCCGAGCTGCTCGCCACGCTCGCGGGTGTCGGCCGGCAGGTCAACGGCCGGATGAGCGACCGGCCCTGGAACCCGGTCGCCGGGACGTCGATTTTGCCGGAGCAGCCGGGCGACGCGCTTCGTCACGGATCGGCCGCGCGAGTGCCGCTGCTGATCGGTGGCACCCACGACGAGATGCGGGGGTTCGTCTCGGGTGAAGGGGCGGTGACCACGGACGAGTACCGCGCGATGATGAACGAGACGTTCGGCGACGACGCGAGCGTCGTACTCGCGGAGTATCCGACTGCCGACTATGACAGCCCGGCGCTTGCGCTGGCGACGGTGCTCAGCGACTGGGGCGGGTCGATCGGCGCTTGTCCCGTGCTTCGCACCGCGGAGGCGGCCTCCGCCGATCGGCCGGTCTACGCGTACGAGTTCGCCGAGGACAGCGGTCAGGTCGCCGACGGCTTTCCCCTGGGCTCGTGCCACGGCCTGGACCTGCCCTACCTGTGGGAGCTCACCACCTGGAACCCCTACCCGGCGCTCACCGCCGAGCAGCAGCGGCTGTCGGCGACGATCATCGACTATTGGTCAGCCTTCGCCCGCACCGGCAACCCGAACGGTTCCGGCCGACCGACCTGGCCCGAGTTCGGCTCGACCGGCACGGTGATCGAGCTGTCCACCAGCGGCATCGCCCCGACGCCATACGCCGCACAACACCGCTGCGGCTTCTGGGCCGGTCTCCCACGCTGACCTGCTGCCTCTTCGGGCCGATCCACGCGAGACAGAGGACGTCTGGGTCTGCGATGGGTGGGTATGGTGCGGCCGCGCACCGGCCCACACCTGCGCGTCAACGATTGCCCAATGGGGGCTCTGCTGCTGGATGTGTGGGTGGACCTCTGGGGTCTGCGGGCGTCGACTGGCGCGTTCGGTAGGGACAAACCGGACACCAAGCCTACGCAACGCGCCAGTCGATGAGGTGGGTACCGGTCCCGTGCCCCGGCGCGCGGCACGACGTCCGAAGCCTGGAGCCCTCCAGGGCTCTGTTCTTCGGACGTTGTACCCGGCAAGTTAGCCAGCGGGGCGACGCGACACGGAGAGGTCCGCCGCGACGGTGCCACCATCGCTCGCAAAGTGCGCCAGGCTTCCCTCGGCAGCGCAGATGAGGTGTTGAGGCAACTCGTGGACACACCAGAGAGTCGCTACCACTCGAGGAGCAGCAGGATCCGCAGGCATCCGCGGTTCTGCCCGCCCGCGGTGAAGTACGACGCTCTTGCCGAATTGCTTCAGCTGCTCCGCACCGACTGGCGCGATGCACTGGTAGCTGCCGGTCTCGAGGATGACGATTGGCCAGCGAAGCTCGACGTGGCTCTAGGCCGTCTTTGAGAAGGGCAGGTGAGCGCGCTCATCGGCACGAGCGCGCGGATCGAGGCAGATGAGGACGTTCGTCTGGCACGTTCGAAGTGTTCGCTGCCTGGCGTACTGAAGTTCAGAAGTCGAGGCGCATCACCGCACGTCGCAGCGTCGGCCTACAGACCTCGGTGAGACCCGCGGCTGCGAAGACGCTGGGAGTTCCTACGTGCAGCTCCTCAAGTATCACGTCGGTTGTGGTGATCGGATAGGCCTCGAGGGCGCGGGCGCCGCGTTCTCGGGCGAAGCCGACGGCCGCCTGCGCCAGAGCACGGCTGATTCCCCGGCGGCGGAAGCCGGCCCGGGTGAACAGGCACGTGACCGCCCAGATGCCGTTGTCCGTCTTGTCTTCGTGACGGCCGTCCCAGGGGACGCGGTAGACGCGCAGCAGGCCCTCGTACGCCGGCCGTGGCTCGAGGGCGCACCAGCTGACGGGCTCACCATCGAGATAGGCGACCAGGCCGCTGCTCGTGTCTGACGCCGGATGGTCGCAGTCAGTCTGCTGGCGCAGTCGCCAGGCGCGTTCCTCGACCGGAACCGAGCCGAAGGATTCCTTCGGCCGCAGCTTGTAGCGCTGGCACTGGCACCGGGCGGC
>WHTB01000063.1 GCA_009379735.1 Propionibacteriales bacterium
ACACTCGGCCGAAAAGTTCTCCCAAAATTCTCCCACTCACCCCAGCGGGCAGCGCGGCCCTCGGCCGGAAACTGCGTCTGACCTGCAGGTTTGTCGGTGGGCGCAAAGGGATTCGAACCCCTGACCCCCTCCTTGTAAGGGAGGTGCTCTACCGCTGAGCTATACGCCCCGAAACCGGCGGACAGCCTACCTCCCCGCTCGATCTTGCGACCCCCGGGTACGCGCGCACCCGATGACCAGGCGTGGCCGCCGGCGTCTCGGGTCACCGACGGCCACGCTAAGCAAAGCCAAACGCCCGAACGGCCGCCACGGAAGGCAAACGGACAATTTACGGGTCCGCAGGACCGATTCTTTACCGAGTCAGGCGGACAGCTCACGAAGTACGGCGCGATAGTCACTCACCGTGCGGGGCTCCCTGAGCCCGGTGACGACACGCCAGCGGACCACGCCGTCGCGGTCGATCGCGAACGTGCCGCGTCGCGCCGTCCCGCGCTCGGCGTCGAACACGCCGTACGCCGTCGCCACCTCGCCGTGCGGCCAGAAGTCGCTGAGGACCGGAAAGGTGAGACCTTCCTGGTCGGCGTACACCCGCTGGGTCGGCATCGCGTCGCAGGAGACGGCGAGCACCTGGGCGTCCTCGCCCTCGAGGTCGGGTAGCGCGTCGCGGATCTCGCACATCTCGCCGGTGCAGACACCGGTGAACGACCACGGGTAGAAGACCAGCAGGACCGCCTTGTCGCCCCGGAAGTCGGCCAGGGACACCGTCTCACCGTGCTGGTCCTTGAGCGCGAAGTCGGGGGCCTTGTCGCCCACCTCGATCACCGTCATGTTCCCCATCCTGCCCGTGCCGTGATGAGTCAGTCTCGGTCCAGGTCCCGCTTGAGCACCTTGCCAGTGCCGTTGCGCGGCAGCTCGTCGATCAGCCGGACCTCCCGCGGCACCTTGTACCGCGCCAGGTGGTCCTTGACATGCTCCTTGAGGTCGTCCTCGCCGGTCTTTGCATCGTCGAGGAGTACGACGAAGGCGCGCAGCCGGTGGCCGAAGTCGGCGTCGGCCACCCCGACCGCGGCCGCTTCCACGACCTCCGGATGCCGGGCCAGACAGTCCTCGACCTCCTGCGGGAAGACGTTCTCGCCACCGGACACGATCATCTCGTCGTCGCGGCCCTCCACGAACAGCCGGCCGGTCGGGTCGAAGCGGCCGACGTCGCCGGTCGCCATCAGACCGTCGACGACGGCCTTCGTGCCGCCGCCGGTGTAGCCCTCGAACAGCATCGAATTGCCGACGAACACCCGGCCGGCCTCACCCTCGGGCGTCGGCCGGCCCTCGTCGTCGTACAACCGCACGACCGTGCCCATCGGAGTACGGCCGGCGGTGCCCGGCGCCAGCCGGAGGTCCTGCGGCGTCGCGACGGTCGCCCACGCACACTCGGTGGAACCGTAGATGTTGTAGAGGTTCTCGCCGAACGAGTCCATCCACTCCTGGGACAGGTCGCCGGGCAGTGCCGACCCGCTCGCCGCGACGACCTTGACGGTGTCGATCGAGTAGGCCGACCGGACCTCCGGCGGCAGCTGCATGATGCGCTGCAGCATCACCGGGATCACGACCAGCGAGTCGCAGCCGTGTGACTGCACCGTCTCGAGGCAGTCCTGCGGGTCGAACCGCCGGCGCAGCACCAGCGTCGACCCGAGCAGGAAGCTGATCTGGAAGTGGCCCCAGCCCCAGGTGTGGAACAGCGGAGCAGCGATGTGACAGGTCCACCGGTGCCGCAGTGGGATGACCGACAGCAGCGCGGCGGCGGCGTCCAGCGAGCCCGACCCGCGGCTCGCGCCCTTCGGCGTCCCTGTGGTCCCGGAGGTCAAGATGACGGTGCGCGACGCCTGCTCCGGCGCCTCACGGTCCTCCTCGCTGCCGGCGGCGATCAGCTGCTCCAGCGTCGGCTCGGACGGCTGGTCGGAGTCGTGCCACGCCAGCAGCCGCTGGTCGACGTCCACGCCGACGAGCAGGTCGGTGAACTCCTCGTCGTAGACGACCACCACCGGCTGCTCACGGGCCAAGACGCCCGCGATCTGCGGCGCGGCGAACGCCGTGTTGAGGTAGAGCACGTCGGCGCCGAGCTTGGCGACCGCGATGGTCGCCTCGACGAAGCCCCGGTGGTTGCGGCACATGATCGCGACCGGGTCGCCGGCGCGGACTCCCCGGGCCGCCAGCGAGTCAGCCAGCGCGTTGGTGCGCCGGTGGACCTGGCCGAAGGTCAGCGAACCGCGCTCGTCGATCAGACCGACCTCGTCAGGGAACCGGGCAGCCAACGACGTGTAGCCGCCCGCAGGACCGATGCCCCAGTGCGTGATCGCGTGCACCAGCCGGGCGAGCCGCCGCGGGCCGTAGGGCCGCACGATGCCGGTCGCGGCGAGCACGGAGACACTGCGCGGTACCGCCGCGACCCTGGAACCGACTTCCTTGACCGTCACCATGGCTTCCTCAACGACCTAGGTAGCGCGCGGTCACGTCGGCCGGACGACGTCGTGTCGCGGTGTGTGCCGGGCTCAGCGACGGTTCCCCGACTTCGGCGCCACCAGCTTGGTGGCTGCCCACTCGGGTCCGACCGCCAGGCTGGTCGTGGTGGACAGCCCGGCCGTCGGCGCGGCTTCGGCGATCTCGCTCGGCTCGACGTGGCCGTCCCGTCCGACCTTCGGGGTGAGGAGCCAGATCGCGCCACCGTCGGCGAGGTCGGTGAGCGCGTCGACCAGTCCGTTGAAGAGGTCGCCGTCGTCCTCACGCCACCACAGCAGGACTGCGTCGACCACGTCGCCGTGGTCCTCGTCGACCAGTGCAGAGCCGGTCGCTGCCTCGATCGCCGTACGCAGGTCGTCGTCGACGTCCTCGTCCCAGCCGAGCTCCTGGACCACCATGTCGGGCTTGAAACCGAGCTTGACGCCGGCTCCCTGGGAGCCGTCGCCACCCACGGTCGAGCTCACACGTTCCTCCTTTGTCGTGCAGGCCCCCGGCAGGGACCCGTCGCGCGCCAGTCCACCGTGCACGCCCTCCGGACGCAAGTACCACGCTGGTTCCGGACACCTTAGTGCCCCCTCCGTTCGACCGCAGGTCCGCGTACGTCACCAGGCCGCGGACCGGACGCTGGACGTACCCGTGGGTAGAGATGAGTGATTGGGCGACGGGTGGAAGGATGGACAGCACACGCACCACCCGGCGTGGCGCTTCACCGATCGCTCCGGCGGCACCCCGCCAGCACCGTCCAGGGAAGGACAGCAGTGGCCTCCGCTTCCGAACGCCCCTCGGTCATCCACGAGGGGCTACCCACCCAGCTCCCCGACATCGACCCCGACGAGACCCAGGAGTGGCTCGAGTCGCTCGACTCGCTGCTCGACTCCAGGGGCAAGTCACGCGCGCGCTTCGTGATGCTGAAGCTGCTCGAGCGTGCGCGGGAGCGTCAGGTGGGTGTTCCGGCGCTGCGCAGCACCGACTACATCAACACGATCCCGCCGGAGCGTGAGCCCTGGTTCCCCGGTGACGAGCACATCGAGCGCCGCATCCGCGCCTACATCCGGTGGAACGCCGCCGTGATGGTGTCGCGGGCCAACCGCAAGGGCCTCGAGGTCGGCGGCCACATCGCGACCTACCAGAGCGCGGCGAGCCTGTACGAGGTCGGGTTCAACCACTTCTTCCGCGGCAAGGAGCACCTCGGCGGCGGCGACCAGGTCTTCATCCAGGGACACGCCTCTCCGGGCATCTACGCCCGGGCGTTCCTCGAGGGCCGGCTGACCGAGGACCAGCTCGGCGCGTTCCGCCAAGAGGTCTCGCGCGGGGTCGGCGCCGGCCTCTCGTCGTACCCACACCCGCGGCTGATGCCGAACTTCTGGGAGTTCCCGACGGTGTCGATGGGCCTCACCGGCATCAACTCGATCTACCAGGCCCGGTTCAACCGCTACCTGCAGAACCGCGGCATCAAAGACACCAGCCAGCAGCGGGTGTGGGCGTTCCTCGGTGACGGCGAGATGGGTGAGCCCGAGTCGCTCGGCGCGATCGGCCTGGCGGCACGTGAGGAGCTCGACAACCTGACCTTCGTGATCAACTGCAACCTGCAGCAGCTCGACGGTCCGGTCCGCGGCAACGGCAAGGTCATCCAGGAGCTCGAGTCGTTCTTCCGCGGTGCCGGGTGGAACGTCATCAAGGTCGTCTGGGGCCGCGAGTGGGACGGCCTGCTGGCGCAGGACCACGACGGTGTGCTGGTCAACAAGATGAACGCCACGCCCGACGGCCAGTTCCAGACCTACACGGTCGAGAGCGGCGACTACATCCGCGAGAACTTCTTCGGCAGCGACGCGCGCCTCCGCGCGATGGTCGAGGGGCTCAGCGACGAGGCACTGGAGAAGCTGCCTCGTGGCGGACACGACTACCGCAAGGTCTACGCCGCGTTCAAGGCCGCCACCGAGCACGTCGGGCAGCCGACGGTGATCCTGGCCAAGACGATCAAGGGCTGGACCATCGACGCACTGGAGGGTCGCAACGCCACCCACCAGATGAAGAAGCTCACCAAGGACGACCTCAAGACCTTCCGCGACCGGCTGCTGCTGCCGATCAGCGACGAGCAGATCGACGGGTCCGACGTCGCGCCGTTCTACCATCCCGGCAAGGACGACCACGAGATCCAGTACATGATGGAGCGACGCCGCCAGCTCGGCGGCTCGATCCCGAAGCGCGAGGTCAAGGCGGCACCGCTGAAGCTGCCCGGCGACCCGGTCTACGCCGAGCTGAAGAAGGGCTCCGGCAAGCAGGCGGTCGCCACCACGATGGCGCTGGTACGGCTGATGCGCGACTTGATGAAGGACCCCGAGATCGGGCATCGGATCGTGCCGATCGCGCCCGACGAGTACCGCACGTTCGGGATGGACTCGATGTTCCCGACGGCGAAGGTCTACTCGCCGCACGGCCAGACGTACGACTCGGTCGACCGCAAGCTGCTGCTCGCGTACAAGGAGTCCGCGCAAGGCCAGATGCTGCACGAGGGCATCAGCGAAGCGGGTGCGATGGGGTCGGCGATCGCGGCTGGCACGTCGTACGCCACGCACGACGAGCCGATGATCCCGTTCTACATCTTCTACTCGATGTTCGGTTTCCAGCGCACCGGTGACTCGATCTGGGCGATGGCCGACCAGCTCGCGCAGGGCTTCCTGATCGGTGCCACGGCCGGGCGCACGACGCTCACCGGCGAGGGGCTCCAGCACGCCGACGGGCACTCGCCGCTGCTCGCCGCCACCAACCCGGCGATCGTGCACTACGACCCCGCCTGGGCGTTCGAGCTGAGCCACATCGTCCAAGACGGCCTGCGCCGCATGTACAGCAGCACCGAGGAGCACCCACACGGCGAGAAGGTCATCTACTACCTGACCGTCTACAACGAGCCGCTGGTCCAGCCGGTGGAGCCGGAGGCGCTCGATGTCGAGGGCCTGCTAAAGGGTATGTACCGGTTCCGGCAGCAGCCGCATGCCGAGGGCGACGGAGCCCCGCGGATCCAGCTGCTGGCCTCCGGTATCGCGCTCCCGTGGGCGCTGAAGGCCCAGCAGATCCTGGCCGACGAGTGGGCGGTCGCCGCCGACGTGTGGTCGGTGACGTCGTGGAACGAGCTGGCCCGCGACGCGGTCGAGACCGACCGGTGGAACCTGCTGCACCCGGGCGAGACGCCGCGCACACCGTACGTCACCGACACGCTGGCCGACGTCGCCGGCCCGGTGCTCGCGGTCACGGACTACATGCGCGCCGTGCCCGACCAGATCGCTCAGTGGGTGCCAGGTGACTGGCACTCGCTCGGCACCGACGGCTTCGGCTTCGCCGACACGCGGCCGGCGGCCCGGCGGTTCTTCCATGTCGACGCGGAGTCGACCGTGGTCGGGGCGCTTGCGGCGCTGGCGGCCCGGGGCGAGATGAAGCCGGAGTCGGTCAAGGAGGCGTTCGAGCGCTACCGGATCGACGATCCGACGGCCGTCGCCGACGTCAAGCAGGAGGGCGGCGACGCCTGACCCGACGCGTAACGTCCGAAGGGTAGAGCCTCCTGGGGCGCGTCGGGAGGCGCCACCCTGGACGCTACGCGGAGACGACCTTTACTCAGCGGCCCAGGCCACCAGGTCGTCGGCGCCCAGCGTGTTGACGATCCGCGCCGGCTCGATCCCCAGCGCCTGCGCGCGTGCACAGCCGTGGTCGAGGAAGTCCAGCTGCCCCGGCGCATGCGCGTCGGTGTCGATCGAGAACCGGCAGCCGGTCTCGTACGCCAGGGTCAGCAGCCGGGTCGGCGGGTCACGGCGCTCCGGCCGCGAGTTGATCTCGACCGCGACGTCGAACTGGCGACACGCCTCGAACACCACCTCGGCGTCGAACTGCGACTCCGGCCGGGTCCCCCGCCCGCCCATCACCAGGCGTCCGGTGCAGTGCCCGAGGACGTCGACGAGGGGGTTGGCCATCGCGGTGACCATCCGCCGGGTCATCGCCTCGCTCTTGGCCCGCAGCTTGGAGTGCACGCTCGCGACCACGATGTCGAGCTGGTCGAGCAGCTCCTTGTCCTGGTCGAGCGACCCGTCCTCGAGGATGTCGACCTCGATGCCGGTGAGGATGCGAAACGGCGACAGCTCGGCGTTGAGCCGCTCCACCTCCTCCAGCTGCAACCGCAGCCGTTCCGGCGTCAGGCCGTTCGCCACGGTGAGCCGGGGCGAGTGGTCGGTCAGCACCATGTAGTCATGACCGACGCCGATGGCTGCCTCGGCCATCTCGTCGATCGGGCTCCCGCCGTCGGACCAGTCCGAATGCATGTGCAGGTCACCGCGCAACGTCGACCGCAGCTCGGCACCGCCCTCGACGAGTGGCACGACGGCGCGCTCCTCCAGCTCCGCCAGGTAGGCAGGTGTGCTCCCCGCCGCCGCCTCGGTCGCCACGGCCGCGGTCTTCGGGCCGACATCGGGCAGCTCGGTGAGGGTGCCGGCCTCGGCGCGTGACACCACCTCGGCCGGGTCCAGGTCGGCCAACCTCCATGCTGCCTTGCGAAAAGCCCGCACCCGATGAGTCTCGGCGAGCTCTCGCTCGAGCAGGTAGGCGACGCGCTTCAGAGCACTGACCGAGTCCATCTGCCCGACGCTACGCCTTCACTTCGACATTCCGGCGACCAGACCGTTGACCACCTGCCGGGTCAGCAGCAAGAAGACGACCACCAGCGGCATGGTGGTGATGACCAGGCCGGCGAACACCGCACCCCAGTCGGTCTGGTACTGCCCGAAGAAGAACGTCAGGCCGACCGGCAGGGTGTACTTCTCCGTGGTCCGCAACAGGATCAGCGGGAAGAAGAAGTCGTTCCACAGCTGCACGAACTGGAACAGCGCCACGGTCGCCAGCGCCGGTTTGACCAACGGCAGCATCACCAGCGCGAAGATCCGGAACTCCCCAGCACCGTCGATCCGGGCGGCGTCCTCCAGCTCGCGCGGGAGGCCACGGAAGAACGCCGTCAGGATGAAGATGCTGAACGGCACGCCGCTGGCGGCGTAGACGAGGGCAACGCCGATGCGGGAGTCGATCAGCCCCATCGACCCGAGCAGGTAGAAGATCGGCACCGCGGCCAGCCGGATCGGCAGCGTCAGCCCGGCGATGAAGTACGCCGTGAAGACACCGTGGCCACGGAACGTGTAGCGCCCCAACGGGTACGCCGCCATCGCGGACACCGCGGTGCCGACGAACACCGCCGACACCACGACCAGCACGGAGTTCGCAAAGTAGGTGCCGAACTGCGCCTCCTGCCACGCCTCCACGTAGTTGCCGAAGTACGCACCCGTCGGCAGGCCCAACGGGTCGTTGAAGATCTCCGCGCCGGGGCGGAACGAGTTGACCACCATGAAGATCAGCGGGCCGACCGCCACCAGCGCGTAGCCCCAGAGCAGCAGGTGCACCAGGACGACCTTGCTCTGCTGCGAGCCGGCCGGCCCGCGTCGCGTCACCGGGTGCGAGGTGACCGGCGGCTTGTCGAGGACGTCGACGCTCACGTCAGCTCCCGCTCACGCTTGCGCAGATAGCGGTTGGCGACGACGGCGATGCCGAAGATGAACACGAACATGAGTACGGCCAGCGCCGACGAACGCCCGATCGCGTTGAGCCCGCCCTCGAAGGCGGTGCGGTAGAACAGCAGGCCGAGTACGTCGGTCGAGAACGCCGGGTTGCCCTGTGAACCGCCGACCGCGTACACCAGCGAGAACTCGTTGAAGTTGCCGATGAACGTCAGCACGGTGACCGTCCCGATGGCCGGCGTCAGCAACGGCAGCGTGACATACCGGAACGCCCGCCAGCCGGTGGCGCCGTCGACCCGCGCCGCGTCGTCGTACTCGTCGGGGATGCCGGCCAGCGCGGCACCGAACAGCAGCATCGGGAAGCCGAGCCACTGCCAGGCGTTGATCAAGATCACCACCGGCAGGGCGGTGTCCGGGTCACCGAGCCAGGGCCGGGCCAAGAAGTCGAAGCCGATGTTCTCGAACAGCACGTTGAGCGCACCGAACTGCGGACGCAGCAGCAGCAGCCACAGGTACCCCACCACGATCGGGCTGACCATGTACGGCAGCGTGTAGAGCGTCTGGAAGAGCCGCTTGCCGAACCGCCGGCGGTGCAGCAGCATCGCGAAAAGCAGGCCCAGCGTGTTCTGCACCGCCATCGTCCCGATGAAGAACAGACAGTTGTGCCAGAACGCCACGATCAGCTGCTCGTCGTACGGGAACACCGTGAACAGCGCGGCGAAGTTCTGCAGCCCGAGGAAGCCCTGGCGGGCCGTCCCCGTCCACTCGAACAGGCTGTACTGCAGGGCGGAGAACAGCGGGTACACGATGAACACCGTGTACAGCGCGAGCGCCGGGAGCAGGAACACCGCCAGCACCCGGGCGGAGGGCCCCCGGTTACCCCCCGCCGGGCGGCCTCTCACCCCGCGGGCTCGAACCACTGCGAGACGCCCTTCTGCAGGTCGGCTGCCGCGGCCTTCGCATCCTTGTCACCGAGCAGCATCGACTGCAGGCCAGCGCCGAGCAGGTCGGTGCCGCCGGGCTCGCCGTACCGGAAGTCGACGAGCAGGAGGTACGCCGCCGGGTTCTCCTGGTAGAGCTCGACCATCTCGTTCAGCAGCGGGTCCTTCGGCGCGACGCCCTCCACCGGGTTGATCTGCTTGAGCTCGTCGGACAGCAGCTGACCGAAGTCCTTGGTGGCGATCCACTCGACCAGCTTGGTCGCCGCCTCCTTGTTGTCGGACTTGGCGTTGACGCCGTACGACGCGTCGACCCAGCCCGGTGTGAGGGAGTGGTCGACGAGTGAGTCCGGCGGCGGGGGTACGGAGAAGACGCCCATCTCCAGGTCGGGGTTCTGCTGCTGGAAGAAGGCCAGCTCGAACGACCCGCCGGGGAACATCGCTGCCTTGCCGCTGGTGAACAGCGTCTGCGACGTGGTGTAGTCCACGCCCGCGACGTCCTTGGGGAAGTACGGCGCCAGCTCCTTCACCACGTCGAGCGAGGCGACGTAGTCGGCGTCGGTGAAGTCCTTCGCCCCCGACAGCACGGCCTCCTCGAACTCGGGTCCGCCGTACCGCGGCGCCGCGAACAGGTCGTGCACGATCGGCAGCATCCAGGTGTCCTTGCCGGTCGTCGCGAACGGCGTGACACCCGCGCTCTTGAGCGTCTTGGCGGCGTCGACCATCTGCTGCCACGACGTCGGCTCCTCGATGCCGTTCTCGTCGAAGATCGTCTTGTTGTAGTAGACGGCCATCACCTGCGTGGCGAACGGCACCCCGTAGAGCTTGTCGTCGCTCTGGCAGCGCGCACCGGCCAGCACCTCGTCGCCGATCGCCGAGACGTCGACGTCGTCGAGCGCCAGCAGGCGGTCGGCCTCGCAGAGCGGCTGGAGCCCGCCGTACGCGCGCAACGCGGCGACGTCCGGACCCTTCTCCTCGGTCAGGCCGGTCGCCAAGATGGTGTTGTACTCGGTGTTGGTGAAGGCCTTGAACTCCACCGTGATGCCGTCGTTCTCCTTCTCGAAGGCGTCGAAGATCTTGTTGTACTCGTCGACGTCCTCGGTCCGCCACGACCACACCTGCAACGTGGTGCTTTCACCTCCCCCGCTGTCGTCGGAGTCTGAGGTCGATGGGGCGCAGGCGACCAGCCCAGCGGGGAGCAGGGCGGCGGCGGCGAGGGCTTTCCAGGAACGCATCATGAGTCCTTTCGGGGGTTCCCGTCGGTGGAGCCTTCGAGCAGGTGCAGAGCAGCACGTACGACCCCGTCGGCCGCGTCCAGGGCACGGCGGGCGCGGTCGCCGTCGACCTCGGCGAGCAGCCGCACCAAGGCCACCCGCAGGTCGTCGTCGGAGTCGGCGAGGGTACGGGCGCAGGTCTCGAAGTCGCGGCCGGTCGCCTCGACCAGGATCGTGACCATCCGCCCGTTGAGCTTGGCGTTCTTCGCCACCACGCTGGTCATCAGGTTGGAGTAGGTGCGACCGAGCCGCACCATCACCGCGGTGGAGAAGGCGTTCAGCACCAGCTTCTGGGCGGTGCCGGCCTTCATCCGGGTCGAGCCGGCCAGCACCTCGGGGCCGGTGTCGGCGCACACATGCACGTCGGCGAGGGCCGCGATCCGGGCGCGCGGGTTGGCGCTCACGAGTACGGTCGCGGCGCCCACATCACGGGCCTGGCCGAGGGCACCCGCGACGTACGGCGTACGGCCGCTGGCGGTAAGACCGACCGCGAGGTCGCCGGCGCCAAGGACCGACGCCGCGGCGCGACCTGAGTCGGCGTCGTCCTCGACGTCCTCGAGGGCGGCATCCAGGGCACCCGCGCCGCCGGCGTGATGGGCGACGACCCAGCCGGGCTCGAGCGCGAACGTGGGGCCGAGCTCCGCAGCGTCCATGGTGGCGATCCGGCCGGACGTCCCGGCACCGAAGTAGTGCACCGACCCGCCGGTCCGTAGCACCTCGACGGCCGTGTCGACGGCGCGGACCAGCTCCGGCAGGGCAGCCTGCACCGCGAGGGGTACGCGCTGGTCCTCGGCGTTGATCGCGCGCAACAGCTCGTCGGTCGGCATCAGGTCGAGGTCGACGGTGGCCGGGTTGCGCATCTCGGTGGGCGCCTCGACGCGCAGCCGACTCGGCCGGTCGGCGGTCGTCATGGGCGGTCCTGCCGACGGTGGTTGCCGACCCGGCGACCCTGCACGGCGTCGTGGGTAGCCTGCAGCGCGGCCTGGGTCTCGTCGTACGTACGCTGCGCGACGCCGACGAAGATGCAGTCGACGACCGTGAGCTGGGCCAGCCGGCTGGCGGTCGCGCCGGAGCGGAACGTCGTCTCCCGGGCCGCGGTCGTGAGCACGTGGTCGGCGAGGGTGGCCAGCGGCGAGCGCGGGAAGTTGGTGAGCGCCACGGTTGTCGCGCCGAGCTCCCGGGCGTGCGCGATCGCGTCGATGGTGTCCTGGGTCGCGCCGCTGTGCGAGATGCCGACGGCCACGTCCCCGGTGCCGAGCAGCGCGGCACTGGTCAGCGCGATGTGCGGGTCTGCCCAGGCGAAGGCGACCTGGCCGATCCGGTGCAGCTTCTGCTGGAAGTCCAGCGCCACGAACGCGTTCGCGCCGACTCCGTAGATGTCGATGCGGCGGGCCGCCACCAGTGCGTCGATGACTCGGTGCAGCGCCTGGACGTCGAGCTGCTCAGCGGTCTCCTCGACGGCACGCGCGTCGGCGAACGCGATCTTCTCGACCACCTGGTCGAGGTCGTCGCCGGGTCCGATGTCGCTGCTCACGCTGCGCGCGGCCGCGAACCCGCCCTGCGCCCGGCCGAGCTCGGTGGCGAGGGTGAGCCGCAGCGCCGGGTAGCCGGTGAACCCGACCGCCCGGCAGAACCGGATCACCGTGGTCTCCGACGTGCCGCAGGCGGTGGCGAGCTCGCTGATGGTCGACGCGGCGACCGACTTCGGGTCGTCCAGGACGCGCTGCGCGACCCGTTGCTCGGCCGGCGCGAGCGACGGCATCAGCGCGCGTAGCCGCACCGTGGTCGGTACCGCGTCACGCTCCGGGTCGGCTGCGCGGCCTTTACTGCCTCTCGCCATGTAGGAAAGTTACCGACGTCAATGCCGAGCGGTCAATGACCTTCAGCGGAGTGGAGTCGGCTAGCGTCATCCGGGTGACGTTCGTGATCGGTGTCGATGCGGGAGCGACGACGACCCGCTGCATCCTCGGCGACGAGACCGGCCGGTCGATCGGGACGGGGCGGGCGACCGGCATCAACCAGAACTCCAGCGGCGGGGATCCAGTCGCCCACCTGCGGATCGCGATCGAGGGGGCACTCGGGGACCGCGACGGTAGCGCCGTCGGCGGTGGGGTGCTCGCCATCGCCGGGGCCGGGTCGGCCGGGCTGGTGAGGGCGCAGCGGCAGGCCGACGAGGTGTGGCTCGCGCTCGGGCTCGGCGGGCGACCGACGGTCGTCCCCGACGTCGTCGCGACGTTCGCGTCGGGTGCCGGCGAGTCGGCCGGCAGCGTCCTGGTGGCCGGCACCGGGGCGATAGCGGCCGTGGTCGAGGATGACCAGGTCACGCGCCGTGCGGACGGGTACGGCTGGCTGGTCGGCGATATCGGGTCGGCGGTGTGGCTGGCGCGGGAGGCGCTCACGGCCGCACTCGCCGCGCTGGACGGCCGGGCGGCACCGACTGACCTGACCCGGCCACTGCTCGCCGCACTCGGCGCCACGACGGCCCAGGACGTGGTGGCGGCGGTGTACTCGAGCGAGGCCGCCGCACTGGGTCGGCTGGCGCCGGTGGTCACCGGGCTGGCCGCCACGGACGCGACCGCGGCCGACATCGTGCGCCGCGGCGTGGCCGGCCTGCTCGCGTCGTTCGACGCCGTGGCGGCACCGGCGGGGCCGACCGTGCTCGGTGGGGCGTTGCTGACGACCGACGGCCCGGTACGGTCCGGTGTGCAGCAGGGTCTCGCCGCGCGGGGTGTGCGTGACGTACGCACCGCCGTCGACGCGGCCACCGGCGCCGTCCGTCTCGCCCTCCGCCACTGACCCCCACATCCCCCCGCCGAGGTTGCACTTATGCACACCCCACAACCCACCGACCTCGACGCGAGCGGTGCACAAGTGCAACCTCGGCGCGAAGTATTGGGACACAAGTGCAACCTCGGCGCGAAGCGCTAGTTCTTCGACAGCTCCCATCCGTCGGCGGTGAACTGCGCGTCGGACACCCGATGCCCGTCGACCCGGACGCCGTCGACGTAGACACCGCGGCCCTGGTAGAGCGTGTCGTTGGCGTAGCGCCACTGCAGCAGGTCGGCGCCGGCCGGGACCTCAGCCGCACCCTCGTGCCAGCGGCGTCCGCCGAAGCCCGACACCTGCCCATCCGTCTGGACGGTTTCTCCCTTGCCCTGCAGCGAGAACGGCACCGGCGACCACGTCGCACCGTCATCGGTTGACGCCTCGAGGTACAGGATGTCCGAGTTGGCCTCGGTGTCGTACCAGAGGTCGAACTCCACCTCCTCCGCGCCGGCTGTCACCGGCAGCGTCAACGACGCCGTCCGGGCGTCGCCGACTCCGGAGAACCACGCGTCGCTGCCGTTGGCCGGCTGCACCGCCACCGCTCGGGCCAGATCACGTGCGACGGCCCGGCGTGACGGGTTGTTGCTGCCCCAGTTGCGCGACGGATGCACGCGGTTGGTCAGCAAGATCACGAACGAGTGGGACAGTGGGTCGACCACCATCGAGGTGCCCGTGTAACCCGTGTGCCCGAACGTCACCGGCGACGACAGACCGTCCATGTACCACATCTGGTCCAGCTCGAACCCGAGCCCGTGCGAGTCGCCGGGGAACTCGGTGTTCTCGTTGGTCAGGATCGCCCGGACCGTGTCGGGCTCGAGGATCCGAGCCTTGCCGTACCCACCGCCGTTCAGCAGCGTCTGCGCCAGGATCGCCATGTCGTGCGCCGTCGAGAACAGGCCGGCATGTCCGGCGACGCCGCCGAGCGACCAGGCGTTCTCGTCGTGCACCTCGCCGCGGATCATCGGCCGACCCGCCCACGGCTGCTCCTCCGTCGCCGCGACCCGGTCCAGCAGCGCGGCGGGCGGGTTGAACATCGTGTCGTGCATGCCGAGCGGCTCGGTGATGCGGTCCGCGATCACGTCGTCGATGGTGTCCCCGGTGACCTCCTCGACCACCAGGCCGAGGGTGATCAGGCTGAGGTCCGAGTAGACATACTCCTCGCCCGGCGCAGCCCGCGGCGCGACGGCGAGCACGGCGGCCAGCCGGTCCTCCACGGTGTCCCACCCGCTGTACAGCGGGATCCACGCCGGCAGGCCGGCCGTGTGCGTCAGCAGGTGCCGGATCGTCACGTCCTCCTTGCCGTTCTGCGCGAAGTCGGGCAGGTACGTCATGACCGGCTCGTCGAGCTCGATCAGGCCGGCCTCGACCTGCTGCATCACCGCGATCGTCGTGAACGTCTTGGTGACCGAGGCCAGGTCATAGATCGTGTCGAGCTCCGCCGGCACCTGCTCGTCCGCCGGCAGCTCGGCCTCGTCGTTGCCGTACCGCACCGCCTTGCCCGCAGCGTCGTGCACCGGGATCACGCCGCGGCGGGCGGCCAGCACGACGCCTCCGGCGTACATCGGGTTCGTGGGTGACGGCTCGAGGAAGCGGCGCAGGTCCTCCGACATCGTCACCAACGGCTCCGCGAGCAGGTGCGCCCGCTGGGCCGAGCCGTAGCGCAGTGTCTGATGCGGCGAGGAGAAGTCGATCTCGTCAACGGAAACGCCGACCGGCGCGGCGGACGGAGCGGCTTGGTCGGTCACCGGCTCCATCGCGACCGCCCCCTGCGCTGAGCCCACCAGCAGGGCGACGACGGCCGCAGCCATCCCGTACCTGCGCATCGCACTCACCTGTCCTCGTTCCGGCGGCCGCTGTACAGCAGGTACTGACGACGGGTGTCGCGGAAGTCGCCGAGCTCGTCCTGCCAGCCCGCGACCACCTCGTCGACGCTGGCACCGCCATCGATCGCGGTGCGTACCCATTCGGAGCCGGAGAGCCGGTCGATCCAGAACGGCGGCGACTGCTCCCGCCAGGCGAAGTCGCCGGGGAACAGCTCCTTCGCCGTGATGATCATCGCCAGCGCCGTGCGGATCGCGTCGTACTCCGCCCAGTCGGTCACATGCAGCTGCACGCCACCGCAGGTCTTGCCGACGTGCTTCGACCCGGTCGGCACGAAGTACGCCTCACGGAACTCCACCCCGGCGAGACCCTGATCCTGCAGGGCGTCGGCCCACGGGAAGTCGACGTACGGTGCCCCGATCAGCTCGAACGGCCGGGTCGTCCCCCGCCCTTCGGAGAGGTTGGTCGCCTCGAACAGGCAGGTGCCGGGATAGACGACCGCGGTCTCCACGCGCGGCATGTTCGGCGACGGCATCACCCACGGCTGACCGGTGTCCTCGTAGAAGATGTCACGGTGCCAACCGGTCAGCTCCGACACGGCGAGCTCGACCGGACCGTTCGCGTTCGCGTCCTCGGGCAGGAACTCCCCGTTGAACAGCCCGGCGAGCTCGCCGACCGTCATGCCGTGCTGCTGGGAGATCGGCTTACGGCCAACGAACGTCGCGTGCTCGGGATGCAGCACCGGGCCGTACGCGGTCAGGCCGGTGATCGGGTTCGGCCGGTCGAGGACGACGAACCGCACGCCGGCCAGCGAGGCCGCCACCATGCAGTCGTACATCGTCCAGATGAAGGTGTAGAACCTCGCGCCGACGTCCTGGATGTCGAACATCACCGTCTCGACATCGGAGGCACGGAAGAAGTCGGCGATCTGCGCCGGCGACTTCTGGTAGGTGTCGTAGACGGGGACGCCGGTCCGCGGGTCCTCGTAGTCACCCTCCGACCCGCCGGCCTGAGCACTGCCGCGGAACCCGTGCTCCGGGCCGAACGCCGCGACCATGTCGACCTGTCCGGAGTCCACGATCAGGTCGATGTCGTGCCGCAGGTCGGGGATGATGCCGGTGGGGTTCGAGATCAGGCCGACCCGCTGGCCACCGACCAGCCGGTAGTCGTCGCGGGCCAGGTTCTCGATGCCGGTAAGTACGCCGCGCCCGCCGCTGGCCGCGGACGCCCGCGGGACCGCCAGCCCGGTCGACAGCGCGGCGCTGCCGGTGACGGTCGCCGCGGCCTTCAGGAAGTTGCGCCGGTCCATGGGATCTCCTCGTGGTGTGTTCAGTGTCCGCGTGGTACGGCGAGGTCGGCGACGACCGGACGATGGTCGGACGCCGCGGTGTCGACGACACGGGCATGGCGGGTGCGAATCTGGGGTGAGACGGTCACGTAGTCGATGCGCTTGGTGGGTCCGACCGCTGGGTACGTCAGCCCGTCGCCCGACCCGGCGACCGCGAAGCTGTCGGTCAGGGAGTCCCAGAGCGGCGCCAGCTCGGCGGCTTCCGGTGGGGCGTTGAAGTCCCCGACCAGCACCTGGCGGGCGCCGTCGGGGTCGTCGTCGAGGATCGCGAGCATGTCGTCGACCTGCATCGCGCGCACCGACGGGTCGGCGCGGTAGTCCAGGTGCGTCGCGTACACGTGCACCGGGAGGTTCCCCTTCTGGACGACGACCTCGGGGAAGCCCGGCGCCGGCTCCGGGACCGGGTCGGTCCCCTGCGTCGACAGCCGGGTGATCTCGTGGTTCTCGGTGTGCAACACCTGCAGGTCGGTGAGCACCGCCAGGCCGTACTCACGGCGCGGCTGCCCGGCCTGCAGCGGGTCGAGGCTGTAGATCGGCGCGAAGAAGACCCGCATGTCCAACGCCTCGGCAAGGTCGCGCGCCTGGTCCCGCCACTCGCTGCGGCTGGCCCAGTGGACGTCGACCTCCTGCAGGCCGATGACGTCCGCGTCCAGCTCCTCGAGGGTGCGGGCGGTGCGGGCCAGGTCGAGCTGACCGTCGGAGCCGATGCCGGTGTGGATGTTGTAGATGACGACCCGGAGCGGGACGGACTGGCCGGCCGGACCGGGCTCGGCGCCGGTCGCCCCAGTCGTGCCGACAACCGTGCCAACCGCCGTGGCGAGCGCGGTCAGCAGCGCCAGCGCCCCGAGTCGTACCCGAGATCGCATGGCCCGGCCCTCAGTAGCTCAGGCCGTGGCCGAACGGATAGAGCACGATGTCCGGATCGTCCTCCACCGGGATGGTGACCGGCAGCGTGCCCTTCGGCGCCAGCTCCCCGAACAGCACCCGGACCAACGAGTCGAGCGCCACCGGGAAGTAGCTGTACGTCGCCACGAACGCGGGTACGTCGGGGTAGTGCCGGATGTCGTACGGATCGCGCACCGCGACGGCGACCACCGGTTTGCCGGTCGCGACGAGCCGCTGCACCAGTATCTGCTGCTGGGCCTGGCTCGCGATCGACGCGCGGTTGGTCAGGACCACCGTCACGTCATGAGCGTCCGCGGCCGCGACCGCGGCGTCGATCGTCGCATCCGACGGGTTGATGCCGGTCTCCAGGACATCCGTCGCGACGCCGCGCTCGGTCATCTTGTCGGCCAGCGTCTGCGTCGTGCTGACGCCCCAGCCGGTCACCAGCGCGGTCTGGCCGGAGTCGGCCGCGAGCGGCAGCAGGTCGCCGTCGTTCTTGACCAGGGTGGTGGTCCGGTCGGTGATCTTCTGTGCCTGCTTGAGGCTCCGCTTGGTGCCGACCACGCTGTCTACATCGTCGACGTCGACGTACGGGTCGTCCACCAAGCC
>WHTB01000262.1 GCA_009379735.1 Propionibacteriales bacterium
ACCTCGGTGAACCCGGCGGCCGCGTAGAGACGGCACGCGGCGGTGTTCGCTCGCTCGACCTGAAGGTAAAGCCGCTGCGTGTCCTGCTCGCGGGCCCAGCGCGCGATCGCCGACAGCACTAGCCGGGCGGCACCCCGCCGGCGAGCACTGGGCGCGGTGGCCATGCCGAAGACACCCGTCCAGCCGTCATCGGCGACCGCCCGTCCGATCGCGACCGGCTCGTCGTCGGCGGACACGGTGACGTACGCACTGCGCAGACCGACCCGGTTGAGCAGCCCGATCTCGTTCTCGACCACCGTCCGCGGGCCGCCGCTGGTCGCGAGCACGACCAGCCATCCCGGGTCCGGCTCGGAGCCCACGCGTACGTCCAGCCCGGCTGCCGGCCGCACCTCGACCGGCTCTGCGACCTCTATCGCCCGTAGCGAGATCGGCGCCTCCCACCGGTAACCGCGATCGGCGAGCATGCGGTCGAGGCCCGCCGGGCACCCAGGACAGACCTGGAACCGCGCGGAGGTGTCACGCTCGGCGAGGCAGCCGTCGTCCGAGGCGTCATGCGCGAGCACCGCGCCAGACCACCAGGCGTTGCCGTCGGTGTGACGAACCCACCAGCCGCTGCCGCGGTCCTCGACCGCCGCGGGCGTTGCGCGGGCTGCTCGTTCCAGCAGCTCTCCCACGTCGAGGTTCACCTGCCGATGCTCTCACTCAGCTGAGGTGGTCGACGAGGCTGAGGTGGTCGACGAGAAGGGCGCCGCCGATCACGACCATCGAGGCACCGGAGACTCGGGAAACCACGCGGGCGACGGTTGGGCGCGCGAGCAGCAGTCGTTCGGCCGCTGCTCCGACACTGAGATAGACCACGGCGCAGGTCAGCGTGAAGGCGAGGCCCAGCGTGGCCAGCTGAGCCGGGAGCGGCCAGGCCGCCCGGGAGTCAGCGAACTGGGGCAGCACTGCCACGAAGATCAGCAGGCCCTTGGGGTTGAGGCCGCTCACGGCCATCCCCTGCAGCAGCGTGCTGAAGCGGCTGTCCCCGGCCGAGGCCACACCTGAGCTGCTCGGAGCGGTGGGGTGTCTCAGGACCTTGCTCCCCAGCCAGACCAGGTAGAGCCCTCCCACCAGGGTGAGCGCGGTGAGCGCCACCGGGGTCGAGGCGACCAGGAGTCCCAGCCCAGCCGCGACGACGGCCGTCATGACCGCGTAGCCGAGCACGATCCCGCCGGCTGCCGGGAGCACCTGTCGACGGAGCCCCGCGCTGATGGCGAAGGCCCAGTCGGGTCCCGGCACCGCGATCAGCAAGGCACCAACGGACCAGAAGGCAAGTATGGAACTGATCGCCACGAGGACTTCTCCGGATGAGCGGCTGGGTCTCGGCAAAGGCTAGGCGGGATGGGTCGGAAAGTGGTTCCAACTTTTACCTGTCTGTGTCTCTTCCGTGGAAAGATCCACCCCATGGATGCCGTTGACCGGAAGATCCTTGCCGTCCTGCAAGAGGAAGGTCGTCTGACCCTCACCGAGCTGGCCGAACGCGTGCAGCTCAGCGTCTCCCCGTGCCATCGGCGGCTGCGTGCGTTGGAGCGCAACCGCACCATCGTGGCCTACCGGGCCGTCATCGATCCGACGGCGCTGGGACTCACGTTCGAGGCTCTGGTGTTCGTGACCATGCGCCAGGAGGATCGCGACACCCTGCTCGGGTTCGAAGCGGCCGTGGCAGCCATCCCGAACGTCCTGCTGGCCCAGCGGTTGTTCGGGGACCCCGACTACCTGTTGCGCATCGTCACGGCCGACCTCGCCGCCTACCAAGAGCTCGAGGACGACACATTGGCCGCGCTCCCGGGCGTGCAACGGCTCAACTCAACCCTCGTGATGAAACAGGTGGTCAACGATCGCCCACTCCCTACCGCATGACGTGCGGACTAAAGTGCAGACTCCAGGGGCCGATGGCGAGGTGGGGCATGAACGTCCAGAACGATCCGATCGCCGCATTCCACCGCCTGCACTCCGCCGGATGCTTCGTGATGCCGAACCCGTGGGACGTGGGCAGCGCACGGGCGCTGGAACAGCTGGGCTTCAAGGCGTTGGCGACGACGAGTGCCGGCTTGGCATGGACGTTGGGTCGCGCGGACAACCAGGTCACCCTTGATCAGGTACTCGAGCATCTCCGTGCTGTCGTCGCCGCCGTGAACGTGCCGGTGAACGCTGACTTCGAGGGCGGTTTCGCGGTCGATCCGACCCACGTCGGAGCGAACGTGAAGCTGGCCGCGGACACGGGGATCGCCGGGCTCTCGATCGAGGACTCGTCGGGGGACGAGGCCCATCCCCTCTTCGACTTCGAGCTGGCCGTGGAGCGGGTGAGCGCCGCGCGACGAGCGATCGACGAAAGCGGCACGGGGATCGTACTCACCGGCCGATCCGAGGGGTTCGTGTGCGGGCGTCCCGACATCGACGAGACGATCCGACGGCTGCGCGCGTACGCCGACGCGGGCGCCGACTGCCTCTACGCGCCACGGATCGAAAGGACCGAGCACATCGAGGCGGTTGTCTCCGCGGTGTCGCCCAAACCGGTGAACCTGCTGGTCAATGCGCCGTTCACCTCGGTTGCGGAGGCGACGCGGCTGGGAGTGCGGCGGATCAGCGTGGGCGGCACACTCGCGCGCACCGCGTGGGATGGATTCCTGAAGGCCGCGGCGGAGATCGCTGACGCGGGTACGTTCACGCGCTTCGACCGCCTACCCAACGTCGATCCACTGTTCGGCGGTTGACGGCGCGGTGCGGCGCGAACTGTCAGGAGTCGCGCGCTGCCAAGGCGCCCAGGTCCCGCTCGGCGTACAACCGGTGCTCCCACTCCTCGTTGAGGATGCACAGCAGGCACTCGCGCACCGGGTAGCTGCGGGGCCTAGGCCACCCAGGCCCCTCGACCGGCTCGGTGTCAGCGCGAAGTGACTCGTCGGTCAGACCATCGATGACCTCGCGGACCGTGGACATCCGGTCGCTGCGCAGCGCGAGGACTGTGTCGAGCGACGGTCGTGCGTCGCGGTCGCGGGGGACGCCCGGCGTGTCAGGCATCTCGTCCCACGGCAGATCCAGGGCGTCCCACGGCGACGGATCGCCGAGGATCGCCCGCCGAACCCAGGAGTCGGTGGCGAAGACCAGGTGGCGCAGTGTCTCGATGAACGACCACTCCCCGTCAACCGACTCATGCAGCAGCTCGGGGTCCAGGCGACGGGCCCGCTCGACGGTCTCGCCCCAGAGCCGCTCGACGACGTCCCACGCCGCGCGGAAGCCGGCCGGCTCGGTCGGGCGCATGCTGGCCCGGTCGGGGTAGCGTCGGTCGAGCTCGGCGTTGACCAACGGCCCGATGTCGACACCATTGACCGTCAGGCTCTCGATCTCGCCGTAGATGTCAACGTCGACCAGCTCGACACCGCGCATCACGACGCCGCTGAGGTTGACACCGCGGAACCGAGCGTCGGCCAGGTCGACGGCGCGGAAGTCTGAGCCGCTGAGGTCCACCCACTCGAACCGGGATCCAGTGAGGTCGGCATGTTTGAAGTCAGCCATGCGGCAACGCTAACGGCGGGTACGGACAATCCGTCGTCCTGCGAGACTGTTGCCATGACCGGGAGCACCACGCGAGACGTCCTTGGGGCACCGTACGCCGCCGAGACGATCGACCTCCGGCCGGACGACGAGGGCGCAGTCGTCGCCACGTTGGTCAGCCGCCGCGTCACAGACGGGCGGCCGCGCGGCGCGGTCCTCCACGTGCACGGCTTCTGCGACTACTTCTTCCAGACCGGGCTCGCCGACTTCTGGATCGAGCAGGGGTACGACTTCTACGCGGTCGACCTGCGCAAGTACGGCCGCAGCCTGCTCCCCCACCAGACCCCCAACTTCTGCCGCGACGTCGACGAGTACGCCGAGGACCTCGACGCCGTGCTCGAGCGCATCACCGGCCGCGACGGGCACGCCCGGCTGATCCTCAGTGGGCACTCCACCGGCGGCCTGATCGCCCCGCTCTGGCTCGACCACCTCCGCGAGGAGCAGGGCCGCTCCCCCGTCGACGCCGTCGTGCTGAACAGCCCGTGGCTCGACCTCCAGGGGTCGATGCTGATGCGCACGGCCGGCACCCAGGCGATCGACCAGATCGGGCTCCGCCGTCCGTACGCCGTCGTCCCCCGCACCGTCAGCGGCTTGTACGCCGAGGCCCTCCACAAGGACTACCGCGGCGAGTGGGAGTTCGACCTGGCCTGGAAGCCGCGCGACAGCTTCCCGGTGCGGGCCGGATGGCTGCGCGCCGTCCGCCGCGGGCACCGTCGTGTGCATCGCGGCATCGACGTCGACGCACCCGTGCTCGTGCTCTGTTCCAGCCGCAGCAGCACGCCGCAGCACTGGAACGACGACATCACCAGCACCGACGTCGTGCTCGACGTCCGGCAGATCGCCCGCTGGTCGCACCGGCTCGCACGACACGTCACGATCGCCCGCATCGACGGCGCCATGCACGACGTGTTCGCGTCGACGGAGCCGGTGCGCAAGCTGGCGTACGACGAGATCCGGCGCTGGCTCGACTACCGGCTGCCGGACTGATCCCACTCCTGACCCACCGCCTCCTCGATCTCCCGCCAGGTCGCCTCGTCGATGTCGTACCCCGACACCAGGACGCTCCCGCTGCCCTCGGGCGGCGTGCTGACCACCACCAGCGCGTCGCCCCAGTTCGGCACGGCGAGGCCGCGCTGGTGCGCCGACTCGAACCACACCTCGCCCTCGACGTCCGGCGGCGGCGCACGCTCGACCCGGACGGTTCGCCGCTCCTGCCCCAGATGCCGCTCGAGGTAGAACCTCAGCTGGTGCACGAACGTCGTCCACCCCTCGTCGATCTCGTCGTACCCTTCGGCCTCCCCCGACCGCAGCACCCGGACGCGCGTCCCCGCCGTCGTCTCGATGAGCTCGAAGCGGCCCACACCGGTCTCGAGCGTGCGGTCGTCCTCGTCGGTGACCGTCGCCTCGCCGTGATAGATCTGCTCGATCTCGGCGTCGAGGTCGGGGTAGTCCCAGCCGTGCCAGCGGTGCAGCGACGCGACGTCTCGGAGCGCGTGCCACACCGCGTCCGCCGGCGCCCCGACGGTCACCGCGACGACCACCCGGTCCCTGGGCGGGCCGACGGGTCGCTGCACCCGTTCGGCGATGGGCTCATTCATGGTCCGCTCCCGTCCTCCTCATGGGTACGTGCGGGATGCCGTCGTCCAGGTACTCGTCGCCGGTGACGACGTACCCGAGACCGGCATACCACGCGGCGAGGTAGGCCTGCGCGTTGAGCACGCTGTCGCGCTTCCCGACCTCACTCAGCGCGCGCTCCATCAACAGCCGCGCCAGCCCTTCACCGCGATGCGCCGCCGCGACGCAGACCCGGCCGATCCGCGCCGTGCCGTCGGACTCGTCGAGCACCCGCAGGTACGCCGTCGGCACGGCCTGCTGCTCGGTCCACAGGTGCCTGGTGCCGGGGTCCAGGTCGCGGCCGTCCAGCTCCGGGTACACGCACTGCTGCTCGACCACGAACACGTCCACCCGCAGCTTCCACAGCAGGTACGCCGTGCGCGCGGGGAGCTCGTCGAAGCGCGCGCAACGCACCTCCGGCTCGGTCATCTCGCCAGCCTGTCAGACCAGCCTGTCAGACCAGCGGCGAGCCCAGGCTGATGCGCCGGCGTACCTGCGCGGCCTCGGCCACCCGCTCGATCGGGTACGCCGTCGTTCCCGTCCGGATCGAGGCGACCGACCCGTCGTCGGCGAAGGTGTAGTGCGCCGTCTCGCCCGGCGCTCGGTAGGCGCTGCCACCCGACATCCGCAGCGACCGGTCGTCGACGACGGTCAGCCGCACCGGCGCGTCCGTTGGATCGTCGACGGTGGGGTCAAGCAGGTACAGCTGACCGCCCAGGGCGACGACGTCCTGCACGCCCCCCAGGTTCGCGAACCGGCCGGTGAAGCGGCCCAGCTCCGCATCGGGCAGTCCGCTGGATTCTGTTGCCAGGTTGACAATTCGTACCAGCGCAGCGGCCAGTACCTCGGCTTGGGCGTCCATGGCGTTCGTGAGTACGGAGACGGCCAGCAGGTCGATCGGGTCGAAGAACGTGCGGGTGATGTGGCCCGGGTATCCACCGCTGTGACCGAGCAGCCGCCGGCCGCCGATGTCCACCACCGCGAGGCCCAGCCCGTACTCGGTGGGCGTGCCGTCGACCTTCCACTCGGTGCGCTGCATCTGCCGCTTCGAGGCGTCGGTCAGCAGCCGCTGGTCACCG
>WHTB01000082.1 GCA_009379735.1 Propionibacteriales bacterium
AGAGGTCGGCCCTGATCTGCGGCAGCAGCGGCGCGACGACCGCGATCGACCCGCGCAGGTTGAACGCCACCAGGAGCACCGCCGCGAACAACAGCACCCGGGGCGCGGCAATCGGGCTCCTCACATGGAGCCGCTCTGCGTGTCGGCCGCGACCGCCGTCCCCGGCTGCTCGTGCTCGTCACCTGACCCGGGCCGGACGCCACGCTTGGACTGCTGGATCAGCTCGTACACCTTCGCCCGGAGCTCGGCGAAGCGCGGCAGCGACCTGGTGTGCAGCTGGTCGCGCTGTTCGGGCAGGTCGACGGCGACGTCGGCCAGGACCACGGTCGGCGACATCGACAACACGATGACCCGCTGGCCGAGGTAGACCGCCTCGTCGATGTCGTGGGTCACGAACAGCACGGTGACGCCGAGGCGCTTCCAGAGCGCGCGGACGAGGTCCTCGAGCTCCCCGCGGGTCTGGGCGTCGACGGCAGCGAAGGGCTCGTCCATCAGCAGCACGTGCGGCTCGTAGGCGACCGCCCGGGCGATGGCGACCCGCTGTTGCATGCCGCCGGACAGCTGCCAGGGGTGCGCCCCGTGCACGTCGGCCAGCCCGACCGCTGCCAGTGCCTCGTCGACCAGGCTCTCCCGGTCGGCCTTGGGGAGGTTCTTCTCCTTCAGCGGCAGCTCGACGTTCTGCCGCACCGTCAGCCACGGGAACAGGCTGCGCCCGTACTCCTGGAAGACGACGGCCATCCCCCGTGGCGGGCCGGTGACGCGCTCGCCCTCCAGCACGATCTCGCCGGCGGTGGTGTCCAGCAGGCCCGCGACG
Organism: Propionibacteriales bacterium; assembly: GCA_009379735.1. Taxonomy (GTDB): domain Bacteria; phylum Actinomycetota; class Actinomycetes; order Propionibacteriales; family Nocardioidaceae; genus WHTB01. Next base: position 815 of record WHTB01000082.1, read on the forward strand.
CACTTGAGCAGGGTGGTCTTCCCGGCACCGGACGGTCCGACGATGCAGGTCATCTCGCCCGCAGCGATGGAGAACGTCAGGTCGCGGACCGCCTCGACGTTGCGCTGCTTGCCCTGGTAGATCTTCTGCACACCCCGCACCTCGAGAATCGGCGCCGGGGTGCCCGGCGTCTCGGGCGGAGTGGTCGGGGTGGTCATGTCAGCCTTCTCCTCGCTGGGTCATCCGCAGGCCGCGATACCAGGCGAGCGCCCGGGACTCGACGAGCCGGAAGAGGAACGCCAAGGTGATCCCGATCAGGCCGAGCAGGATGATGCCGCTCCACATCTCCGGGATGGCGAACGTGCGCTGGAACTGGATGATGGTGAAGCCGACGCCGTTGGACGCGGCGAACATCTCACTGATCACCATCAAGATGATGCCGATAGACAGCGCCTGCCGGGCACCGACGGCGATCTGCGGGCTGGCGCCACGCAGCACCAGGTGGGTGAGCTGCGACCGGCGTCCCAACCCGTAGCAGCGGGCGGTGTCGCGGAGCACCTCGTCGAGCCCCCGCACTCCCTCGACCGTGTTCAGCAGCACCGGCCACAGGCAGCCGGACACGATCACCAGCACCTTCATCTCGTTGCCGATGCCGGCGAACAGGATCAGGATCGGCACCAGGACCGGCGGTGGGATGGCCCGGAAGAACTCCAGCACCGGCTCGACCACGCCGCGCAGGGTGCGGGACGAGCCGATCGCCACCCCGAGGCCGATGCCCAAGACGAGCGCCAGGACGTACCCGACCAGCAGCCGGACGAGGCTGGGCACGACGTCGGCCATGATCCGGTTGCTGAACCAGGTGTCGGCGAACGCCTCCAGGATCTCCCGCAGCGGCGGCCAGAAGAAGTTGGTGCTGTTCGCGGTGGCGAACCACCAGGCGGTGACCAGGACGACCGGCAGGCCGACCGTCAGCATCGTCCGACGCGCCACGGATCCCACGCTCATCGAGGCACCTCCCCGCGAACCGACGGATGCCAGTGCAGGCTGCGGCGCTCCAGCATCCGGGCGACCAGGTTGACGAGCACGCCGAACACGCCGGTCACGATCACCAGGGCGTACATCGTGTCCACCGCTCCCGAGCTCTGGGCCACCGCGATCTGCTTGCCGAGACCGGGTGAGCCGATCACCAGCTCGCCGGTGATCTCCAGGATCAGCGCCACCGCGGCGGCCAGCCGGAAGCCGGTCATGACGTACGGCAGGGTGGTCGGCCAGGTCACTCGACGCACCTGCGTCCAGGCGCTGAACCGGTAGGAACGGGCGGTCTCGCGTGCGACCGGATCCACGTCCTGCACGCCGTACAACACCTGGACCAGCACCTGCCAGAAGCTCGCGTAGACCACCAGCAGCAGCGTGGACTGCGGGCTGGGGCCGTACAGCAGCACCGCCAGCGGGATCAACGCCACCGACGGGATCGGGCGCAGGAACTCGATCGTCGAGGTGGTCGCCGCGCGCAGCAACGGGATGCTGCCGATCACCATGCCGAGCACCACCCCGGCCGCGACCGCGATCGCCAGACCGATCGCCCAGCCGCGCACCGTGCTGCCCAGCGCGGCCCAGAACTCCGGCGTGCCGACCTCTCCGCCCAGCGCTGCCACCATCTCGCTGAACGGCGGCAGGAACCTCGGGTCGACCAGCCCGATCCGCGGCACCAGCTCGAGGATCCCGACGAAACCGAGCAGCCCGAGCAGCCCCAGGGCTGCGGTCATGGCAACAGGGCCGAGGTGTCGATCGGCTCCTTCACCAGCCCATCCTCGAGGGCCAGCTCGGCGAGCAGGTCGACCGTGTCCGTGTTGACCTCGCTGGACCACTTCGGGAGGACCATCTCCTCCGCGACCGCGGGATCGATCTCGGTGTACGTCGAGATGATCTCCCGCACCGCGTCAGGGTTCTGGTCGGCGTACTCCAGCGACTCGTTCATCGCGGCGGTGAAGCGTTCGACCAGGTCGGGGTCGGACTTCTGGACCTGCTCGGAGGTGAAGTACGCGGCGATCATCAGGTCGTCCTGGGTGTCGACCAGGTTCGAGGCGACCTCCGTCGCGCCCTGGCTCTTGGCGATGGTGAGGAAGGGCTCCACCAGCCACGCCGCGGCGACCCGTCCCTCGGCCAACGCGGCGGGCATGTCGGGGAACGGCAGCTCGAGGAACTTCACCGCGTCGGGGTCGCCCCCGGCCTTCTCGACCGACTGCCGCACGGTCGTGTCACCGATGTTCTTCAACGTGTTGACGGCCACCTGCTGGCCGGCCAGCCCCGCGGCGTCCTTGATGTCGCTGCCCTTGGGCACCACCACACCGCTGAAGTCCGCGCCCTGCTCCCCGGTCGAGGAGTTGCCGGCCGCCACGATCTTCAGCGGCAGACCCTCGGAGCTGGCCAGCAGCAGCGACGTCACGTTGCTGAAGCCGAACTGGAACTCCTCGCTGACCACGCCGGGGACGATCGCGGCGCCGCCCTGCGCGGCCTCGAGCGTGACGTTCAGGTCGCGCTCCTCGAAGAATCCCTGCTCGATGCCGAGGTGGATCGGTGCCACGTCGACGATCGGTATCACGCCGACCGTGATGTCGTCCGGCCCGGCCGAGTCGCCGCCCCCACCTGTGGCGCCCCCGCCGTCGCCCCCGCCGCAGGCCGCCAGCAGGAGAAGGGCGGTGGCACCGGCCACCGCAGTGAGTACGCGTCGCATTGAGGTTCCTTCCGAAGGGGTCTTAGCCGCTGTAGAGCCAGTCGATGTACGTGTAGTCCGCCGGGTCACGGCCACGGAACAACGCGTTGCGCAGCTGCCGGGCCAGCCCGTCGACATGCCAGATGTCGCCCCAGGTCCGGGCCGTGGACTGCACCCGCGCCGTCCGCTCCGTGCACACTGCTCCATACTCCCGCAACGCCGCCGGCCAGTCCGGCGCACCGCCGACGGAGTGCTTGGCCGCCTGCGACCCGAGGCAGTACGCGTCCTCGATCGCCTGGCATGCACCCTGGGCGAGGTACTGCAGCATCGGGTGCGCCGCGTCCCCGGTCAGCGCCATCCGGCCGTCCACCCACTCCGCGATCGGTAGCCGGTCGTACATCGCCCAGCGCCGGTCCCGCCACAGCGACGCGACCCCGCGACGTACCTCGTCGGACGAGTCGGCGAACGCCTCGTCGAGCTCCTCGGGCCCACCCCAGTCGCTCTCCCCCCGGGCGTAGCCGGGCGACCTGAAGACCGCGACGGTGTTGAAGATCTCGCCGCGGCGCAGCGGGTACTGCACGAGGTGGCGGCCCGGGCCGATGTACACGACCACCTCGCTCAGCGAGTCCTCGCCGAGCCGGTCGATCACCTCCCCGGTCGGAAAGGCGCCCCGGTAGGCGACGTACCCGGAGCAGAGCGGCTCGTCGGCGCTGAGCTTGCCGCGCAGCGTCGAGCGCAGGCCGTCGGCGGCGACTGCGACGTCGGCGCGGTGCTGCTCAGTGCCGGCCGACCCGACGGCAGAGACGACGACCGAGTCGCCCTCCGTCTGCACGTCCTCGACCGCGCAGCTGGGCACCAGCTCGACGCCGGCGCGCTCGCAGGCGTGGAACAGGATCGTCAGCAGGTCGGTGCGGTGGATCACGACGTACGGCGCGCCGTAGCGTCGGGTGAACCCGGCCCCGAGGTCGAGGTGGGTCAGCTCCGAGCCGTCGACGGCGTCCCTGAACATCAGCCGGCGAGGCAGCACCCCGGCCTCGACCACCTCGTCGAGCAGACCCCACTCCTGCAGGATCCGGGTCGCGTTCGGAGCCATCTGCAGGCCGGCGCCGACCTCGGTGAACTCTGGCGCGCGTTCGAGCACCCGCACGCGGTGTCCGGCGCGGGCCAGCGTGTACGCGTTGGCGAGCCCGCCGATGCCGCCGCCCACGACGACGACGTCGGCATCTCGGCGAGTCACAGCCACGGGCCGAGCGACGGGGGGTCGGTCGACCGTTCGGTGAGCCATTCGGCGAGTACGGCGGCCTGGCCACCGGCGCTGCGTTTCATCACCGCATCGACGATCAGTGCGGTGTTGAGCTCGTCGGGCAGGTCGGAGAACCCCACCCCGTTGGCCAGGTCGATCGCGTGTACGGCGACCTCGCGCGTGCGCATCCACACCACCTCGGAGGCGGGTACGGTGCGACCCTGTGCGGTGACCACCTCGTTGCTCCACGCCTCTTCGGACAGACCGTCGATAGCCGCGGTGAGTGCGTCAGCCGAGGAGTGCACGAGCGCGCGCAGCTCGGCCGGTGGCAGCTGCGCGCCGCTCTCGATCTCGGCGTTACGCTGCCCGGCACCCGCGTACATCGGCGTCCGCTCACCGGTCCGGGCCCAGTGCAGCAGCCGGATCAGCGCCTCGGCGTTGTAGTGCGCATGCGCGACCACATGCGCCCTGGTCCACCCGGGAAGGGCCGTGGCCGTGCCGAAGTCCTCGTCGCTCAGGCCGTCGACGGCACCGAGGAAGAGGGTGGTGCCGAGGTCCATCCACTCCCGTCTCGTGATCGGGTCCCGGGTCGTCATCGGGCCGACGTCGCCCGGTTGTCCAGCCGCCCGATGCCGCTGATCTCGGTGACCAGGCGGGAACCGTCGGCGAGGTAGCGAGCCGGCTTGCGGGCGTGCCCGACGCCGCCCGGTGTGCCGGTGGCGATCACGTCCCCGGGTCGCAACGTGATGATCGTCGAGATGTACTGCACCAGCTCGACGGGACCGAAGACCAGGTCGGCGGTCTCCGCCTTCTGCATCACCTCACCGTCCACGGCCGCCGTCATCGTCAGGGCCGGGGCGACGCCGCCCGGCAGCTCGTCCGGAGTGACGAGCACCGGGCCGAGCGGGGTCGTCGCCTCGAACGTCTTGCCCTGCAGCCACTGCTTGGTGCGGTACTGCCAGTCCCGCATGGTGACGTCGTTGAGCACACTGAAGCCGGCGATCGCCTGGGTGGCCTGCTCCGCGGAGGCGCGGCGTACCGGCGCACCGATGACCACGGCGAGCTCGGCCTCCCAGTCCACCTGGTCGGACTCCGGCGGGAGGACGATGTCGTCGCGAGCACCGACCAAGGAGTCGGCGTACTTGGCGAACAGCGTCGGCGCCTCCGGCAGGTCGCGCCCCATCTCGAGGATGTGGTTGCGGTAGTTCAGCCCGACGCAGATGATCTTGCCGGGCCGCGGCACGAGCGGGGCGAAGTCGGCGGCGTCGGCCGGGTACGTCGTACCCGACCCAGACTCTGACCCTGACTGGGCCCGCCAGTCGGGCCGGGCCAGCAGCTCGCCGACGTCGGGGAGCCCGAGGTCGACGTAGCCGTCGGTCTCGACCCGGACTGCTCGGGTGCCTTCGGGCGTACGCAGCGTTGCCAGCTTCACTGACGGGTTCCTTCCACCTCGGTGCGGCTCTGGTGCAGACGGTCGAAGATCGGGGTGTCACTGAACCGGAACAGGTCCAGACCCTCGTCGGTGGCCAGGGTAAGCGGCTGCCAGGACGGCACCACGAACAGGTCGCCGTGCCCGACCGACCACTCGGACTCGCCGACGCGGACGGTGCCAGTCCCCTCGAACACCTGGAACACCGACGACCCCACCTCGCGGCGGGTCGCGGTCTCGGCGCCAGGACGCAGCCGGTGGAGCTCGGCCCGGATCGTCGGCATCACGTCACCACCGGTCGTCGGGTTGGTGAACCGCACCGCGGCGTGCCCGGCCTCGACCACGCCGTCGTGCCCGGCACTCTCCAGGTCGAGCTGGTCGGCCAGCGCCCGGTCGGTGTGCTCCCACCGGTACGCCGCGAGCGGGGAGCTCGGCGTTGGCGTACCCGCCGCCGACACCGGGCTCAGGCCGGGGTGGGCCCACAGCTGCTCCGAGCGCGACCGTGCGGGCGTGCCGCGGTCGCTGACCTCGTCGGGGCCGAGCTCGAAGAAGGTCGACTCGGTGTAGTGCGCGAACGGGATGTCCAGGCCGTCGATCCACGCCATCGGCGTATCGCTCTGGTTGTGGTGCCCGTGGAACTGCCACCCGGGGGTGAGCAGGAAGTCGCCGCGGCGCATGGCCACCGGGTCGCCGTCGACCACGGTCCAGACGCCCTCGCCCTCGACCACGAACCGGAAGGCGTGCTGGGTGTGCCGGTGCACCGGCGCGTCCTCGCGCGGGCCGAGGTACTGGATCGCCGCCCACAGCGTCGGGGTCGCGTACGGCGCACCGCCCAGGCCGGGGTTGGCCAGCGCGATCGCCCGCCGCTCACCGCCACGGCCCACCGGCACCAGGTCACCGGCGCGCTCGGCCAGCGGCAGCAGGTGGGCCCAGCGCCAGGCGTGCGGCACTGCCTGTGACTGCGGCTGGGTCGGCATCAGGTCACTGATCTGCGTCCACAACGGCACCAGCAGCTCGGACTCGAACCCTCGGTAGAGCTCCTCCAGCTCGGGACTGCGGTCCGGCTGGTCTGGTGCGTCAGTCGCCGTCACGTTGACCGGGTTGTTCGTGATCGTCATGACACGGCTCCTTCGGTCTCGATGCTCCTGTGTCACACATTTTGAGCAACATTCCCGGTAGTGGGATACGTTTTTCTGTCATGAAGAACAAGCCGCCGTACGCGATCGACTCCGTCGACCACGCCCTCCACCTCGCGCAGCTGCTGCAGCAGGAGGGCCCGCTGCGGGTCACCGACGCCGCCGAACGGCTCGGCGTCTCCCGGTCGACCGCGCACCGGCTGTTGGCGATGCTCGTGTACCGGGACTTCGCCGAGCAGGAGGACGACCGCCGCTACCGGGCCGGTGAGGTGCTCCGTCCGGCCGAGGCCTCCGCTGCGCCGGTTCCGCTGTTGCGGCGTACGGCCCTCCCCCACCTGCACGCGCTGACGGAGCGGGTGCAGGAGTCCACCAACCTGATGGTGCTGGCCGGGACCGAGGTGCGCTTCGTCGCCACGGTGGAGTGCCGGCAGACCCTGCGGGTCGGCGACCGGGTCGGGCGGGCGCTGCCCGCGCACCTCACCTCGGGCGGCAAGGTCTTGCTGGCAGCTCTCTCGACCGCCGAGCTCAGCAGCCTGTACGCCGAGTCCGACGACGTCGACCTGGCGCGGCTGCGACGACAGCTCGCGCTCGTCCGCAAGCGGGGGTTCGCGATCAACGACCAGCAGACGGAGGCTGGCCTCACCGCCCTCGGGATGGGCATCCGCGACGTCGCCGGCCTGACCCGCGCCGCGCTGTCGATCGCCCTGCCCAGTGCGCGCTTCGACCGCGACCAGGTGATCCGGTGGGTCGGCGCACTGGCCGACACCGTGGCCGCCGTCGAGCGCGACCTCGCCCAGCACTCGGTCTAGTCGTCGCCTTGTGCCCGCGCGAACGCACTGTGGACGACCGCTACCGCGCCGGCGGCTATCACGTCGTCCATGTCGACGGCTGCGCCGGTGAGGAGGTCGTGGCCGGCCGCGCCGATCGGCCGGGGCGAGTCATGGTGGTTGATCACGAACGTGAACGCGTCCCGCCCCTGATACCGGGTGACCCGCTCGACGCCCTCCACCGGTGCCCAGTGCAGTCCTGACGCAGTGCACATCGCGGCCGCGAGGTGCCGCCAACCCTCGCCGGCGAGGTGCGTACCGACGTACCATGCCTCGCCGCTTCCGACCCGGTTGCGGGTGATGGCCGGCTCGCCGGCGAGCGGACCGGAGCTGAAGCGGCGTACGACGTCCGCGCCCTCGGTGAGGATGCGCTCGGACCAGGTGTCGGCCGTCGAGCCGTCGTCCAACTCGACTCCCGCTCCCTCGAGCAGCGGGTCGAACTCCTCGACGACGAGCCCGAGCAAGCTGCGCAGCAGCGCCGGGTAGCCGCCGAGGACCACCTGGTCGGATCGGTCGACGATGCCGGAGAAGTAGGTAACGAGCGCCACGCCGCCGGACTCGACGTACTCCTGCAAAGGCGCGACCTCGGCGGGCGACAGGGCGTGCTGGCACGGCAGGATCGCCAGCGCGTATCCGGTCAGATCGGCACCGGGCGGCACGAAGTCGACGGTCACACCACCGTGCCAGAGGCCGGCGTACACGTCCTGCACGATGCGGCTGTGCTTGACGTCGGTCGATGGCAGGGCCTCGTTGGCCAGCAGCCAGCTGGACTCGAAGTCGAACATGATGGCGACCTGCGATCGTGGCGTCGAGCCGGCCACCGACGCGAGACGTGCGACGTGCCGACCGAGCTCGATCGTGCTCCTCCAGATCCGGCTGTTCGTCCCGCCGTGCGGAAGCATCGCGCTGTGGAACTTCTCCGCGCCGCCCCGCGACGCCCGCCACTGGAAGAACAGCACGCCGTCAGCCCCCCGCGCGACGTGCTGGACACTGTTGCGGAGCATCTCCCCCGGTCTCTTCGCGCGGTTCCGAGGCTGCCAGTTCACCGCGCCGGTCGAGTGCTCCATCAAGATCCACGGCTTGTTGCCGGCGAGCCCGCGGGTGAGGTCCGCGCTTTTGGCGAGCTCGATGTGTGCGTCCGGGTCGGCCGCGTCGATGTAGTGGTCGTTGCTGACGATGTCGACCTCGCGTGCCCACTTCCAGTAGTCAAGCTTGTCGAAGCCGAGCATGACGAGGAAGTTTGTGGTAACCGGCACGCCGGGCGCCAGCGCGTGCAGGAGGTCGCGTTCGGCGATGAAGCAGGACAGCAGTGCGTCGGAGGAGAAGCGCTTGAAGTCGAGGACCTGCGACGGGTTGTTGAACGTCGGCGTCAGCCGCGGCGGCAGTGCCTGCTCGAAGTCGGTCAGGTGCTGCGACCAGAACCGGGTCGACCACGCCTCGTTGACGGCGTCGATCGAATCGTACGTGGCGCGCAACCACCGCCGGAAGTCCGCTGCGCTCGTGTCGCAGTAGCAATGTGCGTTGTGGCAGCCATACTCGTTCCCCGCATGCCACATCGCCAGGGCGGGGTGACCGGCGTAGCGGGTGGCCAGCTGTCGCACGAGTAGCGCGGCGCGTTCCCTGTACACCGGCGAGCTCGGGCACCAGGCCTGGCGGCTCCCCGCCCACAGCCGACGGCCGTCTCGGTCGACCGGGAGAATCTCCGGATGCTGGTACGTGAGCCAGGCCGGCGGCGATGCTGTGCCCGTGGCGAGGTCCACCGCGATCTCGTGCTGCGCGAGCAGATCCAGCACCTCGTCGAGCCAGCCGAACTCGAACGTGTCGGGTGCCGGCTCGAGCAGGCCCCAGGAGAAGACCCCCACCGTCACCATGGTGACCCCGGCCTCTGCCATCAGCCGGACGTCCTCGAGCCAGGTGTCTCGAGGCCACTGCTCGGGGTAGTAGTCGCCGCCGAACGCGATCACGAGAGAGGCACGATCTGCACGTCGTCGTAGGCATGCTCCATGTTGCCGACGTCGACGGGATCCAGGCCGGTCTCCGCCCTGAAGCCGATGAACCGGTCCACCTCGGCAAGCCGCTCGCTCGTGCTGCCCATGATGGTGCCGTTCAGGCTCACGGTGGTCTCGGTGGTCGTGCTGTCGATGGTGATCGACATCCACTGCTTGTTCGGGATGAACGGGCCCGCTGTTCCGACCTCGACCCAGGACGTGCTGTTCCACGCTCGGACCTTCATTCGGTTGTTGGCCGAGTCCGGCGCGAAGTGCAGACGGACGGCGGTCACCTCGTCGCCGTTCTCGTCGATGCCGCGGATGTCCCAGATCGCCCCGGTCCCGTAGCCCCAACCCTCGTATCCGAACGAGATGTGTTGCGCGCGAGCGGGCGTGTTGGCGGGGAAGGTTGCGCTGGCCCTGGCCGCCTGGTCGGCGTCGACGAGCACCATGTGGCTGGTGGAGTGGTCGAAACCGGGAATGATCTTGTCGGCGTCCGTGACGTGGGCGTACCGGGTGTCCTTCAGTGTTCGAGGCGTGCCGTTGAACGGGTCGTTCTCGAAGGTGAGCAGGTCCTTCGCGAAGAGTTCCAACTCGGTGACGGCGGTCAGCGGTGCACCATCGGCGGGGCTGATTCGCACATACTTCGCCCGGACCGGATCGATGTCGTCGTAGCGCATCGCGTAGTCGGTGCGCACGCCCGTCCGCACCACCGGCGTGCCCCAGGACCGCCCGTTCTCGGACACCTGGATGGTGGCGCTGTTCGCCTCACCCCGAGCCATCATGAGACCGATGCGTTCGAGGGTGTAGACGCGGTCCAGCTCGACGGTCAGTCGCTGAGGCTCCGCGAGACGGGCGGCCGCACGATATTCAGAGCTGCCGTCGACGGCGCCCTCGATCCGCTGTTCGGCGAACCTGTCGTCGGCGGGCACGACCTTCCCGGTGAGCTCGACGATGCCGTCGCGCACCTTGGTAGCCAGGTCGAGACGTCCAACGCCTGGCCCCACGGCGTCGACCTTCCGGGTCCAGATCTTGTTGTCGTGGCCGTACTCGCGGCACCACCAGATGTTGTGGCAGGTGTCACCGAAGGCGAGCGAGGAGCTGCTGTCGAGCTGGACCAGGTCCATGTTGCCGCTGCTTCCCATCCACCGTCGCAGTGGATCCGCGCCGGGATGACGGGAGTAGATTGTCTCGCCGGTGTCCCAGGTGCGCCCCGTGCCGTCGAGGGACACCACCACGTTGTTGTCGGGCCTGCCGTAGCTCATCAGCAGCTGACCGTTGGGCTGAAGGACCAGCTTCGGCATGATGCCGTTGTTGGGCATGTCGGCCGGCGGGACGTACGGCTTCGGCTGCTCCCACGTCATCCCGTCGTCGTCGGAGAAGGCCACCGTCAGCGGCATCGCCGGAGGTCTGGGGACCGACTCGCAGCCGCGCATGACGGCGATCAGCCGACCGTCTCCGGTCCGGGCCATGCCCAGTTCGTTGGTGCAGAACGTCGAGCCCGCATTGACGGCCGAGCGCTGCCGGAACGTCTGTCCGCCGTCGGTGGACTCGAAGACCAGGCTGTACCCCTTGGTGACCCCGTTGATGGTTCCGTGGCCGTAGCCGCCCATCAGGATCGTGCCGTCGGGTAGCTCGACCAGGTCTCTGTGCACGCGGTACCAGCTGAGCCTCCACTTGTTCTCGATCAGCGGCGCGGTCCATTTCGTCCACGACCTGGCCAGATCCGTCGATCGCGCCATCGGAAGGCCGATCCTGTTCGGCGCCGGCGCGGTGGTCGGGACGAAGCTTGCCGACAACACCGAGCCGTCGCGCAGCCGAGTGGTGCCGACCATGGTGAACTGCGGCGGAAGGGCCGTGTACGGAGCGAACACCTGACCGTCCTCTTCGGCGACCGCGGCGCCGTTGTTCAGCGTGGCAGTGGGGGTGTCCTCATTCCTGGCCCACGAGGTCACGACCTTCTTGACCCGTCGGCCGTCGACGACGTGGTCGATGGAGAACGCCTGCGGGTTCGCGCCCAGCTCACCGGGACCGGGCGCCCAGGGGTACCACATCGCGCCCGCCGACAGAGACGGGGCGTCACCCGAGGCTCCGTCGACAAGCGGAGCCGGTGCGGCCGATGCCGAACCAGCTCCACTGGGCGACGCCGCTGGGGCGGCCGTTGCCGATCCTCCTGTGCCGAAGGGCGCGAGGGCGAATCCGATCAGGATCCCCACCCCCACGCTTGCTGCCACCACGCCTGCATTCGCTCCCGATGCGGGGAAGCCGCGCACCGCGAGAGCGGCTCGGCTGTCGTGCGGGTTCGCGTTCTGCACAATCGGCTCCTCTTGCCCTCGTCGGATGCCGGGGCTCAGCGCACGGCGCAGTGCCGGGCAACGCGAGTCATGAAATGCTGTTTTGTAATCAGATCGCTTCGCAAAATAGCAGCGTGCCCGACGGCGGTCAACGCATGCGCACCTGGTCCCGCCCGGTCAGGAGCGCCCGGTACCGCCGCGCAGGTAGTGGTCGCGGAACACGCTCGGCGCTTCGCCGACATGCTTGGTGAAGAGCCGGGTGAAGTACGCCGGGTCGGCGTACCCGACCCGGGTGGCGACCCTGGCAACAGGGAGGTCGGTCTGCGCGAGGAGGGACTTGGCCTGACTGAGCCGGGTCTGCACAATTATCTCTTTCGGCGTCCCGCCGGTCGCGCGCCGGACGATCGCTCGCAGCTCAACGACGCTGATGTTCAGCGCGACGGCATGCTGGCCGATGTCGCGGTGCAGGGCGGCGTCACGCAGCGCCGTGAGCACGGCGGCGGCGCGGGTGGCGGGCCGCTGCTCGCCGAGCCGGTGCACGGTGGCGATCAGCTGGTGGACGAGCGCGGCCGCGACGGAATCGCCTTGCGGGCTACCGGTGTTCGCCGCATCGCGGAGCTGTGCGAACACCCGCAGCACCGGGTCCGTCGCACTCATCTCGACGACCGGTTCGTCGGTCGGGAGCAGGCCGAGGTCGGCGTACCTGGCCGTGTCGAGGCCGTTGAACAGCACCCACCGTTCGGACCATCCGGTGCCGCCGGGTCCATAGGAATGGGGAACTCCCGGATGGAGCCAGAACAGCGTGCCCGGCCCGACGTCGTATCGAGTTTCCCCGGTCTCGAGCGAGCCGCCGCCCGCGTCGACGAACACGGCGGCGTGGCAGTCGAGGGTGCGATCGCGGACCGGTGCGGGGAAGCCATCCTGCCCGCCGGTGCCGAGGCAGAAGAGCCCCATCCGGCGTTGCAGCGTCGTCGGGGTGAGATACGTCGACCACCTATCGACGGCTCGTCCGGGCTGCGCTCGCACGTCCCGAAGAATCCAATACGGGCGCACCTTTGTCCATGGTCCGGTTCGTGCGGCGCGGGCAGGCTCGGCGACGTGCTGACCTCCAACGGCCTGGCCCTGCGGGAGTCCCCGGACCGGCTCGGACCCCTTGAGCCGGTGCCGGTCGCGGTGCGGGATGACCGGCCCGCGCTGTGGGAGCGGCTGCGGCGGGACGGTTATCTCTACCTGCCGGGAGCGCTCGACCCGGAGGCCGTGACGGCGTTCCGGCGGTACTACTTCTCGTCGCTGGCCGACGTGGGACTGGTGGCTGCGGGCTCAGATCCGACGGTCGGCCGCGACAGCGGCCGGCCGCTTCGGCAGGAGGAGTTCCGGTCGGTCCTGTTCGACAAGATCGTTCCGGGTGCGGCATACGCAGAGTTCTGCGGGCAGCCGGCGATCCGCGACTGGTTCGCCTGGCTGTACGAGGACACGACGTTTCTGCACCGCCGCAAGATCATCCGGCACGGACGTCCGGGCGAGATCGGCATCGGCACCGCCACCCAAGCGCACTACGACCTCGTGTACCTGCGCGAGGGAACGAACCACGTGCTGTCGTGCTGGATCCCGCTGGGCGACTGTCCGGTGAGGCGCGGCGGGCTCGTCTATCTCGAGCGAACGCACCACACCTACGTCGCCCGCGAGGCGCGGGGAGCGCGCCTTCCGCCAGCGTCACTGGACGCGAACCTCGCCCGACTCGCCGACCAGCACGACGCCCGCTGGCTGGTGGCGGACTACACGGCCGGCGACATGGTCGTGCACTCGCCGTACATCGTGCATGCGTCGCTCGACAACGTCGACCCGGACGGCGTTGTCCGGCTCTCGACCGACATCCGCTACCAGCGGGCCGGGGACCCGATCGACTGGCGATGGCAGCACGACTGGCACGACCGCGACGGTCTTTGACGCGGGACCGTCACGGTCGGCCGCACGGACAACGAGGCACGACTCTTCGTGCGCCAGTCGTCGTCCAGTGCCCGAGCGAACGCTCGCGACCACGGCGCCGGCCGCGAACAGCGCCGGCCGGCAACCCACGGTTGACCCGGTTCCTCGCCACCGTGCTGGAGGAGATGCAGCGGTTGTACTACTTCGGCCTCACCGGGCCGTACGCCGACCACCCGGCGCACGAGAGCGGCCATCGGATGCTGGTGGAGGCGCTCGTGTCGGGCGACCCGGACCGGGCCGAGGAGGTGGCGAGGGAG
>WHTB01000176.1 GCA_009379735.1 Propionibacteriales bacterium
ACGGCGTACGGGCTGGTCTGCATGGAGCTCGAGGCGGCGGACTCCGGGATCCGCAGCCTGGTGTCGGTGCAGGGCTCACTCGCGATGTACGCCATCTGGCGCTACGGGTCCGAGGAGCAGCGGCAGGAGTGGCTGCCCCGGGTGGCCGCCGGCGAGGTGATCGGGTGCTTCGGGCTGACCGAGGCCGACTTCGGGTCCAACCCTGCGGGGATGCGGACCCGGGCACGACGCGACGGTGGCGACTGGGTGCTCGACGGCACGAAGATGTGGATCACCAACGGCTCGGTCGCCGGCGTCGCGGTGGTCTGGGCCTGCACCGACGAGGGCATCCGAGGGTTCGTCGTGCCGACCGACGCTCCAGGCTTCAGCGCGCCCGAGATCACCCAGAAGATGTCGCTGCGCGCGTCGGTGACCTCCGAGCTGGTGCTGGAGGGGCCGGCTACCAGCTCACACAGGCCAAGCTGGCGGACATGAGCGTGGAGCTCGGCAAGGGAATGCTGCTCGCGATGCACCTCGGCCGGCTCAAGGACAGCGGCACCCTGCACAACGCGCAGGTGAGCGTCGGCAAGCTCAACAACGTTCGTGAGGCCATCGCCATCGCGCGCGAGTGCCGGACCATCCTGGGTGCGAACGGCGTCACGCTGGAGTACCCCGTCATCCGGCACGCCAACAACCTCGAGTCGGCGCTGACCTACGAGGGCACCTCGGAGGTGCACCAGCTCGTCATCGGCCAGGCCCTGACCGGCGAGTCGGCCTTCCGCTGATGCACCGGCGGCATGTCTGCGAAGGATGCCCTGCGACGCCGTGACCATGTACTCCACGAGCCAGGAGGGGTAGATTGCTGGCCGACCTATCGTGCGACGCGCACCGAAGGACTCACATCCGAGGAGAGTGGAGCCACGGTCCAGCCGTCGACCTCTCGACGAGGCCTCGAGCATGCCTACGATGAGGCTGTCCGCACCGCCACCCTCACCAGCCTGCTCGGCGCACTCGGCTTCGGTGTCGCCCTTGTCGTCGGGCTGCGGCTCGCGAGCGAGAACGGCTTCCTCGCACAAGGCTTCGGTCTCGACATGATGCTGCTCGCCGGCGGTGTCGCCGGCGGACTCGCATTCACCGGCATCGCGCTGCGGGCCTCGCGGACAGCGCAGGCATGTCGGCGTCATCTCGAGCAGTCCGGGAGAGGGCGCCGGCCATGACGACCGCAGGATGGGTATGGCTCTTCGCAGGCCTCTACTGGGCGTACTGCATCTTCTGGGGGGTCAAGGGCTACTTCTGGGCCCGCAGCTCCACCCAGTGGACCATCGCCGGGCGAGGGCTGCCGCTGTGGCTGTTCCTGCTCGCCGCGACGGCCACCTCGTTCAGCGGGTGGACCTACGTCGGGCACCCGGGACTGATCGCCTTCGACGGGATCGCGTATGCATTCGCGTCGTTCTACGTGCTGACGATCCCGATCACCGCGACCTTCTTCGCCAAGCGCTTGTGGCTGCTGGGTCGCCGGTACGAGTTCGTCACCCCGGGTGACCTGTACTCCTACTACTACGGAGCCGAGCACGGGTGGGGTGAGGCGATCCGCTGGCTGATCGTCTTGATCGCGTTCCTCTTCAGCTCCTTCTACGTCGCGGTGCAGCTGGTCGCCGCCGGGCAGATCTTCGCCATCACGACCGGTGTCCCGGTGATCGTCGGGAGCCTCCTGCTCGCTGCGATCGTCTACTTCTACGTCGCGGCGGGAGGTCTGCGCAGCACTGCGTGGGTGGACGCACTGCAGGCCGGGCTGCTGTGGGTCGGGATCGTGCTGATCGGCGCGGTGGTGCTCAACTACTTCGGCGGTTGGGACGCCTTCACCAACCAGCTACGCAGCCTCGGTCCCGAGTACCTCGAGGTCCCAGGTGCCTGGAAGCCGGCCCTGATCGGGGAGACCGAGTGGACCGGAGTGTTCCAGCTGACCTACATGTTCTCGCTGATGGGGATCATGGCCTCACCGGCATTCCACATGTGGACGTTCGCGAACCGCGACCCGCGGCCCTTCCCGTGGCAGCAGGTCTTCGCATCCACGCTGTTCATCGGGTTCGCGCTGTTCTTCTTCACCGCGATCCAGGGCCTGGGTGGCCGGATGCTGATGGATCAGGGAGTCATCAGCCCGGAGACCGACGGGCAGGTGGTGCCGGCACTGATCCGCGAGCTCGTCGGTGGTCCGCTCGCCGGCGTCGTCATCGTCGGTGCCCTGGCCGCGATGCAGTCCACCGGCGCTGCCTACATGGGCACCGGTGCGTCGATCCTCATGCGCGACATCTACGTCCGGTACCTGCGTCCCGACGCCGGGAACAGCGAGCAGATCTGGGTGGGGCGGCTGTTGGTGCTCGTCATCCTGGTCGTCGCCCTCGGCGTCGCGTTCACCAACGAGGCGGCGATCGTGCTCCTCGGCGGGCTCGCGACGGCGTTCGGCTTCCTGCTTTACGTGCCCCTGCTCGACGTGCTCTACCTCCGGCGGTTCACCGCACCCGCGGTGACCTTCGCCCTGGCATTCGGCATCGTCGCGGTCGTCGCCACATACTCGATCGACGCCATCCTCTACCCGTTCAACATCCACAGCGCGGGATGGGGTGGCATCGTCGGGTTCGGCACGGCGATCGTCGTCACGTGGGCGACCCGGCGGCGCGAGCCGAGCCTGCGACCACTGGCGGTGGAGGTACGGAGCGAGATGTCGCAGTGGCTCGACGACATCGACACCCCGACCGCCAGAGAGAAGTCCTGGCGACGGGTGATGTGGGTGGTCGTGCCGCTGTGGTTCATCTTCGCCATCGGCCCCGGCATCGTGCTGGGCAACAACTTCATCAGCTTCGCCGGTCTGCCTCCGGTGTGGGCGTGGCAGATCGTCTGGTGGATCATCGGCTTCGTGATGATGTGGGCGCTGGCCTTCAAGGCCGGGATGTCGAAGCCGCTGGCTACGCAGATCCAGCGGGCCCACGCGGAGACCCGACCGGTGGTCACGGAGGTAGGGCTGCGCCGCAGCCGTCCAGCCACGGGCGAGGCCGGCGAGAGCGGAGGCAGCTGATGCTCGACACGCCGAGGACCCGGCCGTCGTCATACTCGGAGGAGGTGCTCTGGCCATGGAGCTCGAGGACAGCCTGCTGATCGTCGCGCTGGCCCTCATCGTGGTGTGGCTCGTCCTCCTGGGGGCGGTGCTCTAGTCATGACCGTCCACGCCACCGACACCCGGTCGGTGCTGCGACACCCCCGCCGCATCCACCGGCCCGTCAACAAGCCGCACCGCACCGGGCCGGGTCCCTACGGTGGCGGCGGGCACCGGCCAGGAGGCGACAGCGAGGGGAGGCCGAGGCGACCGCGCCGAAACTGGCCGGTATGGGCAGCCGTCCTGGTCACAGTCCTGCTCGCGGCCGCTCTCACCGTGGTGGGGATGGTGGCACAGATCTTGGCCAACCTCGCCGGCGCCCAGCTCCCCGGGGCTTGAGTAGGCGGGCCAGGTCAGGCCACCCGCGCGCATAGTTGTCCGTCCTCCCCGGCTGACACCGAACGCCCCGCTACCTGTAGAGATATCGCCGGCACACCCGTAATCGTTACCACCCACGCTCACATTCGCTCAAACCCTCGTCGGCGCTCCCAGTCGGTGACTCCGCGGTGGTACGCCGCAAGCTCGGCGCGTGCCGCGGCGAGCAGGTGGTCGACCACGTCGGCGCCGAGGGCCTTCGCCGCCAGACCGCTGCTCGCGAACGCGGCTGCGGCATCGTCGAGGGTGCGTGGCAGCGGCTGCGCCCGGGCGCCCGCGCCGCGTGGCGGACGGGAGGCGCCGTCGTTCATCTCCCGTTGGCACTCGGTGTGGATGGGACAGCCGGCGACCAGGCGGCGGCCGCGGCGGACGCGCACCGGGCGTCCGCACCAGCAGCAGCCGCCCCAGGTGCGTTGGGTCTTCGGCGCGGCGCGGGGGCGGGCCGACCCCTGTCGGCGCGTGGTTCGTGCACGCGATGGCAGCCACCGGGATGCAGCTGGTGTGCCTGGCCGTGATCCGGGGAGCCGCCGCCGTCAACGGCGCGGTCACCCGGCGCACGATCGGCGAGTAGCCTGCCGGTCACCCAGCCAGCCGCGGCGGGAAGCCGCCGGTCGCGACCGGACCCCACCGCTCGATAGTGATCCGGACGAGGCACTTGCCCTGGCGCTCCATCGCGGCCCGGTACTCGTCCCAGTCCGGGTGCTCGCCCGCGATCGCCCGGTAGTAGTCGACCAGCGGCTCCAGGGCGTCCGGCAGGTCCAGCACCTCGGCCCGCCCGTCGACCTGGACGTAGGGTCCGTCCCAGTCGTCCGACAGCACGCAGATCGACACCGGCGAGTCACGCCGCGCGTTGCGGACCTTCGCCCGTTCCGGGTACGTCGACACGACGATCCGGCCCTCCGGGTCGACGCCGCAGGCGACCGGTGACAGCTGGGGGCGCCCGTCGCGGCGCACGGTCGACAACAGCCCGTGGTGCCGTACCCGGAGGAACTCGAGCAGCCCGTCGTGGTCGGTGCGGTCGGCGGTGGCGATCTTCGGAGACATGACGGCCACTGTACGAAGTGCTTCCCACCGCCGCGGCGGCACGCGAGACTGGTGCCCGAACCGAGGAGGGGACATGGGCGACCTGCTGCTGACCGGCGCACACCTGTGGGGGCATGACTCACCCGCCGACGTCAGGATGCGCGCCGGGGTGGTCGACGCGATCGGCTCCGCTCTCGACCCGTCCGGCGCCGATGTCGTGGACGTCGCTGGCGGGCTGGTGCTGCCCGGGCTGGTCGAGGCGCACTGCCATCTGGACAAGACGTTGTTCGGTCGGGCGTGGGTGCCGCACTCCGCCGGCGACGCCCTCGCCGAGCGCATCCACAACGACCGCACCCGGCGGCACGAGCTCGGCCTGCCCGACCCCGACCGGGCGACGGCGTTGCTCACCCAGATGGTGGCGGCGGGCACGACCTACGTGCGGTCGCACACCGACATCGACCCGGAGGTCGGGCTGCGCGGCGTTGAGGCGGTACGGGCCGCCGCGGAGCAGATGGCCGGTCGGGTCACGGTGCAGCAGGTCGCCTTCCCCCAGCACGGGCTCGTCAGCAACCCCGGAACGGCCGACCTGCTGGCGGCGGCGCTGGAGGCCGGTGTCGAGACGGTGGGCGGGATCGACCCGGCCGGCCTGGACGGCGACCCGGTACGCCATCTCGACATCGTGTTCGGCCTGGCCGAACGGTTCGGGGTAGGTGTCGACATCCACCTGCACGACGGCGGGTCGCTGGGCGCCTGGGAGCTCGGCCTGATAGCCGAGCGGACGAAGGCCACCGGCCTCGCGGGCCGGGTCGCCGTCAGCCACGCCTACACGTTCGGCGACCTGTCCGACGCGCAGCAGGGCCACCTCATCGACGCGCTCGCCGATGCCGGCGTGGCGATCGTGACCGGCGCGGTGTACGACTTCCCGGTGCCGCCCGTCAAGCGGCTGCGCGCGGCCGGCGTCACCGTGGCCACCGGACATGACGGCATCCGCGACCTGTGGGGCCCGTACGGCAGCGGCGACATGCTCGACCGGGCGATGCACCTCGCGTACCGCAGCACGTTCCGCCGCGACGAGGACATCGAGCTGGCGCTGCACGCCGCGACGTACGGCGGGGCGCAGGTGCTCGGGGTCGCGCCGTACGGGCTGGCGGTGGGCGCGCCCGCCGACCTGGTCGTGGTCGGCGCCGGGACCGCGGCCGAGGCGGTCGTGACCCGCCCGGTCCGTGACCTGGTGGTCAAGGCCGGTCGGGTGGTGGCCCGCGCCGGGGAGCTGGTCTGACCGGCCGCCGGCCGAACGCTCAGGCAGGCACGATGTTGACCAGCTTGGGCGCGCGCACGATCACCGTACGCACCCCGCGGCCGTCCAGCGCGCGTTGCACCGTGGCCGACGCCAGCGCCAGCTGCTCCAGCTCGGACTCGGAGATGCCCGGCGACACGTCCAGTCGGTCGCGCACCTTGCCGGCGACCTGCACGACCGCGGTCACCGAGTCCTCGACCAGCAGCGCCTCGTCGACGGCCGGCCAGCCGGCCTTCGCGACGGTCGGCTCGTGGCCCAGGTTGGCCCACATGTCCTCGGCGGTGTACGGCGCGACCAGGCTCAGCAGGATCGCTACCGTCTCCACCGCCTCCCGGACCGCCGGGTCGGCCGGACCGCAGCCCGAGTCCACCGCCTTGCGGGTGGCGTTCACCAGCTCCATGATCCGCGCGACCATGACGTTGAACCGGTAGGACTCGATCAGCGCGGTCGCCTCGTGCACGGTCTTGTGCGTCGCCTTGCGCAGGGACACGTCACCGCTCGACGGGTCGCCACCGGCGGGGCTGCTCACCTCGCCGCTCAGCCGCCAGGCACGTTGCAGGAACCGCAGCGAACCGCCCGGCGTCATGTCGGCCCAGTCGATGTCGTCGCTCGGCGGGCCGGCGAACACCATGGTCACGCGCACCGCATCAATGCCGAAGTTGTCGAGCTGCTCGCCCAGGTCGACACCGTTGCCCAGCGACTTGCTCATCGACTTGCCCTGGTTGATGACCTGCCCCTGGTTCAGCAGCCGGGCGAAGGGCTCGGTGGCGTCCAGCATGCCGAGGTCGTGAAGCACCTTCACGAAGAAGCGGGCGTACAGCAGGTGCAGGACGGCGTGCTCCTTGCCGCCCACGTAGTGGTACGCCGGCATCCACCGGTTGGCCGCCTCCGGGTCGAACGGGCCCTTGTCGTAGTCCGGCGAAAGGTAGCGCAGGAAGTACCACGACGAGTCGACGAAGGTGTCCATCGTGTCGGTGTCCCGCGTCGCCGCACCGCCGCACTTCGGGCAGTCGACGTTGACCCAGTCGGTCGCGGCCGCGAGCGGCGAGACCCCCTTCGGCGCCAGGTCGGCCCCGCGCAGGTCCGGCAGCTCGACCGGCAGCTGGTCGTCCGGCACCGGCACCTCACCGCACGACGCGCAGTGGATGATCGGGATCGGGCAGCCCCAGAAGCGCTGCCGGCTCAGCAGCCAGTCGCGCAGCCGGAAGTTGATGGTGCGCTCGCCCAGCCCCTTGCCGACCAGCCACTCGATGATCGTCGACTTCGCCGCCTCGACCTCCAGCCCGTTCAGGCTGACCTCGTCGTTGGCCGAGTTGATCGCCGGGCCCGGCCCGACGTACGCGTCGCCCTCGAAGCCCTCCTCGGGCTCCACGGTGCGGACGATCGGCAGGGCGAACTTCTCGGCGAACTCCCAGTCCCGGTGGTCCTGCCCGGGGACCGCCATGATCGCGCCGGTGCCGTAGTCGGCCAGGACGTAGTCCGCCGCCCACACCTGGATCCGCTCGCCGTTGGCCGGGTTGGTCGCGTGGACACCCAGGAAGACGCCGGTCTTCTCGCGCTCGGTGCTCAGCCGGTCGACGTCGGTCTCACCCTTGACCCGGTCCAGGTAGGCGGCGAACTCCTCCCGCTGCGCCGGCGCGCACAGCACGTCGGCCAGCCGCGAGTCCGGTGCGACCACCATGAAAGTCGAGCCGAACAGCGTGTCCGGCCGGGTGGTGAAGACCTTGATCGGCTCCGGCTGACCGTCCACCTCGAAGTCGACGAACGCGCCCTCGGAGCGGCCGATCCAGTTGCGCTGCATCAGCAGGATGTCGTCAGGCCACCTGCCTTCCAGCGCGTCCATGTCGTCGAGCAGCCGCTGTGCGTACTCGGTGATCTTGAAGTACCACTGGGTCAGCTCGCGCTTGGTGACCGCGGCGCCGCACCGCTCACAGGCGCCCTGGACGACCTGCTCGTTGGCCAGCACGGTCTGGTCGTTCGGGCACCAGTTGACGTACGACGCCTTCCGGTAGGCCAGGCCGCGCTCGTAGAAACGCAGGAACAGCCATTGCGTCCAGCGGTAGTAGTCCGGGTCGGACGTGTGCAGCCGCCGGGACCAGTCGAAGCTGATCGCGTAGCGGCGGATCGAGTTGGCCTGCGTCTCGATGTTGGCGTAGGTGTACGTCGCGGGGTGCTCGTTGCGCCTGATCGCGGCGTTCTCCGCCGGCAGCCCGAAGGAGTCCCACCCGACCGGGTTCAAGACGTCGTACCCCTGCTGGAACCAGAAGCGGGCCAGCACGTCGTGCAGCGCGAAGACCTCGCCATGACCCATGTGCAGGTCGCCCGACGGGTACGGGTACATCGTCAGGGCGTAGCGGCGCTCGGCCGACCCGTCGTCGCGTGCCTTGAACGGGTCGAGCTTGTCCCAGACCGGCCGCCACTTGGCCTGGATGGCTTCGAAGTCGTAGCTGCCCCGGTCGGTGGCGGCCGCCGCCTCGTGCTCCACATGTTCGGTCACGTCTCGCTCCGGCGATCTCGTGGTCTCGGACCCTGAATGAGAAAACCCCTCGCGCACGAGGGGTTGCCGTACTGACCGGCGTCATCGACGCCTTGTCTGCCAGTACGGCTAGGCAAGGAGCAGGGTCGCTCGCATGCCTTCAGGTTAGCGCATCGTTCCCGGCCTCGTTCCGGGTGCGCCGTCAGC
Organism: Propionibacteriales bacterium; assembly: GCA_009379735.1. GTDB lineage: Bacteria > Actinomycetota > Actinomycetes > Propionibacteriales > Nocardioidaceae > WHTB01. The sequence goes on from WHTB01000176.1 coordinate 8,509, forward strand.
GGGCGAGCGCGCGCAGGAAGAGCTGCTGCTCGCTGCGCCCTGGCTCGGTCTCGACGTCCACGCTGTCCAGGTCGACCACGTCGAACCCCGCCTGCTGCACGACCTCGGACAGCTGCTCCGCGGGATAGGCGCTGACGTGGATGGGCGTGCCCAGGAAGGGAATCTCGACCCAGTCGAGATCGCCCTCGACCATGCTCAGGGCAAGCGGGCCTCCGGTGGGCAGCAGCCGGTGCAGCCCCCTGAGCGTCACCGCGATGTCGGACCGCGGGAGCATCAGCAGGGCGAAGAACGACGCCACGGCGTCGACCTCCCCGAGCCCGTCGAAGTCGCGCAGATCCTGCCGTACGAACTTCGCGTCTGGAGCTCGTTCGCGGGCGAGCTCGAGCATCCGCTCCGACTCGTCGACGCCGGTAACCTCTAGGCCGGCCTGGGTCAGCTGTTCTGCGGTCGGACGGCCGCTGCCGCAGCCGTGGTCAAGGACACGTGCACCTTCTGGCAGGAGGTCG
>WHTB01000316.1 GCA_009379735.1 Propionibacteriales bacterium
CCCGCCGCTGCTGATGTTCTCGCCGGGCGGCTTCGACTCGAGCCTGGAGAGCTGGCGGACCGTGGGCATCTACCGGCGGCTCAACCTGCTCGAGCACCTGAGCGCGAAGTACACCTGCATCACCTTCGACCGGCGTGAGTCGGGTCGGTCCGGCGGTCGGGTCGAGCGCATCACCTGGGACGACTATGTCGCACAGGGGAAGGGACTCCTCGACCATCTGGACGTCGGGCCGGCACACCTGATGGGCGGCTGCGTAGGGTGCTCCACGGTGGTCGCGTTCGGCGTCTCTCATCCCGAGCTGGTGACGAGCATGGTGCTGTTCTCGCCGGCCGGCGGGGTGAAGTACCGCCTGAAGCAGCACGCTCGCTTCACCCAGCACCTCGCGTACGTCGAGGAGCACGGTCTTGAGCAGGTCGTCGCACTCGCGCGGAGCCACGACCAGGGGTTCACCAAGGATCCTCGGGTCGGCCCGTGGGTCACCGTGATCCGGACCGACCCCGAGTTCGCCCAGACCTATGTGGGCGGGGACGTTGCTCGCTACCGCGTCCTCGTCGGCGCGATGGTGCGGCTGCTCTTCGACCGTGACACGGTGCCGGGTCCGGAGCCGGAGGACCTGCTGGGGCTCGACATCCCCGCCCTGGTCGTTCCCGGCCAGGACGAGTCTCATGCGACCTCGGCGGCCAGGTACCTCGAGGAGTGCCTTCCCCGCGCCGAGTACTGGGATGTCCCGGTCCCGGAGCAGACCGAGGAGACCGCGCCGGCCCGGGTGTTGCAGTTCCTGGACTCGGTGTAGCCGTCGTCAGGTGACGGTCTCGTCGCGTTCCAAGCCTGCGATCTGGTCCAGCCGGCGTTGGTGGCGGCCGCCCTTGAAGGGCGTGTCGAGCCAGACCGCGGCGATCTGCTCGGCCAGCTCGGGCGTGACGATCTTGGCCGCGACCACGAGCACGTTGGAGTCGTTGTGGGCGCGCGAGATCTCGGTGCTGAACAGGTCCTGGCACAGGCCGGCGCGCACGCCACGGATCTTGTTGCAGGCGATGGCCTCGCCCTGGCCGCTCCCCCCGAGCACGATGCCGCGGTCGGCGTGGCCGGCGACGACCTGGCGACCGACGTCGGCGCACAGCGGTGGGTAGTCCACCGTCTCGGTCTCGTCGTGCGCTCCTCGGTCGTCGACGTCGTGGCCCCTCGCCGTCAGCCAGTCGGCGAGATGTGACTTCAGGGCGATGCCGTTGTGGTCGGCCGCGAGCGCGATCCGCATGTCGTGTCGTCCTCACTCAGGCTGGAACGGAAAGAGGGTCTCCAGCGGGATGGGTCGTTCGAGGATCCCCTGGGTGACCGCGTGCCCGACGAGCTCGTCGAGCATGGGTCTGTTCGCCGCGACTCCGTAGGGAAGGGGATCGTCGCCGGTCTCGGCCAGCACCCGCTGGTACATCAGGTCGGTCGGCGTCGGGTCCGAGATTCCGTTGCTGCTCAGGCGATCGACGTACACGTCCTTCGCCTGCACGAACGCGTCGAAGATCTCGGCCGCGAGGTCGGGGTACGTGTCCAGCAGCTCGTCCTTCACGACCACCAGGTGGTTGATCGGGTAGAGGCCCCGCTGGCGCAGGGCGGCGAACCCCGCCTCGCCGGCGTCCGGGATCAGCGGCGCGGTGTCGGGTCGGTCGGACTTGACGCCGATCAGCGCCACCAGCTCGCCCGCCGCCAGCAGCTCCTCGAGGTTGCGCCCGGGGTCCATCGGTACGACGTTGCCGGGCGGCCGGTACTCGGCGACGTGCTCGTCTCCGGACAGCACCCACGTCACTTTGGCGAGGTCGACGCCGTACTCCTCCTGCAGGATCGCTCGTGCCCACACTCCGGTGGTGACCGTGTACCCGCGGTTGACTCCGACCTTGCGGCCCTCGAGGTCCTTGGGGTGCCGGATCCCGCTCGACGTGTTGTGGATGATGGCACCGTGGTGGAACCCTCGCACCAGGAAGGCGGGTAGGGCGGTGAACGGCGTTCCGTGTTCCTTCGCGCACAGGTACGTCGTCAGGGCCATCTCGCAGACGTCGAACTCCAGCCCGCGCACCATCCGGCGGAACGCCTGCACGAGGACCGGGACCTCCTCGAACTCGAGGCGGACCCGCCGCGGGGTGACCGTGCCGTCCTTGAGCGACTCGTTGTTGCCTTGGGTACGCGTCACCGTCCGCAGCCGGAGGTCCTCCATGACCTGGACGCTATCATGGTAAAAACAGTAGACCATAAGACCTTAAGCAGTTCGCTGACTGTGAGGATCGCGCATGGCTGAGCACGTGCTCGCCGCCGTTCGGACCGGCGCCGGGAAGACGGATCTTCGCGAGTACCCGATGCCCGACATCCCGGACGACGGCGCCCTGCTCAAGGTCGAGGTCGCCGGGATCTGCGGCACCGACGTCAAGATGTACGCTAAGCCGCCGTTCGCCGACCCGGTGATCATGGGCCACGAGAACGTCGGTGTGATCGCGCGGGCCGGCCGGGCGTTCAGCGAGCGCCAGGGCGTCGGCGAGGGCGACCGGGTCTTCGTCGAGCATTACGTCGGCTGCTTCCGCTGCGAGTGGTGCCATCGCGGGGAGTACCGGCACTGCGAGGCGACCGACTGGCGGACGAACCCCGACGCCCGGCGCTACGGCTACACGTCCGCGGAGAACCCGTACCACCTCTGGGGTGGGTTCGCGCAGTACCTGTACCTGCCGTGGAACGCCGTGCTCCACCGAGTGCCGCCGGGTGTGTCGGACGACCTGGCCGGCATCGTGACGCCGCTGTCGAACGGCATCGAGTGGGCGCTGTTCGCCGGTGGTGTGGGCTACGGCTCGACGGTCCTGGTCCAGGGACCGGGCCAGCAGGGCCTTTCGCAGGTAGTGGCGTGCAAGCAGGCCGGCGCCGTGCAGATCATCGTGACCGGCACCACCCGTGACGCCGCCCGGCTGGAGCTGGCGAAGGCGCTCGGCGCCGACCATGTCATCGACGTCGTCGCAGACGACGCTGTGCAGCGCGTGCAGGAGATCACCGCAGGCAAGGGCGTCGACGTCGTGCTCGACTGCACCGCCGGTGCGGGTGTCGCGCCCGTTCTGCTGGGGATCGACGCCCTGAGGCGCCGGGAGGGGACGATGGTCGTCCAGGGCGAGCTGGCGGCCTTCCCGGACTTCCCGCTGAAGAAGGTGACGGAGAAGGCGATCACGATCAAGAGCGCTCGCGGCCACAGCTACCGGTCCTGCGAGCTCGCCCTCGAGCAGCTCGCGTCGAGACGCTTCCCGCTGGAGCGGCTGACCAGCCACACGTTCGGGCTGACGGACGTGGACCGGGCGATCCGGGCCGTCGGCGGCGAGGAGGATGAGGGCGTCATCCACGTCTCCTTGCTGCCATGGGCCGATAACACGGCGGGGGCAGGTGCCTGATGTCCGTCGTGGTCCGGAACGAGCATCGTCCCCATCGCGCCACCGCCGAAGCCCTCGTGCAGTACGGCGTGGCGACGATCCACGAGGCCCAGGGCAGGTCGGGCCTGCTGGCCGCCGGCATCAGGCCGATCTACCCGGGAGCGAGCGTCGGTGGCACCGCAGTCACGGTCAGTGTGCCCCCGGCCGACAACTGGATGATCCACGTCGCGGTCGAGCACTGCCAGGACGGCGACGTACTCGTGGTGGCTCCGACATCTCCTTCTGACGCAGGCTATTTCGGCGACCTGCTAGCCACCTCGGTGCGGGCCCACGGCGTCCGCGGGCTGGTCATCGACGCAGGCTGCCGCGACATCGCGGAGCTCACCCGGATGGGCTTCCCGGTCTGGTCGCGCTGCGTCTCCGCGACCGGGACGGTGAAGGAGACCCTCGGGGACGTCAACGTACCCGTGGTCTGCGCAGGTCAGCTGGTCGAGCCCGGCGACATCGTCGTCGCCGATGACGACGGCGTCGTCGTGGTGCCACAGGGCCGCGCCGAGAAGGTGCTCGAAGCCACCTTGGCGCGGGCGGAGAAGGAGGCCGAGACCCGGGAGCGGTACCAGCGAGGCGAGCTCGGACTCGACCTGAACGACATGCGCGGACGCCTTGCCCAGAAGGGGCTCCGGTACGTCGACGAAGCACCGACCGACTGATGCCTGCCGCGAGGACGACGAAACGATGATCATCGACTGCCACGGCCACTTCACCACGACGCCGGGGGCGCACCAGGACTACCGCGACGCGCAGCTCGCGCGGCTCGCCGACCCGAGCCGGCCCGAGCCTGCTCCGGTCGAGATCAGCGACGACGCCCTGCGCGACAGCATTGAGAACAACCAGCTGAAGCTGATGCGTGAGCGTGGCAGCGACCTCATGCTGTTCTCGCCCCGGGCCGCCGGCATGGAGCATCACGTGCCCGACCCGGACGTCGCTCGCACCTGGGCGCGGGCCTGCAACGACCTCGTCCACCGGGTGGTGGGCCTGTTCCCGCAGAGCTTCGCCGGCGTCTGCCAGCTGCCGCAGACCGCCGACGGCGCGCTCGACGACGCGGTCGCGGAGCTGCGGCGCTGTGTGGAGGGCCTGGGCTTCGTCGGCTGCAACCTGAACCCCGACCCGTCCGGCGGGTACTGGACGTCCAAGCCCCTGACCGACGAGTACTGGTTCCCCTTGTACGAAGCGCTGGTGGAGCTGGACGCGCCCGCGATGGTCCATGTGTCCGCG
>WHTB01000342.1 GCA_009379735.1 Propionibacteriales bacterium
GGTCGACGGCGTCGTACTCGTCGGCGGGTTGGCAGCCAGCGCCGACATCGCCCACGCGGCCGGCGGGATGCCGCTCGTGACGGTCGACCGCGACGCCGCGGTCGACAGCGTGGCGACGGTACGCAGCGACCACCGCCGAGGTGGACAGCTGGCCACCGAGCACCTGATCGAGCTCGGCCACGAGCGCATCGCGCACATCCGCGGACCCGTCGCGCTGTCCGTCGCCCAGGACCGTCACGACGGCTATCGCCAGGCTCTGGAGGACGCCGACCTGGCCTACGACGAAACGCTGGTCGTGGAGGGTGACTTCCTCGAGGCGAGCGGCCACGCCGCGCTGATGGCGCTGCGGCGGCGACGGCGCGCGTTCACCGCGGTGTTCTGCGGCAACGACCTGATGGCGATCGGCGCCATCCACGCGCTCGACGAGGTCGGTCTCGACGTGCCCGGCAACGTCAGCGTCGTGGGCTTCGACGACATCCACCTCGCGTCGTTCGTCCGCCCGGCGCTGACCACGGTCCACCAGCCGATCCAGCAGCTCGGTCGGCGCGCCGCCGAGCTGCTGCTCGCGGCGATCCGGGGCGAGGCGTCGCTGGCCAGCGAGCTGCTCGACGTGCATCTGGTACGTCGCGGAACCACCGCGCCGCGGCGTGGCCGAGGACGGCGCGGATGAGCGGCGTGACCGTTCTCGGCAGTCTCAACGTCGACCTGCTGACCGAGGTGCCCCACCTACCGCGCCGCGGCGAAACGGTGTCGGGCCGCAGTGCCGGTCGGCTGCCCGGCGGCAAGGGCGCCAACCAGGCGGTGGCATGTGCACGGGCAGGGGCCCGCGTACGCATGGTCGGCGCCTGCGGGACCGACGAGGTCGGCGACCTGCTGGTGTCGGCGCTCGAGGATGAGGGCATCGACGTACGCGACGTGCACCGTGCCGCCGGCTCCACGACCGGCACGGCGACGATCTTCGTCGACTCTGCTGGCGAAAACATGATCGTGCTCAGCCCGGGAGCCAACGACCACGTCGGAGCCGAACAGGTCGACGCCGCGTGCAGCGATCTTGCGCCCGGCGACGTACTGCTGATGCAGCTCGAGATCCCGGTGGCGACCGTTCACCTGGCGGCCGAGCGAGCACGCCGCCGGGGAGCGACCGTCGTGCTCAACGCGGCACCCATCTTCGCGATGATGTTCATGATCAACGGTGCGTCGTTGCTCTCGGAGGAACGGCTCGTCCCGAGCGATGACCAGACGCTGACGCATCAGGCCGGGTTCCTCACCGCCGTACACCCGACCTTCCAGTACCTGTACTTCGTGGCGGTGTTCTTCGCGTTCTTCGGCTCGCTGTACGCGTTCTGGGAGATGTACAGCTACACCGCGTACGAGAGCCTGGGAGCGGTCTCCCGGAAGGTGCGGCTGGCGGGCCAACGAGCTGTCCGCCCGTACATGTACACGTACATGATGATCGCGTCGCTCACGCTGGTGTGGACCATCGGCGAGCTGGTGGTGATCGTGACCCCGGCGTCGGTGCTCGGCGGGTTGCTGATGAGTGGTGTGTTCTGCCTGGCTCTGGGGTGGACGGAGCGACGCGTGCTGCCGCCGCAGTACCGGCTCACCACGGCCGGGCGTTGGTGGGTGATCGTGTCCGGGGTGCTGCTCACGGTCCTCGGGCTGATCTCGACCTGGCAGCTGATCGCATGAACGGCGTGCGTCCCGGACCCGTTGTCGCGGCCGCGTGTCTGGCGTTGCTGTCCCTGTTGAGGTTCACCGAAGGGTCCACCCTGCTGGCCGTGGTGTTCGCGGTGCTGGCCCTCGTTGCCCTGGGGTTGGCGCTGCGGCCCGACCGCCGGGCGAGCGCGGTGCCTGCGGAGCCACCGTCGACCCCGGAGCTGCGGGCGGCGCGGTCGGCCCATGATGCGCACCGGCGTGGCTGGCGCAACATCGCGCTGCTCGGCTTCGCGGTCAGTGGTGTGAGCGTGTTCGTGTTCCCGCCGCTGGCCCTGGTGGTCGCCGGGCTCGCGCTGTACTCCGTACGCCGGATGCGCCAGTCCAGCCGGTCCGCACAGATCCTCGGCGGCTACGCGGGATGACTGTCGCGCCGGTCGACCGGTCTGCGTCGGTCGGCTTCGTCGGCCTCGGCAACCTCGGTCATCCGATGGTGCGCGCCCTGCTCGCCGACGGCTGGTCGGTGGTCGTGTTCGACACCGACCGGGCTCGGGTCGGCGCGTGCGTGGACGCCGGTGCGACGGCGGCCGACACGGTCGGCTCGCTCGCGGCCTGCCCGGTTGTCGGGATCGCCGTGCCCGACGACACCGCGGTCGGCGACGTGCTTGCCGAGCTGCTGCCCGAGATGGCGCCGGGGAGCACGGTGCTGGTGCACAGCACAGTGCTGCCGAAGACCGCCGTCACGTGGCACGAGTCGGGTGCCGTGCGCGGCGTCGACGTCCTCGATGCGCCGGTCAGCGGCGGCGCTGAGCGAGCGGAGGTCGGCGACCTCACCGTGATGGTGGGCGGTGATGCTGCGGCCTTCGAGCGGGTACGGCCGGTCCTCGACGCAGTCGGCACGCACGTACTCCATCTCGGGCCGGCGGGCGCGGGAGCGGCGGTGAAGCTGGCCAACCAGGTGATGCTGTTCGCCGCCTTGGCGGGGGCGCACGAGGCGATGCAGCTCGCCGGTGCGTTCGGGGTGTCGGAGTCCGCGGTCCTGGCCGCGGTCGGCAGCAGCCTCGGCGACTCATGGGTGACGCAGAACTGGGGTTTCTTCGACGAGATGGTCCACGCGTACGACGAGGGCGGGACGCCGGTCTCCGCGCGCCCGTGGCGCAAGGACCTGTGGGACGCCGTGGCCACGGCCCGACAGCAGGATCTCCGGCTGCCGGTCACGGAGCTGCTCTCGCAGGTCCTCGCCGACACCGTCGAGACCCACGCGCGCGAGCGCTGACTCGGCTCGCCCGCCCAGCGCCGGCTCAGGCACCCAGCTGGATGCGTCGGCGGGTACGACGACGCCGCACCCGCTCCCGCCGGCGCCGGCCTCGTCGCGACCGTCGTACCGCCGAGCGGGCCAGGTCGGCCGCACCGATGAAGCCGGCATCCGGCCCGAGGTGCGCCCCGACGATCTCCGGCTCGACCCGGAAGCCGCGACCGGTCAGGGTGCGCCGGAACGCTTCCCGGGTCGGTGTCAGCAGCAGGTCACCAGCCGCCGACACTCCCCCACCGACGATGATGATCCCCGGGTCGAAGGCGGCGGCCATGCCGGCCAGACCGACGCCGAGCCAGCGCCCGACCTCGGCCAGCAGCTCGACCGCGGTCGGGTCGCCGGCCTGCGCGGCCTCGGTGATCAGCGGACCGGTCAGCCGGCTCGGGTCGCCGTCGACCAGGTCGCGCAGGTTGTGCGCCACCGGCGAGTCGGCGACGATCAGCTCGCGCGCCTCACGAACCAGCGCGTTGCCGCTGGCGTACTGCTCCCAGCAGCCTCGGTTGCCGCACGGACAGCGGTGACCGTCGGGCACGACCTGCATGTGCCCGAACTCCCCCGCCATGCCGTTCTCGCCGCGGTAGACCCGGCCGTCCATCACCAGCGCTCCGCCGATCCCGGTGCCAAGCGTCAGGCAGAGCACCTGCTGCCGGTCACGGCCGGCGCCGAAGCGCGACTCCGCCCAGGCCGCCGCGTTGGCGTCGTTGTCCACCACGATCGGCCTCCGCAGCCGGCCGATCAGCGCGTCGCGCAGCGGCTCGTTGCGCCAGGCCAGGTGTGGGGAGAACAGCACCGAGGAGCGTGACGCGTCGACGAACCCGGCCGCCCCGATCCCGACCGCGGCCACCCGGTGGTCGACGGACAGCAGCCGCACCAGGTCGACGATCGTGTCCTCGACCGCCCGCGGGCTCTTGCTCGGGGTATCGCGCTGCAGTCGCGCCCGTACGGCGCCGTGCGCGTCGACCAGACCGGCGAGAACCTTGGTGCCGCCGATGTCGACGCCGACGGTCAGCGGCTCGGGCCGGACGTACGCCGGACGGCGCGGCTGCAGGTCAGA